>JAYVLQ010000111.1:0-73372 GCA_043759355.1 Kofleriaceae bacterium
AAAGATCGCGCGCTGTTCGAAGCGCGCTTGCACCGCGTGCTCGAGGCGGATCCAGCTCGCTGGCCGGAGCGCCGGCTCTCGAACGAGCTCGCGCGACAAAAGGCGCGGCGCTACCTCGCGGCCGAAGCGACGCTACTGCCCTAGGTGCTCGCGAAAGAAATCGATCTGGACTTGCTCGCGTGCGAGCGCGACTCTCGGATCGGTCACCATGTGCGTGCCCGAGAGCAGCACGACCTTCGCGGTCTTGCCCGCGAGATAGAGCGCGTCGATCAAGCCGAGCGTGTTCGCGAGGTGAACGTTGTCGTCGGTGATGCCGTGGATCACGAGCAACGGTCGCCGCAACTTCCCGGCGTGCGCGAGCGCGCTCGTCGCGGCGTAACCCTGCGGGTTGTCCACGGGCAGCTTCATGTAGCGCTCGGTGTACGCCGAGTCGTAGAGCGACCAATCGGTCACCGGTGCGCCCGCCACACCGCACGTGAAGACATCGGGACGCAGCATCACGGCGAGAGCCGAGAGGTAGCCGCCGAACGACCAACCGAACACGCCGACGTGCTGAAGATCGAGCTCGGGATAGCGCGCACCGACGGCTTGCAGCGCCCCGACTTGATCGGCGAGCGGCGCGGTCAGTAGGTCGCCAGAGACCGCGCGTTCCCACGCCCGTCCCCGGCCCGGCGTGCCCCGGTTATCGCTGCGCACGACGATGAACCCCGCATCCGCGTACCACTGGTCCATCACGTAGGTGTCGAGCGCGTCGAGCACGGTCTGGAGGTGCGGGCCGCCGTAGACCTTGAGCAGCACCGGATATTTGTGGACGGGGTCGAATGCGCGGGGCCGCGTGATCGCGACGTGGTGGTCGCGTCCGGCGACCTGCACGATCTCGAGCTTCGTCGTCGGGACAAGCTTCGGTTGCTCCGCGACCGAGGGTAGCTCGTGCCCGTTGACCGTGACGCTGCGGCCACCGGCATGCTTCGCCGTCGTGATGAGGATCTGACCGTGATCGACCGTGCCGGTCGCGTAACCATCACCGTCGGTGAGCCGCGAGGGCTGGCCGCCTGCGAGCGGCACGGTCCAAAGATCCTGGCGGGTCGGGTTCGCCGAGGCCTCGACGATCGCGACATCACCCTGCACACCGAGCAGCTCCGAGAGGCCGAACTCTGGCGCGGTGAGCACGGTCGCGAGCCCACCATCGGGCTTGCGCAGCTCCAACGTCCACGCGCCGCGCGCTTCTGTCATCCACAGAAAGCCCGACCCATCCGCGAGCCACAGCGGTGCACCGAGCACGTGGTTGCCCCCGACTCCGCGATCGCCTGCACCGGCGAGGTTGAGCCAGGCATCGTCGTGCTCCTCGAGCAACGTCTTCTTCGCGAGCGGCGTCAGCACGGCGAGATCGGTCTGCGCGCGCGACAGCACGACGATCGTGAGTGGAGCTTTGCCGCTCCAGCTCACCCGCCCCAGATACGGATACTTCGCGAGGTCCCAGGAGAGCCACTGCGGCTCGCCGCCGGCAAGATTGACGAGGCCTAGATCGACGATCGCGTTTGGCGTGCCCGCGCGCGGATACTTGAACGGCACTGGCGGTCTCGTCGGCTCGCGCGCATCGGCGATGTAGACGGTCTGGACCGGGCGCAGGTCCGAGCGCTGGAACAACAGCTGCTTGCTATCGGGCGACCACCACAAGCCGACCCGGCGATCGAGCTCTTCCTGCGCGATGAACTCCGCGGTGCCGTACTCGAAGCCCTCGGGGTGCTTCGTGAGCTTCTTCGCGCCCCCGCTGGTCGTGGGAATCACCCATACATCACCGTCGCGCACGAACGCGATCTGCGCGCCATCCGGTGACAGGTGCGGATCGTAGGCCGCGCCCTGCGGATCAATTGTCTGCTTCGTGCCAGCGCTGCGATCCAGGATCACGAACACGCCATTGATCGGGACAAGCACGAGCTTGCCGTCGGCCGAGACCCCGATGTCGACCACGCCGCGCGTCGCGGTCCGGCTGCGCTCGCGCCGGGCCTTCTCTTCTTCACTGACGTGCTCGTCACCGGTCACCAGCTCGGCCGCGGTCGCGAGCGTCTTGACCGCGCCGGTCCTCGCATCCATCTCGTAGAGGTCCGCTGCGAAGTCCCGCGGGCCGGTGCGCCTGAACAGCACCGCACCATCCGGGGTCACGGCGAGCGGCGTCGGCAAGCCGAGCCGGAAGCCGTAGGTCGCGGCGGAGTCCGCCAGGAGTTGGGCGTCGAGAGCGGGCCAAGTGGTCACGATGGTCCTCGAGTGAGCACATGCGCCAGCCAACACCAGGACAAAGAAAAGGCTGCGCATTGCGGGGTGCAGTATCGCCGTTTCTTTGCCCACCGGCCCTGCGTGCCGGACCATTAGATTCATGCGCCAGGAACGTCGAATTCACCGAGCCCATACCGCCACGCTCGCCCTCAAGTACCAGCTCGAGCGCTGCTGCCAGGAGGGCTCGATGGAAGCGATGGTCATCGCCGATAGCGATGGCTTGCCAATCGCCTCGTCGGGCGACGCGTACGCGTGCGATGAAGTCGCAGCTCGCATCGTGCTCGTCGGCCCCCGAATCTCGTCCTTCGACGGCACGCTGCTCGGCGACAACAAGCAGTGGAACGTCGAGATGACGAAGGTTCGCATCGACGGCAGCGAGCTCCTCGTATGTGCGGTTGGTGGCACGCCGGCTGCGCGCAAGAAGCAGATTGCCCGCAGCGCCGCTGGGGCGTTACGGATCCTCGCGGTTTAGAGCGGCTATCGCTCCCGATCGGGCTCGGCCGCGCTACATTTTGGCGATGAAGCTCGCCGCCGCAGGATTACTCGTTGCATTGACCGCGTGCTCGCACAAGACCGCTGACAAGTCCGTCGACCGTGATCTAGCGAAAAAGCTGCTGATCGATCGGAACTGGATCGATGTCATGCCCAAGACCGAGCGCGAGAAGCTCCACGTCTATCGATTCGTGCCCGGCATGGGAGGTGGTGTCTATCAGGATCGCACCATCTTCAAGGGCACGTTCGAGCTGTTCAAGTTTGCCGTCGATGGCGACCAGATCGAGTTCGACTTGCTCGAGACCCACGATAGGGTCCGCAGCCAGTTCCACATCGAGATGGTCGATGGCCCCAAGCCGTTCGATCTCAAGCTCACGATCCCGAACGACCCGCGCGGTCCGCGCGAGTACTATGGCATCCGGGCCGAGCATGATCCGGATGGTCACGTGCTCGAGCAAGAGCTGGCAACCGTTCGCCGCTGACGTCGCGGACATGTGGCGTGGCGCTACGCCGGGAGTAACCGAGCCGCGCCACGAGTCGAGATAAATTCGTGATGGTCTTCGGCTTCGTGCCGGAGCCAGTGTTCCACGTCGCGCTACGTACGCTGACGAACCGCAAGGCGCCGGCGCCGGCGCATCCGGCACAAGCCGTACAGCACGACGGTCGCCGGGGCGAGCCCGCCCGGACCGCCGGTGGCCGAGCAGGCGCCACCGCCCGCGGTGATCTCGTCGACGCAAGTGCTCGAGCAACCATCGCCACTCGTCGTGTTGCCATCGTCGCACTGCTCGTCGTAGTCGACGAAAGTGTCACCGCACTTTGGCAGCTTCGTGAGGCCGACCACGCAGATATCGTCGAGATTCCAGCCGCCAAGCTCGATGGTGCCATCGGTATCGAGCTGCCATGTCACCGCGATCTGGCCGTGATCGAGGTGCGAGGTCAGATCGATATCGTGAAAGCGCCACTCCTTATCGACGTGATCGATCGACGCCGAGTTCTCCCACAGCGTGTCGGTGCTTCCGAGGATCCGCGCTCGATCGTGCGTGCTGTCCTGGACCGTGAGCCAGCGCCAGTACTGCAAGTGGATCAGCTGGTAGGCACTCGTATCGATCATCGGCGTGGTGATGCCGGCGGATTCGCCGGGCGCGTAGACCCCCGTATTGAACAGGTTCGTGCCTTCGGCATAAAAGCCCGTGTGCGGCGCGACCGGATCACCGGATTCGTAGCCAAACTGGCTCGGCATCGAGTACTGCCACGGGTTCGTGAGATTTCCAGACTTGGTCCAATGCGGATCGCTGTCGAGCGTCGTGCAGTAGATCGGCGTCGGCGTGCCGACGAACGCCTGGTACATCGGATCGGCAGGGTTGTTCGGCAGCGGAACGTTGGTGCCATCATCGAGCGTGACGTCGACGGAGTACTGCACGACCGAGCCTTCGGTCTGTGACGGGATCGCGGCGCTCCACGCGCTGCCATCACTCGTCGCCGCGAGCTCGAGATCATTGATGACGCTATCCCCGATCTTCCAGAGCAAGTGCATGCGCGCGACCTGGCGCGGCGGACACCCCGACGCGGTGCCCGGTGTGACCGGCACGGTGAACGACGAATCGACCAGGGTCGGCGAACCGAGATGGACGTCGCTGAAGTCGTCCGCGAGGCCATGAAGCCCGAAAGCGCGCTGGATCTCGCAGCGATGAGGCGTGCCGTTACCGAGGTCGCCGTCATCATCGTCGGCGACGAGTGCGGCGGCATAGCTCGTTGGCAGATCCGAGGCCCGCCGCATCACCCCGACGAACAGCTTCTCGCTCAACGCGACCCCAGGATCGTGACCGAGCTCGGTGATCAGCGCCTTGCGCAGATCCCACAGCGCGCCGCTCACGATCTCGCCGGAGATGTGGGTGTCGACATCGAGGTCCGTGGGATACACGCGCTCGCTCCCGACCGGATCGATGTCGCGTGCGGCGGCATCGGTGAAGTCGAGCCCGCGGCCGATGCCCGAATCCTCGGTGATGTTCGCCGCGTTGAAGTCCGCGAGCCCCTCGGAGAGCTGAGCCTGGAAGGCGCCGACGCCCGGGATCACTTCATGGAAATGCAGGGCGTGACCGAACTCGTGAAACACGATATCGGCGACGCGCCCGGTGTTCTCGCACCCGGTCACGCTGTGCGCGAGGTGCACCGAGTTGCCATCGGAGTAGGCGTTACACGGATTCGCTTCGTTGACGTAGAACACGAAGGGAGCGAGCCACGTTGCGGCCGCGGCATCGATCCGCTTGGCGCGCTCGGCGACGATCGTACCGTAGACATAGGTCGAGACCTGCGCGTCATCGAGCTCGCTGTTCGCGACGTTCCAGATCGCTGCGCCGCCGGGCAGCACGCTCAGGGTCGTGGTCGCGGCTGCACCCGCGGTGTTCGAGACCGTGACCTCGTTCCCCGTACAGCTCGGCGCGACGGTCACCGCCGCCGAGCCCGGCCAGCTGAACGTGCCGGTCGTCGAGGTGGTCGTCGACGTGCCATCGACCGTGATGTTCGCGGTCCGCACGGGCGTATCGCTGCGTGGTCCCGAGGCATAGCGGACCCCCGCGTTGTACTCGAGCGTGCCGCTCGCCTCACGCAGCGTTGATTGCCGCGCGACCTCGCCGCGCTCGTCCCGATAGATCTCCCACTCGCCTTCGCGCGAGCGATCGACGACGACAAACCCACCGTTCGCGGAGAGCACGACACGCGCGCCGCGCGGCGCGCTCCTCGGCATCACCGCCACGACGTGCGGCTTGGCCTGCGACGTGATCGCGAACAAGCGATCGTGCGCGAACACGATCCCGAGCTGCCCGCCGACCACGCGCAACCCTCGCCACCGCTGCTCGAACCCGACGCTGCGAATCGCATGTTCGTCGACGACATTCGCGACAACGACGAAGTCGTTCACCCCGACTCCGGGTGCGAGCTCCGCGAGGTGCCCGGCGAGAAATCGCTTGGCGGCTCGCTCGGCAATCGCGGGATCGCTCGAGCTACCGGGGGCATCGACGTGCGAGCCGACCATCGTCGCAACGACCCCGGTCTCGCGATCGATCGTGCGTCGCCAGCCATCTCCAACCTTGCCTGCATCACCGCTCAGCACGCGCGATGGAACGCGATGACCATCGGCAAAGATCATCTCCCCGCGCGGTGCCGCGGACGCTGCACTCGTCGCAGCGGCGAGTGCGGCTGCTATCCAGAAGTTCACCGCCAAGACCGTGGCCAAACGTTCTCACGGTCGAGGCGTAAGCGTAAGTGAAGAGCGTGAGCGTCGACGGATGCCGGCGAGGCACCCTGGCCGAAACGCGAAAACGCCACGCGGTTTGCGTGGCGTTGCTCACGATCTGAAACGAAGCTTACGCGCGAGCTTGCGAGCCCTTGCCCGCCTTCTTGACTGGCGCAGCAACCACCGGCGTGGCCTTACCGTTCGTCTTGCCATTGGTCTTCATCGTCGAACCGTTGGTCTTGACCGCCACACCGTTGGTCTTGGCGCCGTTGGTCTTGGCAGCCGTCGGGATACCGGCGTGCTCCTTGAGCTCGGCGATCCGCGGGGTCTTCTCCCACGTGAACTCCGGCTCTTCGCGACCGAAGTGACCGTACGCCGCTGTCTTCCTGAAGATCGGACGCCGCAGATCGAGCTCCTGGATCAGCATGCCCGGGCGAGCATCGAACGTGGCGAGGACCGCCTTCGTCAGCTTCTCGTCCGAGACGATGCCCGTGCCAAACGTATCGACGAGCATCGACACGGGCTCGGCAACTCCGATCGCGTAGGCGAACTGCACTTCGCAGCGGCGCGCGAGACCCGACGCGACGACATGCTTCGCGATGTAGCGCGCGTAGTATGCGGCCGAACGATCGACCTTGCTCGGATCCTTACCCGAGAAGGCGCCGCCACCGTGACGCGCGTACCCGCCGTACGTGTCGACGATGATCTTGCGGCCGGTGAGACCACAATCGCCTTGTGGGCCACCGATGACGAAGCGACCGGTCGGGTTGACGTGGATCTTCGTCTTGTTGGTCATCAGCTTCGCCGGAACGATCGGCTTGATGACAAGCTCGCGGATCATCTCCTCGATGACCTTGGTCTTGACGTTGTCGTCGTGCTGGGTCGAGACAACGATCGCCTCGACGCCGGTCGGCTCGCCATTTTCATAGCGAATCGAGACCTGGGTCTTGCCGTCGGGACGGAGCCAGGTGACGCCCTTGGTCTCATTCTTACGGACCTGCGCGAGCTTGAACGCGAGCTGGTGCGCCATCTGGATCGGCAGCGGCATCAGCTCTTTGGTCTCGTCGCACGCGTAGCCGAACATCAGGCCTTGATCGCCGGCGCCCTGCTTGGCCGGGTCGCCGCGATCGACGCCCTGGGCGATGTCGGGCGACTGGTGCTCGACAGCCGTCATGACCGCGCATGTCGTCGCATCGAAGCCCATTTCGGAGCTCGTGAAGCCGATCTCGCGAACCGCGTTACGCACGATCTTCTGATAGTCGAGATGCGCCTTCGTGGTGATCTCGCCAGCCACCAGGACGAATCCGGTCTTCGCAACGGTCTCGCACGCGACGCGGCTGTACGGGTCCGCCGCGAGGCACGCGTCGAGGACGCTGTCGGAGACGGCGTCACACAATTTGTCGGGGTGACCCTCGGTGACGGATTCGGAGGAGAACAGATAGCTGGCCATAGATGTGGCGGGACTATTCAGCGATGACCCGCCGCTGTCAACGATGGAACGCGCTACGATAAACCTGTGGCCGTGAACCGGATCTGGCTCGGAATTGCCGTAGTGATCACGCTCGTGGGCACGCTCGTCGGGGGTTGCGGCGGTCACCCGCCTCCGCCGGCTCGGGGCGTCGTCGAGGCAGACCTCGGCGCGTGGCATTTCCGGCGGTTCCAGCCGGTCCTCGACGTCGAGGTCTGGGTCGAGAGCAACAAGGCCGAGGCATTCACGGCGAGCTACATCGCCGACGCTGCCGAGAAGAGAGGCAAGATCGAGGACAAGGACGTGGTTAACGTCTTTGTTACTCGCTACGAGAAAGACGACGGCGTGCTGCGCGAGACCGTGAAGCTGGCCCGCCGCCTCGCGGCCGAGCAGGGCTATCAGGTCGAAGAAGACAAGATCGGCGGCGCCCGGACTCTCACGATCAATGGCCACGGCGAGTCGTGGGTGCTGTGGGCGGCGAAGAAGCACGTCGTCAAGGTCGGTGGTCGCAATCGCGAAAACGTACCGAAAGAGGTCGTCGGTAGTTACGCCGAACGCTACCCCTCGACGATCCCGGGCGGCGCGCTCGAAGGCCCGTTACCGGCCGGTCCGGATTCGGCGCCGAAGAAGCAAGACAAGGAGAAATACGACGAGTCCAATCCGAAACCGGACATGGACAAATACGATCCGAAGAAGACGAAGATTCCGCCCAAAAAATCGAAGGACGACGACGAATGATGCTTCGTCACGTTCGCGCAGATTCGCCGGAAGCGACGGCGATGCTCGACCGCACCACTCGCTTCGAGGACGGCGTCGACGATGCGGTCGCGGAGATCCTCGCCGCCGTGCGGACCCGGGGTGACGAGGCCGTCGCGGAGTACACCCGCAGGTTCGACAAGCGCGAGCCACCGTACGAGGTCGACCGCGCACGCTGGGACGCCCTCGCCGCGAAGGTCGCGTCGCCCGTGCGCGCCGCGCTCGAGCTCGCGGCCAAACGCATCCGCGCATTTCACGAGCGCCAGATCGAACCGGATCTCGATCTCGAGCTCGACGGTGTGCGCCTCGAGTTGCGCGTCACGCCACTCGCGCGTGCCGGGCTCTACGTGCCCGGCGGCACCGCGCTCTATCCCTCGAGCGTGCTGATGACCGCGATCCCGGCAAAGGTCGCGGGTGTGCGCGAGGTCGTAATGGTGACACCCGGTGCCTCTGCCGAGGCGATGCTTGCGGCGACGCTCGCCGGGGTCGATCGCGTGTTCGAGCTCGGCGGTGCCCAGGCGATCGGCGCGCTCGCCTACGGCACGGCGAGTGTACCGCGCGTCGACAAGATCGTCGGTCCGGGCAATGCGTGGGTCGCGTCGGCGAAGCGCCAAGTCTACGGCGAGGTCGATATCGATTCGATTGCTGGCCCGTCGGAGGTGCTGATCATCGCCGATGCATCCGCGAAGCCGGCGTGGCTCGCCGCGGATCTGCTCGCGCAGGCGGAGCATGACCGGTCCGCGCGCGCGGTGCTGGTCACGACCAGCACGGAGCTCGCGACCGCGGTCGATGCCGAGCTCGTGCGCCAGCTCGCGGATCTGCCGCGCAGAGCGATCGCGGAGCACGCGATCACGCATCACGGTGCGGCGGTGATCGTCGCTTCGATCGATGCCGCGATCGCCTTCGCGAATGCGTGGGCACCCGAGCATCTCGAGCTCCAGCTCGCCGGCGCGCGCGAGGTCGCATCGCGGTGCACGACCGCAGGTGCGATCTTCATCGGCGCGTGGTCGTCCGAGGCCGCGGGTGATTACCTCGCCGGTGGCAATCACGTGCTGCCCACCGGTGGCGCCGCGCGCTACGCGTCGCCGCTGGGTGTCCACGATTTCCGCAAGCGCACGTCGCTGATCGAGTACAGCGAAGCGGCTGCGAGGGCGCATGCCGATGCGATCGGTACGCTCGCTGCTATCGAGGGCCTCGATGCTCACGGTCGGTCCGCGCTGATCCGGAAGCAGTCGTGAGCCTCGGGCCACTCCTCGAGCGTGTGCCTCACGCCTTGCGTGGCTCGTCCGCGTACCACGTGCCGCAGCCGCCGCAGATCCGCGCGAAGCTCGATGCGAACGAGCTTCCTCACGCGTGGCCGACCGAGCTCCGCACGGCGCTGGGCGCTGCGCTGGCCGAGATCCCACTGGAGCGCTATCCCGATCCGCGCGCGAAGGTGCTGCGCGATCTCGTCGCCGCGCAGCACGGCGTCTCCGGTGATCAGCTCGTGTTCGGCAATGGATCCGACGAGCTGATCGCGATGCTGTGTGCCGCGTTCGCGGGTCCCATCCTCTATCCGGTCCCGACGTTCGTCTATTACAAGCTCGCGGCGCTCGCGCGCGGCATCCCCGCGATCGAGGTTCCGCTCGACCGCAAGTTCGAGCTCGACGAGGCCGCGGTCGCGCGCGCGATCACCGAGCACAAGCCGAGCGTGGTAATCCTCGCGCTGCCGAACAATCCGACCGGGACGCTGTGGCGGATAGGCTTCGCGTTCGAGCTCGCCGCGCGTCACCGCGATACGGTGATCGTCGCCGACGAAGCGTACGTCGCGTACAGCGCCAAGACCGCGCTGCCGCACCTCGCGGAGCATCCGAACCTCGTCATCATGCGCACGCTCTCGAAGGTCGGCATGGCCGGGCTGCGCGTCGGCTTCACGATCAGCGCGCCCGCGATCTGCGACGTGCTCGAGAAAGTTCGCCCGCCCTACAACCTGAGCTCGCTCGATCAAGCCGCAGCAGCGTTCGCGGTTCGCGAAGCCGCGCCATGGTCGCTCGCGTGCGCGGCCGAGGTCGTAGCCGAGCGGCCGAAGCTCGCGGCCGGCCTCGCGGCCCTGCCGGGCACCGAGGTGTTCGCGAGCGCGGCGAACCTCGTCCTCGTACGGTTCGGCGCCGGGCGCGCTGCGACGATCTGGCAGGGGCTCGCGGACCGCGGGGTCGTGGTCCGCAACTTCGATAGCGCTGCCGGCGGAGCGCTCGCAGGCTGTCTGCGAATCACGGTCGGCACCGCTCGGGAAAACGCGCTGCTACTCGCCGAGCTCGCGACCCTCACCTGAGCGAAGATCGGGCGATGAAAGCCGGGCGAGCGGCAACCTCGTTGGTATGGCCAAGCCGAGCTGTGAGGACACGCGTTCTCGACGTGGGGGGTCGAGTCTCCCTGAAGCCGCATACGGAACCGCAAGGCTCTTTGTAGGTACATGTAATCGCCCGAGTTTCGCGATCTGCGCGAAGCCTGCGCATCTTGGTCATCCGCCTTGCATCAGTCGTTCGTACACCTGATGATTTCCCGGGGTTTTATGAGTCGAATCGTCGTCCTCTGTACCTTGTTGGTCGCGGCTTGCGATGTCGGCACCGTGCTCCAGCACGCGACCGGCGGCGATGGCGGCGGTGGCGACGATGCGGGCTCCGGCTCGAACTGCGGCAGCGCCGGGCTCACGCCGGGCGGAGGTCACGTCCACGCGACGGGCGGTACGTCGAACGCCGGTATGGGCTGCATGAGCGCGTCGGGCTGTCACAACAGCGCGATGCCTCCCCTCGGGGGCCCGGCTTACGCGTACGCCGGCACGGTCTACAAGTCCGCGACGGACCTGGTGACCGTCATGCCGGCCGCGACGATCATCGTGTATTCGGGCGGCAAGACCCTCCGGATGCTCTCCAATGTCGACGGCAACTTCTACATCGAAGAGGGCCTGGCCTCCGCGCCGACCAGCACGGTCGTCACGAACACCAATGCGACGCTGTGCCCGACGATCCAGATGATGTCGACCAGCCTCGGTACAGGCGGCGGTAACTGCAATTCGTCCACCTGTCACGCTCCCGGCTCGACCCAGAACTCGATCCATCTGTAAGGCCTACGCGGAGTTACTTCGCTTGCGGACCGCGATCAGGCGCGCGTACGCCTCGGCTGTCACCGAGCAGACCTGGCGTAGCTCTTCGATCTGATCCGAGGTGAGCTCGCCGCCATGACCGTAGAGCACGTTCACCACGCGCCTGCCGATCATGATCACGCCGGCGGTCGCGTACTTCGGCTCGTCGATGCCGAGCGTCTTGTAGAGATACGTATTCACCGTCGACGGTGCGATCTCGCCGTGGAACACGCCGAACTCCGACGCGATCGCCGCCTGGACGATCGAAGGCGCCTCGAGCGGGATCAGCAGATGCTCGACGTAGGCGCGCCCGGGCAGCTCGCCGACCGCCTTCCAGCCGAACGCCATCTGATCGCGGACGGTGAACAGGACCGCGCCCTTGAACGCGGTCCGCGCATAGCCGAGCAGCGCTTCGATCATCGCGTCGCGATCGGAGACCGTCGCGAGTGCGGCGAGGGCATCGTCTGCGGCGAGTGGGAGCGGATCGGGACCCGCAACCGGTGCCTCGAGCGCGACCGGCGTGTGGGTCGCAGCGCGCACGGAGGTCGCGCGTTCGGCCGGTGCGGCATCGTCGGCGTCGAGAGTCTCGAGCAGGTCCTCGGCATCGAGCTCGAGCGACTCGGAGTCGTCGAACATCTGCGCCATCTTCGTGCTGCGCAACCGCGGCTTGGGCCCCGGTGCGGAGACGAGCGCGGCCGGCACCGGCGGCAGACCGGGCAGCGGCGGTGCGGGCAGGGCAGGATCCGTGGCGGTCTCGTCGCCGCGCGGGGTCTCGCCGAACTTCACGAACCGGGTCGGGCGCGCCACGCCGTAGTAGCGCTCGATGTAGTAGTAGATCCGGACCTCGGGCGCGACGCGTGGCAGTACCCGGTAGCCGGTCTGGTGGGTGAGGGCTTCGAGCGTGGCGAAGTCGTGGGGATCCTCGACCGCCGCGATCAACTGCCGGTCCTGGACGACCAGCGGTACGACCTTGTACTTGAATGCCTGCGCAGGGGTGAGCAACCGTACGGCCGCTCGCTTCGCGCGTTCGAGCATCGCACCGGTCGCGATCGGGATCCCGAGCTCGAGCCCGAGGTAAACGGTCAACGCTTCGAGATCGACGAGGTCGTGCTCGAACAGCACGGTGCCGAGGCGCGCGCCATCTCTCGCTTGCGCTGCCAGTGCCTGCTTGAGCTGGACTTCGGTCAACCGACCGTCGCGCAGCAGCATCTCGCCGAGCCGCATCCGGTCGCGAACCTAGCACGGGCTCTTCCGCGAGCTGGAGTTTCTGTCTGTCGCTGCGACAGGGGCGTGCTATTCGTTCGGCGTGCGCATGGGGGTTTTGATCGCGCTGTTCGCGATCGGCTGCAGCCAGAAAGATGCACCACCGTCGCTTGGCTCGGGGGCGCCTGGCCCGATGTCACCCGAATCGGTGCCGCCGCAGGTCGCCATCCCGGTCGCGCCGCCGGCGTTTCCCGAGGGCACGCATGCGCTCGAGCTCGTGCGCACGGTCGGGGTCCGGCTCGAGCCTGCGGACGATGCGAAGCGGATCGGGACGGTCGCGATCGATACCCGCGTCGGCTGGAACCAGACCCAGAAGGGCAAGGGTTGCGACAAGCCGTGGGTCCAGATCCAACCGCGCGGCTGGATCTGTGGCGATTTCGTCAAGGCCTCGACCAAGGCGCCATTCGGCCAGGAAGTGCCGCAGCTCGATCGCGGCGAGATCGTGCCGGGCATCTACGGCAAGGTCACCGCGCCGGGCTCGGTGACGTACTCGCTCGAGAAGCCCGAGAAGAACAAGAAGCCCGACAAAAAGCAGAAGCCTGCCAAGAAGAAGGGTCCGGTCACGGAGCCGAGCGAGGCCGCGGAAGAGCCGGTGGTCGCACGGCCCAAGGTCCCGCACATGATCGAGGATGCCCCGATCGTCGGCTCGCTCAATGTGCGCCAGTACGAAGAGCTGATCGTCAACGGCAAGGCCTACTGGAAGATCGCGCAAAAGGATAACCAGTACGTGCTCGCGTCCGCGATCTCGAAGCACCAGCCCTCGAAGTTCATCGGCGATCGCCTCGGTGATGACACCGGCATCGCGGTGCCGATCGCGTTCGTATATCCGCGCAGCGGCATGGTGCAGGCGTGGACGACGGCGAAAGCGAACGGCTCGGGCGCGATTCGCCAGCTCTCGGCGCGCACGCTCGTGCCGGTGGTCGAGACCTTCGCGGATCCGAAGGGCAACCCCCTCGCGTACCGGATCTCGCCAGCGGAGTGGATGGCCGCCGCCGACGTGCGGGTGTTCACCCCGACGGCGTTGCCGCCATCGCTCGGAAAAAAAGAGCGCTGGATCGATGTTGATCTCGACGCGCAGATCCTCGTCGCGTTCGAAGGTGATCAAGCGGTGTACGCGACGATGGTCAGCTCCGGTGGCAAGGAGACTCCGACGGAGACCGGGGTCTATCGGATGTGGCTCAAGGAATCCGAAGCCGACATGAAAGGCCTCAACGGCGAAGATCCATACTCCGTCGCGACGGTGCCATGGACGCAGTTTTTCAGCCCCGAGAAGGGTCTCGCGCTCCACACCGCCTACTGGCACGATCAGTTCGGCAGGCAGCGCAGTCACGGGTGCGTGAACCTCGCGCCGCGCGATGCGCGCTGGCTGTACTACTGGAGCGATCCACAGGTCCCGCCGGGCTGGACGATGGCGGCTGGCGTTGTCGAGGCACCGGGCTCGATCGTGCGCATTCGATCCGCGGCCGATCCGACGCCCGAGCTCAAGGGCTACGCGAAGAAGGTCGCGGAGCTCGCGAAACCGTAGGTCACGTCGAGACGATCGAGAGCTTGCGCGCGTTGACCTTCGCTTCAGCGGCATCCATCGCCGCGACGAGGTCTGCGCCGAACAGCGCACCGATCGTGTCGCGCGCTACGCGATACAGCGTCGGCGCGTCGGCCTGATAGGCGCACGAGTAGTCTTGATAATCGTCGCTGACGAGGATCATGCCCTCGCCGTACGAGAGCGGGAACAGGCGGCAAATCGACGGCTTGATGCCGTGAAAATCCCAGCCCTGTTCGATCGACGCGCGATGGATGCCGCAGCCGCGCTTGTCATGCGAGAGGAACAAGCAGCCCTTGGTGTGGACCGCGGTGCGAACGACGGTTCCGGAGGGCACGTCTGGATCGTGCTCGGGCTCGCTCTCGTCGAACCACGGCAGGTGCTGGACCTCGGTCGCGAGCACCGGGCGGATCTTGTCGGCGTTCGCAAGGATCGCGTCCTTCTCGAACAGATCGACATCGCAACCGTACTGGCAGCAGGCATCGAGACGAACCGTGCCGGTCTCGTGGATCGCACACGAGTGCGTCATGCAATCAGCGACAACACGGCGCGTGAACACGTCGAGCTCGGCCTTCGTGAATCGCGGATGATCGAGGTCGACGTACGACATGGCGTCGGACCTTAGCAGCTCGCGATCAGCTCTGCGAGGTCGATCCGCGAACCATCACCACCCTCGGAGCGATCGATCGCCAAGGTCAGCGCTGACAGCGTTGTTTGATCGAGCACGCAGTCGGGGTCGGGCACCACCGTGACGAAGTTGCGAAAGCAGGACTCGATCACCGGCAAGGAATTCTGGGTCATCCGGATCGGCGCGCCGTGCGTGCGACACACGAAGGGCCGCGCCTCGTAGATTTGACAGCGGCCTTCCGACGAGAGCGCGGCACAGCGATCCGTGGGGCCCGTGCCGACCGCCTCGCGGCTCGCCGCTGGCAGAGCTGAGAGCAGTGTCCGGATCTGACCGGCCTCGGCATGGGTCACCGAGAGACGCACGTGACAGCAATCCGAGCAACCCGATGCGCACTGCATATCGTTGCCGTGCCGGCCTTCCACTCTTGCGAAGAACCCGTCGACCTTCGTAGCCAGCTCGTGGTATCGCGACACCTAGCGAGCATAGCGGTCATGGACCTCAACGACATCGTTGTCTTCACGAAGGTCGCCGAAACCAAGAGCTTTACGGGTGCGGCGGATGCATTGGGTTTGCCGAAATCGACGGTGAGTCGCAAACTCGCGCAGCTCGAGGAACGGCTCGGCGTGCGGCTCGTCCAGCGGACGACGCGCAAGCTCGCTCTCACGGATATCGGTGAGATGTACTACGAGCGCTGCTCGCGGATCGTCCACGATGTCATCGCGGCGGAGCAGCTTGTCACCGACATGCAAGCGACGCCACGCGGCCGCCTGCGGATCACCGCGCCCGTCGATTTCTCGACGCGCTGGCTTGGCGATATCGTCGCGGCCTTCCTCGCGCGCTATCCCGATATCAACATCGAGCTCGCGAGCTCCGATGAAGTCGTCGATCTGATCGAGGATGGCTTCGATGTCGCGGTGCGGTTCGGGCCGATGCCGGAATCGACGCTGATCGCGCGCAAGCTGTGCTCGCTGTCGCTGGTGTTGGCGGCCTCGCCCGCGTACCTCGCGAAGACGCCGATGAGGTCGATCGACGATCTCGATGCGGCCGAGCACGTGCTGTTCACACCGACCACGGCGACCCAGGTGTGGACGCTGTTCAACGGCGATCAGACCCACGAGTTCGGTCGCCCGGCGCGGTTCGCGAGCAACAACTACGGCGCGGTTCGCGATGTCGCGCTTGCCGGCGGAGGCGTCGCGCTGCTCTCCGAGTTCATGGTCTCCGAGGATCTGACCGCAGGCCAGCTCGTGCGCGTGCTACCCACGTGGAGCACGAAGCAGACCGAGGTCCACGCGGTCTATCCGGCCCGCCACAACCTACCGCCGCGGCTCACGCTGTTCCTCGATCATCTCGCGAAGGCGCTCAGTCCTCCTCCGTGGGATCGCTGAGCAGCGATGACCATCACGCTCGACGACGTCGTCCACTGGGCCGACGTGTACTTGCTCCCGATCGGGACCAAGATCCTGCTCGCCGTCACCATCATCTTGGTCGGCCGCTTGCTGACTCGAGCCGTCCTGCGCGCGCTCGATCGCGTGATGGAACGCAGCAAGATGGACATCTCGCTGCGCAAGTTCCTCGGCGACGTCGCGTACGCGGTGTTGTTCGTGGTGGTGATCATCGCGTCGCTCGACACGGTCGGGATCAAGACCACCGCCGTGGTCGCGGTGCTCGGTGCTGCGGGCTTGGCGGTCGGCCTCGCGCTGCAAGGCTCGCTTTCGAACTTCGCGGCCGGCGTGATGCTGATCTTGCTGCGCCCTTACAAAGTTTCCGATCTCGTGATCATCGGCAAGTACACGGGTCACGTCGAAGCGATCAAGGTGTTCAACACCGTGATGATCACGGCTGATAACCGCGAGATCACGATTCCGAACGGCCAGATCATCGCCGCGCCGATCGAGAACCTCACCGTGCTCGGCCGGCGTCGGCTCGATCTGATCGTCAGCGTCGATCAAAAAGCCGACCTCGCGCAGATTCGCGCGTTGCTCGCGGCGGTGTTGACCAGCGTGCCCGACGCACCCGAGCCGAAGATCGAGATCTTCGAGATCACCGACGCGCTCGTGAAGCTGCAAGTGCGGCCATGGACGACCTGCGACGCGTATGCCGCCATGACGGCGGAGACGATGGAGCGGATCAAGACGGCGATGGATGGCGCGGGCGTGAAGTACGCAGTCGCGCTACAAGGTGCAACATGAATCCACAGCTATTGGCTGCTGGTGCGATCAATGGCGCGATCGCCGTCGCCGCGGGTGCATTCGGTGCGCATGCGCTCAAGGATCGGTTGAGCGAGAAGGCGCTCGCGGTGTTCGAGACCGCTGCGCGGTATCAGATGTATCACGCGCTCGCGATCGTACTGTGTGCGGCGCTCGCAGGTGGCCTGGCAGGCGCGCGCCTCTCGGGCTGGCTGTTCACCGGTGGCATCGTGCTGTTTTCAGGCAGCCTGTACGCGCTCGCGCTCAGCGACGTGAAGATGCTCGGCGCCATCACGCCGCTCGGCGGCCTGCTGTTCCTGGCCGGCTGGGTGTGGCTCGCGATCTCGGCGCTGCGCTGAGCTGCTACCACTCGGGTCGGGCACGCCTGGCAGGGGTTGTGCGCTTGAAGATCTACGCGTTTGACGATGCTGGCCGCGCCGAGCTCGAAGCTGGAGTACGCGCACTGGAGAAGGTCCTCGGCGCGAAGGAGCCTGAGCTCTACCCTGCTCGAACGGATCGCGGATCTCGACCACGCCTGGGGTGTCGGCAACGGCACCTAGGAGGAAGCGAAACCGATCCGTTGCGCGTATCTGAGTGGCATCGGACTTAGCCCAGAATCACGTCGACGCCACTCGCATGCTTCTCGGTCCGGATCGGAAGGTCGAGGAACGCCTGGATGGTCTCGATGTTCGTCGTCGCATGGAGCGAGAGGTCGGCGCAGCGAAACCTGCCGCCGCCAGCGACCGCGAGCGGCAGCATCAACTGATCCGCGAGGTGCTCGCCGACCGGCACCTCGGCCTCGAGAAAATCCTCGAGCATGTCGAGCGCGTCATCGGCGACGTCCTCGGCGGGATAGCCCTTGCGGCCATGCGCCGTGCACAGCTCGCGCACGCCACTCGCGAGCTCGACCTCGGCCATGAACAGGTTGTGCGGGCCGAGCTTTGCGAACTCGCGGATCTCGCACACCGGCTTGTCGAGTCGCTCTCGAGCCATCGCGAGCTCGCGCTCGGCGACGTGGCGCGGAATCCCGGCAACGATCGCGGTGGCCCGGCGCGAGACGATGGGGCCAGCGGTCAGCACCTCGATCGGCACGAGCTTGCTCGGGGTGATCTCGAGCACGATCTTGCCGCCGCCTCTCGGCAAAAAGCCGTGCTGCTCGAGCGTGAACGCGAGCTTGCCACCCATCGCACGGAGATGCGGCGCGAACACGCGGTCGAGGAACTCGAACGGCGGCGCCATCGGATTGTGGGTGCCGCCGGTCACCACGCAGCGCAGCGTTTGGCCACTCGCGAGCGCGGGGACCAGGATCGTCTGGAGCAGCAACGTCGTCGAGCCGGCCGTACCGATATCGATCTCGAGTACCGGCTGGATCCCCGCGCCCGGAATGAACTCGAGCTCCTGCATGCCAGGCTCGAGCTCGCCGCCACCCGGTGCATACGCTTTGCCGCTCGAGAGGCGCGCCGCGGCTCTCACGCACGCGAGGTGCTGGGGCTGGAGCCCCGGGCGCTTGCGACCCGCGCGGATCCGTTTCATCCGCAGCTTGCGGTTCGTGAGGATCGCGAGTGCGAGCGAGGTCCGCAGGATCTGGCCGCCGCCTTCACCGTGCGAGCCATCGATATCGACAGGCAGACGCATCAGCAACGCACCATCGAGTAGCCGCGCGTGAGGTTGCCGAGCTCTCCGCGTAGCTGCCCGGACGTGAGCGACGTGCGCTCGAGCGCACCACCGTTGACCGACCGAATCCGCGGCATCGCCGTTGGTTTCGCCTTCGCCATCAGCCCTTCACGCACACGACCTGACGCAGCTCGTGCACGACCTCGACAAGCTCCACTTGCGCGGCCATCACCTTGTCGATCGGCTTGTACGCCATCGGCGTCTCGTCGATCACGCCTTCGTCCTTGCGGCACTCGATCCCGGCGGTCGCCTTCTCGTGATCCTCGACAGAAAATCGCCGCTTCGCCTCGCCACGCGACATCGCCCGCCCCGCGCCGTGCGAGCACGAGCAGAACGAATCCTCGTTGCCCTTGCCGCGTACGATGTAGCTGCGCGCACCCATCGAACCCGGAATGATACCCAGATCGCCGAGGCCCGCCCGGACCGCCCCCTTGCGCGTCACGAATACATCTTCGCCGAAGTGGTGCTCTTTCTCGACGTAGTTGTGGTGGCAGTTCACGGCGTGCTTACCCAGCGCAAATTTCGGCACGTGCTTGCGTGCCGCCGCGATCACCGCCTCCATCATCAGCGTGCGATTCGTCATCGCGTAGCGCTGCGCCCAGCCCACCGCATCGACGTAATCGTTGAAGTGAACCGTGCCCTCGCGCAGATACGCGAGATCTTTATCGGGCAAGTTGCCGAGCTGGTGATGCATGTCCTGTTTCGCGAGCTCGATGAAGTACGTGCCGATCCGATTGCCGACGCCGCGAGAGCCCGAGTGCAGCATGAACCACACGTGATCCGTCTCGTCGAGACAGACCTCGATGAAGTGGTTACCCGTACCGAGCGTGCCGAGGTGATTGACATCGTTACCACCGCGAATGCGCGGGTGCTTCACCTGGATCGTCTCGTAGTCCGTGGAGAGCGTCTTCCACGCGCGCTCGGTCGTCGCGGGCAACTTGTGCCACGCTCCGCGATCGCCGCGCCCGCCGTTCGAGGTGCGGCCGTGGGGCACTGCCTTCTCGATCGCGGCGCGCAGCTCCTTGAGTGAATCCGGCAACTGGTTGGCCAGCAGATCCGTTTGCACGGCGACCATACCGCAGCCGATGTCGACCCCGACGGATGCAGGGATGATCGCACCGCGAGTCGCGATCACGCTGCCGACCGTCGCCCCGATGCCGAAGTGAACATCGGGCATCGCCGCAACGTGATGAAACACGATCGGCAAGAGCGCGGTGTTCATCAGCTGCCTGCGCGCCTGATCCTCGACGCCAACACCGTCGATCCATGCCTTGATCGGCACACCCATCGTGGGAATTTCTTCGTACGTCGCCATGGCTTTCACACGATCGCGAACGAACCCTCGGCTCGCGACCCAGCGGACACAGATAAAGGATTAGCGCGGCGCGAGCAAGTGAGAAAATTAGCGGTAGCCGGCGGCTTGCAGATTGAACAGCTTCGCGTAGCGACCGTTCTCGACGAGCAGCGAGTCGTGGGTGCCGCTCTCGATCACCTTACCGTGGTCGAGCACGATGATCTGATCGGCCATGCGAACCGTGGAGAACCGATGCGAGATCACGATCGCGATTCGGTCATCGGTGAGCTCGCGGAAGCGCTCGAAGATCTTGAACTCGGCCTCGGCGTCCATCGAGGCCGTCGGCTCGTCGAGCACGAGGATGTCGGCATCCTTGCGCATGAACGAGCGCGCGAGCGCGATCTTCTGCCACTGGCCGAGCGAGAGCTCGCGACCATTTTTGAACCACTTGCCGAGCTGGGTATCGAACTGGTCCGGCATGGGCTCGATGAACGGCTTCGCGAGCCCGTGCTCGGCGGCCTCGGCCCAGCGCGCGCGATCGTCGTAGGCGCGATCATCGCCCGCACCGATGTTCTCTCCGACCTTGAGCTGGTAGCGGACGAAGTCCTGGAAGATGACGCCGATCCGTCGGTGCAGCGTGACCGGATCCCACGCTCGCAGGTCTCGACCATCGAGCGTGATCCGGCCGGTCGTCGGCTCGTAGAGCCGGGTGAGCAGCTTGATCAGCGTGGTCTTGCCGGAGCCGTTCTCTCCGACGATCGCGAGCTTCGAACCGGGCTTGATGTGAAGGTTGACCTTCTCGAGCGCGATCTCTTTCGATCCCGGATAACTGAACGAAACATCCTCGAACCGCACGCCATCCTTCGGATCAAGACCGGTTTTCTCGGTACCGCCGGCGGCCGAGGTCTTCGTATCGAGGAACTCGTAGAGGTTCGAGAGGTACAGGTTGTCTTCGTACATGCCGCCAACATCGCCGAGCGCACTCGAGAGCGCGCTCTGACCCTGGCGGAACACGTAGACGTACATCGTCATCGCACCGATCGTGATCGCGCCCGCGATCGCGGCGAGCGCGATCCACAGGTACATGCCGTAGAACGCGAGCGTGCCGAGCGTGCCGAGCGCGAGGCCCCACAGGCCGCGGTTGATCGCGATCTTGCGATCGCCCGCGTAGAGCTTGTCGAAGATCTTGCGATAGCGGACGAGGAAGCGAGGCCCGAGGCCGAACAGCATGACTTCCTTCGCGTGATCTTCGCGCGCGAGCACGGTCTCGAGATAGAGCTGCTCGCGGGTCTCGGGCGTACGCCAGCGAGAGAGCCGGAACGCATCGCCAGAGAACTTGAGCTCCGAAACGAATGGTGGAATCGCCGCGACGAACAAGATCGCGAGCGCGATCGGCGAGAATGCAAACAACAAGCCGCCGAGACCGACGAGCGTGACGATGTTCTGGCCGAGCTCGAACGTCTGCGAGACAAGCGATAGGGGGCGCGAAGAAGCATCGCGACGCGCTCGGGTCATCTTGTCGTAGAGCTCGGAGTCTTCGAACTGCACGAGCTCGAGGGTGAGTGCCTTCTCGAGGATCTCGACATTGATGCGCTGGCCCAGCTGCTGACGGATCAGCGAGCGCAGGATACCGAGCGTGCGCGAGATCAGCGCCACCGCGATCACCACGCCGAGCTCGGCGCCGACCCACCACATCGCGGTGTGCCGGTCCACGACCGAGCCGGAATGCGAGCCGAGCACGACCGCATCGATCAGCCGCTTCGAGATGTAGGCCACGCCGGTTGGCAACAGGCCCGCGAGCACGCTGCCGAGAGCGAGCCCGAGCGTGATCGTTCGATTCGTCGACCACACGAGCTGGATCGCGCGACGCGAGTATTTGAACACACCAAGATAGCTGCGAAGCTCGAGCTTGTCGTCGGGCTTCGGAGTTGCACCCATACCCACGGGGTGCGGACTGACCGCGGCTGCCATCCGCGCACTGTAACGCTTCCATGTAGTTGTCGCGCCTCGCCAACCGGCTGGGGTGAGATCAAATTTGTGCGGCGCCGAGGACCCCGCCGCCCTACCGGGATGTGACCACCCACTGGTTGATGTCGTGTCTCCTCGGCCTGACGCTGACTACCTCGGCGATGGCTGCCCCCCCGACCAAGCTCGTCTCGATCGAGCTCGACAAGGAGTTCTCATTTCGCGCATTCAGGAAGGACCTTTTGGCAGTAACCGAGGAGCCTGGCGGCCTGGTCGTGCCGGTCGATGCTGGCCCCGAGTACATGGAGATCGGGCTGCAACCCGGGGACGTCATCCGCTACGTCAACGGCACACCCGCCAGTGACGGCTTGCGGGTCACCGAGGGCCGGTACGTGTTCGATGTGGTTCGCGGCGGTAAACCGCTGATCGTCCGTCTGGTGGTGCACGGCGCTGCTTCGAGCAGTACGAAGCTCGACGATGACGAATGGACATCGCTGCTGGACGCGTTGAAGCGCGGACCGTTGTCGACGCCGATGACGGTGAATGGCAAACCCAGTGGCGTGCGGATCATCGACCTGGTGATCACGATCCATATCAATTTCGAGCTCGGCGACATCGTGCGCACGATCGGAGGGCGCGCGATTCTCAGCGAGGCTCAACTGAGCGAGGCGCTCCGTAACTTGCCTGTGGGATCGACAAAGATCGTCGTCGACCGCGCCGACCGTCCGCACACGATCATGGTGCTGCGCGGTGCACCGATCGACCTCACGCAGCTCAAACCGAACGGCAAGAACAAGTTCCGCGTGCCGCGCAAGCTGGTGAGCGCGCTCGGTGCAACACCCGCATTACTCACGCGCGGGGTGGAGGTCGTGCCGGTGGTGCGCGACGGCGCGATCCATGGCAAGAAGCTCTACAAGGTCGAGCCGACGTCGCTGGCCTCGACGGTCGGCCTCGCCAACGACGACATCATCCTCGACATCGAGGGCCAGCCGGTCGATGACCGACTGCAGATGTACGAGGCCATGTCGAACGTCGAGCTACTCGACGAGTTCACGCTCCACATCGAGCGTAAGGGCAAGCGCGTAGACCTCGTGTTCGACATCGTCGACTAGTACGCTCGTCGGGTTGGTGCTTGCCTCGTAGGCGTAACTAGCTGGCGCTAGGCGAGTGCCGCCGGCACGATCTTGCCGAGCGTGATCTGATCATCGAGCACGGTGGCCAGCACCCCACACGCTGCGCCGAGCGTCTTGCCCGCCGCACCGAGCGTCTGTTCGTACGGTACGTCGCCCGAATCGCTGATCGACCCGGTCGTGGCATCGAAGCCGGTCGCACGATAATCGTTGCCGCTCGAGTTGAGCTCGATGCCGCCGATCACCGAGCGCTTGAAGCCGGCGCCGATGAACACCGAGCAGTGGTGCGTCGCGTTGTGGTTGCGGCCGTCCGCGTTGCCACTGTGGCTATCCATCTTGAGCGTGCGGCCGAACACGTTCTGGAATGCGATCGTGACCTTGTCCTGCAGGTTATACGCGGGCTGCGAGAGCCGCGCGATCAGGTCGGTGATCGCGAGCGTGCTCGCGATCGTCTCCTTCGCCTCGCCCACGAGCCCGGTATCGCCATGGTTGTCTCCACCGAAGCTGTAGTTCATCACCACCACTGGCGTGACGTTCATCTTGATCAACACCGCGGCCGCGATGTTCTGATCCTGGCGCGAGGTGCCCTTGATGGCCGAGAGATCGGAGAGCAGCTGCTGCGACAGCGATCGCGCCTCGGTCTGCGACAGCGCGTACTTGTCGAGGATCGCGCGCTGCGCGGTGTTGCCCGTGCTCTTGAATAGATCGTTGAGCTTGTTGACGTCCTGATCGCGAAGCATCTGGAGCTGAGCGAGCGGGCCGGTCGGCGCCGCCAGCACGGCTTGCAGGTTCGGCGGTGACAGCGTCGGCAAGACCGAGCCGGCGAACGTGATCAAATTGCGCGACAGCACGGCGGGCTGCTGCTGCACGGTCTGCATGCAGGCCGCATTGGACTTCGCGATCAGCGAGACCAGCATCTCCTGGCGCTTCACCGCACCCATCAAACGGTTGACCTTTGGCGCATCGCCGTGACCGTTGGTGTACGTGCCGTGGTGGAAGAACGAGGTCCGCGCGAGGATGCTCGGTGACAACTGGGTCCACGGTAGCGCTGCTCTGAGCGAGCGCGTCCCGAACGTCATCGCGGTCGAGGCCATCAACGGATCCGCGGAGTGATAGACGCCCGCATCTTCGTAGGTGCCCGGCACGTTGGCGTTGAGCGGATCGCCGCTACCCGAGGTCGCGAGGATCAAGTACTGCGGACTCGGTCCGCACGCGGCCGGCACATCGGCGCGTGCCGAGTGTGGGTTCGCGAGAATGCTGACCGGGATGCCGGTCGCCAGCGAACGCAATGCCAAAAAGCCCGCTCCGTAGAGCGAACTGCGAAGAAATCCTCTTCTCGAGTTCTCCATGGTTCGCTCCTTACAGACCGATGATGACGCTGGTCGGCGCGATACACGCCGTGGTGAAGGTGGACTTGAGCGCGTCGGTCGGCGACACGCCGGCCGTGGCTTTTGCAGCGGTGAAGTGATCGGTGAGGATCTGCACTGCCGGAGCGTTGCGCGGATCCGACGGTGCGACGTTCATGATCGTGGCGACGAAGTCAGTGATCGCGGTCGTCGGGTCGATGCTGACGTACCGGCTCGTACCGGTCTTGAGATCGATCAGTTGATCCGCGATCAAGCCGCACATCGATTCAGTACTCTGTCGGAAGAACAGGTCTGGATCGGTCGGCAACGAGGGCAGGGCAAACGCGCGGTAGTAGGTATCGACCGGGAGTAGCAGGGCGCGTTGCGCGATCTTGGTCTGGGCCGCGGTTGGCTGCGCCGTGATCATGCCGCAGATATCGGGGACGCCGAGACGGTTCGAGAGCGACGTGCAGTACTGATCGCGGCGCGAGATGCTGAGCACCACGCCTTGCTCCCGCGTGGTCTTGGTCGGCGCGGCGAACGTCACGAGCGGCGACGAGAACACCTCGCGCACGAGAGTCTTGAAGTCGTAGTTGCTGTCGTGGAACACCTTCGCGATGCGCTGAACTTCCGGATCGGCCTCGTCGGCCGGCGTCGAGTTCGCCCAGAACTGGAGCTTCTGGGTCCACGCGACTCCGAATCGCGGATGCGCCGCGAGCGTGTTCATCAGATCGCCGATGCCCGCGCCTTGTGCGGTGACGCCACCGATGTTGAAGCCAGCAGCGGCTTGCGTCGTATCGAGCTGATCGTGATAACTGAGCGTCCACGATTGACGGAAGTACTGCTTGAGCGGATCGAGCTGGAGGTGACAGCCCGCGCACGCCGGATCGGTCGCGTGCAGGGAGTCGGTCGCGTTGACCGGGAACGGCGTCACGGTGGTGTCACCCGCGATGCTCTGCCCGATGGCGACGATCAGCGCCTGGTTCGCGGTGACGCGCGCTTCGTTCGAGGAGTTCGTGCCCCAGTTCGCTGCGAAGGCGAGCGTGCTCGAGAAGCCCACGCGCGGAATGTGGAGCGCCATCGTCGAGGCGCTGCGCTGCGCGATGATGTCCCAGAACACCGGCGACGTATTGCCCGCACCCGCCGGGGTGATCGTGACCATGTGCCAATCAGACCAGTCGGCCTCGGCAAACGTGGGCGTGACAGTTTGATTGTTCATCGGATAGCAGGGCACGTACGGCGCACTGCCGAACAAAAAGTTGAAGAGCGTGCGGTAGTTGCCCGCGCCCTTGTCGCCGGTCGACAGGTTGACGTAGTGCACCGGAGGCGTCGTCGTGCAGCTCGCGGGGATCGTGATCGGAAGGTTCCACACCAGATAGTTCGGGCTCGCCGGATTCAACGTGTCGGCGAGCGTCGCCGTGGTGGTCGGGTCGAGCGTGAAACTCGGAATCGCCTGGCGATTTGCGAGCCGATCGGTGGTCTTGTTGTTGTCGTCGGTCGGCCGCTCGTCGATGTACGACAGCACGCTCATCTGCGCGGTCGTCAACATGAATCGGTTGGTAGTCAGGGTCTCGGTGAATGGCCGGCCCTCCTGCACGAGCTGCCACGCGGTCAACGGAAATGAATCCATCAAGCTGCGCTCGAACCTTGCGCGATAGTTCTGATTGAAGTTGGTCAGGTTGTTCGCGTTGTTGCCGATGTTCGCGGTCAGATCCGCGAGCGTCACCTGGTTCTGTTGGAACGCGTTGCGGAAGAAGTCCAGCATGCGTGCCTGGAACTCTGGCAACTGCATCCAGCCATCGATCTCGTCGCGCAACGTCGAGGGATCCGCGACCACCGCTGCAATCTCGGCATCGGTCGCCGCGAGGCCTGTCATCAGATTCTTGACCTTCGGCACGTAGACCGAGGGCGGGACCGCTTCGAACGGAATGTCGTTGCTGCCGGCGGTGTCATCGCCGCCACCGCTGATGTCGCCGGAGCAACCCGGGACCAGCATCGCAGCGAGGCCGAGTGCGGTTCCAAGTGCGCGTATGTGCGAGATGTGTTTCATGATCCCCTCGGCGTCCATTGCACGTATTGCGCAGTCATGCGTGAGGCGTGCCGTGACCATCGAACACATCGGCTGGACTTAGCTGGGTAGGGGTGAGGTAACCGAGCGACCCTGCGGGGGTACGACCCCGGGGCCAAGGTAGGTCGGGGCTAACGCGCACTCACCACCCTGACGTACCGGGGTCTCCTTTGAACGGACCGACGAGCTCGCTCGTGATCCAGCCACCATAGAAGCCACCGCGCTGTGGTCGCACGCGTTCGCCACCGACGAAGCACGCGAGCTCCGTGGCGTAAAACGCGACGCAGCCCCGGATCACCTCGGCCTCCGGAAATGGTTCGTCATACGACCACGCGGCGCGAGTGCTGCCCGCGACGTCGTAGTACGTGCACGGACCTTTCCACTCGCAGAACGAAGCACCGGCCACGCGCACGAGCTGAGCGACACGCACGTCGGCGCGCGGGACGTAGAACGTCGGCGGATGCGAGGTCTCGAGCAAGCGAATCGTCGCGTGGGAGCGCGCGACCTCGACACCGCGGTGCTCCACGATCACTTCGCGCGGATCCGCGACCAGCACGGGCGGGCGAGGGTAGTCCCACACCGACTCCTGTCCCGGGCCCGGTTCGACCGCGAAGTCCGGTCGTTTCGCACCACGCCAGGTCCATTGCTCGCGCGCACGGGTCAGCCAATCATCGGTAGGCACGACAGCAACCTACGAGATTTCGGCGACCAAGACCAACGAAGCGCGCGCCGGCGGCACATGGGGATCCCGCCACCGTGGCGCGATGCCCGGCGCGATGGCATCACCGTGATCGGACGAGCGTGGTGGTGGCAACTCCGCATGGAGCGGCCCGCACCTGCACCTCCAGTAATCAGATCGCGCGGAATCGATATGTAGGAGCGGTCGCGGCCGAAATCGTGAACGTCGAGATCTGAGATTTCGCGACGCTCAGGTTCGAGAGCACCGGCGTGAACGGGCCCTGCGAGGAGTCGCCTGCTTCGATCACGTACGAGTGACCCGGCACCATCGTGGTGGTCTCGATCGTGAGCGCACCATCCGCGAAGCTCGAGCGAAAGCCGGTGCCGAACGGGCGTGCGAGCGGCTCGCCGATGAAGATGCCCATGCCCGGTGATGCGACGGATTTCCAGTACGCCTCGATCAGCGTCTCGCCCCCGAAGTAGCGCGGGATCAACACGCGCGGATCGGGGAACTTCTGCTGGAACGCGTACGGCTCGACCACGGTGCCGAAGCTACCGGTCGCGCCAGCCTTGATGAACTCGAAGCAGCTCATCTGACCCGAGGTAGGAATGTCGCCGCCGTACGATGTCAGATGATCCGCGACCGCACCCGGGAGATACGTATTCGTCGCGAGATCGGGGACGCTCGCGAGGCCTTGCACATAGAACAAGACATCGGTCTTGTTCGCGATGCTGTCGGCCATCACGATGTTCGCGGCGATGCCGGAGGCCGTGGTGTCCCAGGTATCGAGGAAGAGCTGGCACTCGTTGATGTAGCCGTACATCGTGTCGAGCACGCAGCGCGCGCTGCGCACGTGATCGCTCGTGCTCATGAGGTACGCGCTGCCGATCGGCCACGTGTTGTCGGAAGCAACGCCGCGATCGATCAGCGCTGTTGCTTCGGCGAGCGTCGTCGCCGGAATTGTCATCGCTGGACGGAAGGCGTGGTCGGTAAAAGGAGAGGTCGAGCTCGGATCCGCGACGTACGGATTGTCGGGGCCGCACTTGGGACTCGTGTTGCTACACGCGTTCGTCGTCGAATTCTGCGGGATGTAGCCGAGCGCGAACGCACTCGTGATCGACATGTAATCGACTGCATAGGGCTGCGTCCACGTGATCGCGATCGCCTGCGCGTCGGTGCCGGCGAGGGCCGCATCGACCTGCGCCGCAAGCGGCGTGAAGCTCGCGACTGCCAAGTTGGCGCCGGCTGGAACATGCAGGTGCACGACGTTCACAGCCGGGATGTGGCGCGCGGTCACGTAGTACTCGGCGATCGAGACCGAGAGTGGATCGTCGTCGTTGACCAGCACGGCCATCTGATCCGAGGTAACGCCCGTGCGTGGGAAGATCACCTCGGGTGCGCCGCCGTCGCTCGCGTCCGCGGTCGCAGCCGTCTTGCTCGAGCCACACGCCGCGAGCGCGACGATCGCTATCCATCTCATGCCGCCACCGTACTGCATCGAGCCACGGTGCGAGCAGAGCGTGACTTTTGCTACGGCTCGCGCCCTCTCACGCCGGTGATTAGAAATGCCCCGACCTACAATTTGGTTAAGGCTACGTCGCGCGTGCCGTTCGAGTGGATCGCGAATAAACGTCGTGCGACGTTCCGCGCCAATGCGCTCTTTTTCGTTCATCGTTCTTGCACTGTCATTCGTCGCCTGTAGCAGCGACACCACGGCTGCAACGCCGGATGCCACTCCGCCAGTCACACCCACTGCGAGCGGCGTGTTCCCGGCGGCGGGTTACTCGGGTCGGGTCCTTCGAGTCGAGGTCACGGGCGACTCGACCTCGTGGTCGGCTTCGACCACGATGAGCTTCGGCGCGGGTATCACCGTCGGCACGATCTCCGTCGCGAGCCCGACCGATCTGTTCGCAGAGATCACGATCGCCGATACCGCTGCCGTCGGCATGCACGACGTCACGGTCACGGATGGGACCCACGTCACCACGTTGAGCAAGGCGTTCGAGGTCGACTCGCCGATCATCATGGAGACCGGCGGTGATGTGGCCCAGGGCTCGGTCGCGCGCTTCGCGATCCGCCAGCTCGACTTCGGTGCGCCCTTCAATTTGGCGTGCAAGTTCTCGAATCCGTTCACGGGCCAGTGCCTGCTTTACTCGAACCTGTCGGTGACGACGCCGCCCGGTGTGGTCGCGCAGATCAGCTCTGCATCCGACTATCAGATCCAGGGCACGCTGTTCATCGATGTCGATGCGCCAGCAGTGGGCGGCACGTACGCCGTGTCGAGCGGGACGGTGATTTCCACGCTCGGGACCACGCTCCCCACCACGGCGCGCACCGCGAAGGCGTTGACCGCGGCGACCGCGTCGAGCAGTACGGTCACGGCGGGCGGCTCGGTGTTGTTCCAGCTCTCGGCCGCAGCCACCACGGCGAACCGGTTTGTTGCGACGCCCACGATGGCCGGCACGACTGCTCAGCTGATCCTGCTACCCGCATCTGGACACTTCGCCGATCAGCTTCCCGACGGGTTCGACGATCAGGGCACTGCTCTGGCTCAGCACGACGGTGTCGCGACGACGGCCACGACGTTCTATGCCATCTATGTCGACGACGGCAGCGCTTCCCCGTTGTCGATGCTCGCGACCGCGTTCCCGCTCGTCTCGGTCAACAAGGCCGCAAACACCACGACCGTGGCGACGGCTCAAACCGTCTCCAAGCAAGCGCTCCTCAACAACGCCGCGCTGGCGAGCGTCACGGATCAGGCCTGGGTGAAATTCAATGTCGCTGTGGGTGACGTCGGCAAGCACGTCCACGTCACGACGGCCGGCGACGCCAAGACCGATGCGCTGGTCATGGTCCAATCGAACCTTGCAGGTTCCACGACGCTGGGCACGAGTCCTGACCAGACGTACCAGGAGGACTTTCTGTCGGCCGTGATCCCTGCCGGCACCACGACCATCTCGGTCCAGATCAGCGCTTCGCAAGCGGGCTACTTCGACGCGACACACAACACGTACGTCGCCGCGATCTGGCTCGAGTAAACCGGGTGGGAGAGCCCGGATGGCTCGCGCGCGTGGAGCCCTGCCACGGCATCAGGCCCACTTGGAGATGTCCATCGTGCTCGCTCGCGGAGGTGTGGACCGCGGCGAAGCCGGCGAGCGCTGTCGCAAAGGTCGAGTTTCTCGAGGACGACAAGTGGTTCTTCGACAACGAATACGATGGGCAAAGGCTTCGCGACGTCGTTCGCCGATCGCTGTTTATGAGATTTGGGATATCGTCGTGAGCGGTGGCGGTAGTACTCGTCCTGATTTCTGCGTTCCTGCACGCAGCGTGGAACGCGTTGCTCAAACGCGAGCCGAACAAGGACCGCATGCTGATCGCTGCGGTCACATTCGGTGCGCTCTTTGCGACGGTGGTCGCCGTCGCGCGTGCCCGCAGTAGCGGAACCGCGCCATTTCCCAACGCGACGGCGGTCGGCTGGGCACTCGTCGCAGGCGCGCTAGAGCATTTCTATTTTCGCGGCATTGCGCGCGCGCTGGACGCCGGCCCGCTCGCCCCGGTTTACACCATCTCGCGGGGTGGGGCAGTCCTGGTCGTGTATCCCCTCAGCGTGCTGCTGTTCGGGGAGCTCGTCACGGTGGCGTCGGTCATCGCCTCGGCGCTGATCGTACTCGGTCTGGTGCTCTCGGGTGTGCGCAGCAAAACATCTTCCGACACACGACCGATGACGTCTACCGCGATGTCATGGGCGACAACGTGCGCCGTGGCGATCGCCGGCTACCACCTGGCATACAAGGCCTCGCTCTCTGCGGGCGGCGCGTCCTCCGCCGTGTTCGCGGTCTCGATGACTTTTGCATCCACGCTCAATTGGGTCCGCACGGGCGCGGCGGGACGGCGCGCGATCCTCGCATTTGTCCGTATAGCGCCAGTTCGTGTGGTGGCGATGGGGTTGTTGTGCGGCGGTTCGTTCTTGATGCTGATCGAAGCGCTCGCGTCGGGCGGCGCTGGCTATGCGCTGACCTTGCGGAACACGTCCGTGCTCTTTGCCGTCGGCCTCGCTTGGGCGATCGGCGAGCCGCCGAAGCTCTGGGTCGTGGTCGGTGCAGCGCTGGTCGCGGTCGGCGCGATCGCGATGACGCTCTAGCTCTAATTCGCCGATGATCCACGGACCAACGGAGCATCGGGTGCTAAAATGCCTTGGTGAGGGCAATCGCATGTGCCTCGGGGATGATCCTCGATTCGATCACAGCGCGGTTCGCGGTGGAAGCTCGGTCCACCGATTCGCTGGGGGGGAGTGATGCTCGAACTGTCGTGCTTGCCGACGCGGCCGCACTCGCGACGATCGATCCGAGCTTCCCGGGCTCTGTCATCGGGGTCTGCGACGATCCGCACACCGCGCTCACATGGCTCGACGAGCACCCGTGGTTGGCTCATGTAGTTAGCGCAGCAACGCTAAAGGACGACCACGCGAGCGCTTTGTTAGAGACCGTGGCGTCATCGCTTGCCACGCACCAGCGAGCGAGGATCTTTGACTCGCTCGCACTCGACTTGACCGGGCGGAGAGTCCGGCTGACCCGCGCTACCCAGCGTTTGGAACGAACGCAGCGCATGGCGTCCTACTTCGAAGACCAGGGCATCGCAGGCGCGACCGTGGCTTCTTTGTTCGAGATTGCCAACGATCTGCTCACAGGCGCGTTCTACGATGCTCCGGTTTCGGCTGGCGCGATCGCAGCCACGATGGATCGCGACACGGACGTGGAGCTCCCCGACGACAGCGCGTGTGACCTCGTCTATGGCTACACGGGCACCCACGCACTCCTCCGGGTTCGGGATCCCTTCGGCGCACTACCCCGCACCCAGGTCACGCAATTGTCGCGGTCGCTGCCGAAGGCTACGCTGGTCTGCGTGTCGGTTACCAATCAGCATCATACGGATGTGTTGATCGCATGCGCAAAGGAACGCGAGCACGCCGCCCCATTCGCGTTCCATGTGTTCTACAAAGCCAGCGTGGCTCGTAGATTCTGGCGCTACCGCACCGACGCCTCGAGCGAGCACATCTTCGCGGCGACGACGATCACCAGTACGGAGACGATCGCGTGAAACGCGAGGTCCGCCCCAGTAGCCCGCCTCAACCCGTGTCTCGCGCCGCGACCATCGAGGTCGTACAGGTCGGTGACACGGCGCTGGTCACCGTCACGGGACTCATCGACGAGCGCTTCGCGGGCTTCGGCCGTGTTGTCGCCGGGATGAAAAACGTCGTTCTCGACGTTGGTGCGATGACCCGGATGACCTCGTTCGGCGTTCGCCAGTGGCTGAACGCGATGGAGGATCTCAGGTCGATCTCGGACTTGTACGTGCTGAACTGTCCGACGTTCTTCGTCGACCAGCTCAACATGGTGCTCAACTTTGGCGGGTCCGCCAAGGTCCTGACTGCGGTCGCACCGTACGTGTGCCCGGGGTGCGGGGTCGAGTCCGGGGAGCTCGTCGACGTACACGCCCGACGAGGAACGCTGACCCGCGAGCCGCCCGAGAAGCTATGTTCGCGATGTGGGACGAAGCTCGAATTCGACGAATCTCCGGATAGCTACTTCGGGTTCGTCGCGAAGTACGCTGCGACCACCGTGTCGTCGTCGGTCGCGACGGTGCTGGCCGAGCGCGGGTTATTCATCTCGAGTGATTGCTCCGAGAAGCCGCCGCGCATCATCAAGCTGATCCACGGACCGGTCACCTATTACCGGATCCTCGGAACGATCGGGTCGATGTTCCGAGCCCGGCCCTTCCTGGTGGGTGCAGAAAACGAAATCGTGATCGATCTCGCGGACGTCGATCGATTCGAACCGAGCGGCCAGCTCGAGTGGCGGCGGCTGATCAAGAGCCTCGGTGCGCAGGTCGCTTCGATCACTCTCGTCGATCTGCCGCCGACCTTCTTCGCGATCGCAGGCGCCACGCTTACGCTCGCGCGCAACATCGCCGTCTCTTCGATCAATGTCCCCTACGTGTGTCAGAGCTGCAGACGCACCACGAACTTCAGCGAGAGTTTGATCGGAGGGCGCGCCCCCCATCAAGGCGAACGCGTCTGCCCCACGTGCGGTGGTACCGCGACGAATCAATTGCCTATGGCGACGCTGGAGCCGTTGCTCAAAGCGAGCACGCAACTCCTTCCAGCCAGCGCGAAGGTGGTCGAGCAGCGCGACGAGCTCATGTCGCGCGCGCTGACCGACGCGAGCGTCGCGCAGGGGGCTGGAAGCGGCACCGTGAGCTCCGACAATACGATCTTCGGTAAATACAAGATCGTGCGACGCCTCTCGGGCGGAGGCATGGCCGAGGTTTATCTGGCCAAGCAGGTAGGCGCGGGTGGCTTCGAAAAAGCGGTCGCGCTCAAGCTCATCCACCAGCAGCAACTCGATAGCCGCCGCCAAGCTATCGAGCTCTTTCTCAACGAGGCGAAGATCGCTGGTCGGCTGACGCATCCCAATATCGTGCAGGTCCTCGATGTCGGCGAAGCGAACGGCAACCTGTATCTCGCGATGGAGTACGTCAACGGCAGGGACGTGCGCGACGTCCTCAAAGTGCTGAAGAAGACCGAAGGCGTGATGCCTCTCGCCGAGGCTTGCTACATCATGCGCGAGACCGCGACGGCATTGGACCACGCCTACTGGTCGTCGGATATGACCGGCAAGCGGCTCTCGGTCGTCCATCGCGACGTGTCTCCGCACAACATCATCCTCGGCTTCGACGGCACCGTGAAGCTGCTCGATTTCGGCGTCGCGATGTCGTCGATAACGGAGCACGAACAAGCGCTGTTGGTCGGCAAGTGGACGTACATGTCCCCCGAGACCACGATGAACGGCAAGACCGATCATCGCTCGGACCTGTTCTCGCTCGGAGTGGTGTTCTACGTCCTGGTCACGGGCGTGATGCCGTTTTACGGGTCCGAACCCAAAGAGATCGTGCGAAAGATTCGAGCCGGCGACTACATCCGTATCGAAGAGATCGCACCGCAGATTCCACCGCGTCTCGCGAACCTGATTGCGAACCTCCTCGCACCGAATCCCGATCAGCGCCTGCAGCGAGGCCAAGAGGTCGTTACCGAGCTCGATGTGATCGCTCGGGATTACGGCCTCGAGAGCTCGAGCACCAAGATTGCGGCGTTCCTCGCGAGCACCTTCTCGCAACCACTTCGGACGACCGCGGAGCTCGTTCGCGTGTATCCCGAGGAGGCCTCGGGCTCTCTACAAACGAGACTCGAGGCGTCTCCGTTCTCGATCACGCCCAGCGCGCGAACATCTCGGACGACGCTCGGTTCCCAGAGCTTCCGGACGGTACCGCGGCCTTCGGGATCGATTTCGATTCCGCCCCAACGGCTGATCTCGGCGACGAAAAAAAAGGAAGAACGCGCGGTCTTGCGCGGAGGCATCGTCAACCTGGTAATCGTCCTGGCGACCCTCGCGATCGCGGGCATCGGCGCTTATCTGATCGTCTCGAGCCTTTGAATGCGGGTGGTTGTTGTCGGTGAGGTCCCGGACGTCGACAACGTGATCGCTGGATCGCTGCCGAACGTCAGCACCTACGCGTCACTCGATAACGCAAACCTCGCCATCACTGACCTGTGCATCTGGTCGTTGACCAACGAGCTGCTCTCGAAGGTCCCACTGCTGCCGTGTCCGACGATCGTGCTGCTACCAGGCGCCGATCTGACCTCGATCGTCGCGCTGATGCAGCGCTCGAATCAGATCATCGGCGTGACCCGCGGCGTGCCCGAGGCCATCGCGCTCGCGCGCAGAATGCTCGGCGCAGACCATGGTGGCATCGAGCACGTGGTCGGCAAAGGCGTCGTCATCGCCAGCGAAAGGGTGAGCGATTTTGCGGACAAGATCCGGGTACTCGCCCTGATCGCCAGCGCCGCCGAGGCCAGCGGCATCAGTCGACCCGAAGCGATCGAACAGAGCGTCGACGAGATGGTGATGAACGCACTCTACGACGCGCCGGTCGATGCGAACGGCCTGCACATCTTCGCGAACATGCCGCCCCGCGCGCGCAGCCGCATGCGGACGTCGCAGGTCGTGACCGTGCAGTACGCCTTCGATGGTGAGCGGTTCGTCGTCCGAGTGCGCGATGCCTTCGGCTCGATCAGTCGCGAGACGATCCTGAAGTTCTTGCACAAGTCTCTTCATGCGAGCGACGTCGTCGACCGCAGGGCAGGGGGTGCAGGCCTCGGCTTGTATCTCGTCACGAGCGCCGCGTCTGTGGTGCTGTTCGAGATCGTCCCCGGCACGCTGACCAGCATCACCTGCATCTTCGACGTTGCGCGGCGCGAGATCTCCGAGCTCGGAGTTGTCACTTACAATGCCGGCGACCACCGCAGGACTCCACCCGCACGTCGCCGCCTGGCGAGTCACCATCTCGTTCGCCGCGTCGCGCTGCTCGCGTCACTGGCCGTCCTGTCTGTCGGCCTGGCGCTCCGCCATCGTGCGCGCACCGCACCGGCCCTCCTTTCGATCACTGCGACTCGCGGGGCGACGCTTCGGCTCGATGGCAAGGTCGTGGGCACGAGCGCGGCTTCGATCGCGGACCTCTATGCCGATCGTACCGTCCGGATCAGCGCTCAGCTCGACGGCTATCAACCCCGCCGTACCTTGCTGCGCCTGGCGCACGGCGCGAACTCCGTTGAGCTCGTACTCGAACCCGTCGCGTCTCTGACGGTCGAGACGAACCCGACCGGTGCGTCCGTGACGGTGGCGGGAAAGCCGATGGGGACGAGTCCTCTGAAGCTCGCGCTACCGCTCGGCACGAAGCCGACGCTCGTGATCGAGCTCGACGGCTATCGCGAGCTGTCCGTTCCCGCGTCAGAAAACGTCGTCCTGAAGCTCCAGCGTGATGACAATCTCGTTCGCGTGCACGTGACCTCCATTCCGCCGGGCGCGGCTGTTGTACGCGGTATGGCTGACCCGGGCGCCGATCGTACATACACACCCACCGACCTCTACGTGCCGCGCAACGAGCCGCAGACGATCACGTTGGTCATGGCCAAGTACGCACCGCTGGTTCTGCAGACATTCACGCCGACGACCGGAGCCACGCTCGACAAGCAGGGCCGCCTCGTCGCCCTGCCCTGAGCTACTTGTGCTTGCTGAGCGTGTCGGCGAGCTCGACGGGATCGATCAGCCCGAGCTGCAGCGCGACCTTCAAGCGATTGCCGAAGATCTGTTGTTCGGCGAGCTTGCCGTTCTTCACGCGGAAGAACTCCAGCACGCGTGACTCGATCTTTTTGGCCGGGCCCTTGCCAGCGACTGCTTCGGTCGGCGTGCCAGTGAACGTATCGGAGACGACGACATATTCGCCGGCCGTCCAGGTATGCGTGATGGCGACGTTGCCATCGTTGCTCGATCGCACACTCTCCTCTACCCACGCCTGGAAGGCCTTCTTGTTCGTGACCTTCTGCTTATCCCCGTGATAGATAAGCGAAACATCGAGCGCTGCTGACGCGACGACAGACTTCGTATCCTTCTTGTTGATCGCGCTCAAGTTGGCCTCGATCAGCGCTTTGTTCGCAGCTTCGGTCGCGTCGGCCTTGGCGAGCAACGCCTCCACCGGTCGAGGTTTACGCGTCGTGACCTCGGGACTCGTATCGTTCGGGACCAATCCGAGTTGATGATAGATGGTGGGCTGATCGACGAACACGCGGTCGCTCGAGATCAGACCATCGTCGCCGATCGTGACGATCTCTGCCTCGAACACGGCGATCTTCTTGCCGGTCGCCGCGAGCTCTTCCACGTTGCCGGTGTTCGTGCCCCTGACGTAGAGGATCGCGATCACGTCACTGCCGCTTGCGATGATCAACTGCGGCGTAGCAAAGAGGTCGGGATACGAGGCATGCTGCGCCTTCGCCGTATCTCCGATCTTGGCGGCACCCTTGACGATCGATTCGGGCACGCTGTCGACCTGCTCACGCTGCGCATCTTTCGCGAAACAAGCGGCGTAGCTATCGGCACCCGCGTTGAAGCTGGCCAGACAGTCCTGGTATCGACGAAGCTTCGCCTCTGGCGTCGCGAACGTCGGAGCCGGTGGCGCGGGTGTCGGCGTTGGTTTCGCAGCGCTCACGCCCTTGACGGGCTCGGCTCGCGGGCTCTCTGACTTACTGCACGCGCAAAGAATCGAGAGCGCGACGCTAGAGGTCAGCCGCATGACGTGGTGACGACGTGCGTATGACAGAGGCCAACCGTCGAGGTATCCATGATCGTTCCGCCGGCTAGGAGTGTGGCGAACTCCGCGGCGGTGATCGTGATCGTGTGGGAGTGATTCGCCATGCCCATGATGTCGTAGGTCTTATCGACGCCCGCTTGGATGTCGGCGCTTGGCACGGTCAAGTTGTGCGGAGAGTGTGCGTGATTATCCGCGATCATCACGACCGCGTCGCTGACCTTGCAACCAGACGGCGAATCGGGTCCGGGTGCGTCCGCCTTACCCGAGCTGCCCCCGCAAGCCGCAATGGTGATCGCCGCAGACCCTCCGAGGACCAACTTGCACCATGTTCGCCTCGTCATCTTCGACATAATCCGCACAGTACACCGATCGAATCGAGAGAAGCGAGTCGCCCGTAGTGTTGCCCCCATTGTCGGGGCTAGATACGATCCACGCCACATGTTGTCCAAAAGCGCCCGACTCAGGTGCGGCGGAGTCGTCATCACAGTGCTGGTCGCAACGAGTGGGTTTGCTCACGCTCAGGGCGCTGGAGCTTGGGTCGACGATCCGAAGAGTCTGACGATGGATCTCTCGTATCACTACGTGCCGTCGAACGCGGTCGTGTTGAATCCGAATAAGAGCGTCGCAGATCGGCCTACATCGAATCACGTAGTGACGCTCGCCGCCGCGTACGTGCCCATCGAGAACCTCGAGATCGATGCGCAGTTACCGTTCGCGGTCGTGAAGTACACGGGCACCGCCCCGCATACGCCCCCCGGAGTCTGGGACGACGGTTCGAACCATGCGACGCTGACCGACTTGCGCGTTGGTGCGCGCTACCAGATTCTCGACGAGCCATACGTCGCGCTCACCCCTCATATCGCCGCATCGATTCCGCTCATGAACTACCAGGTCGTCGGGTTCGCGACTGGCGGCCGACACTTGAAGCAAGCGCACTTCGGGTTCGACGTTGGACGCACGCTGAACCCGATCGCGCGCAACCTGTTCGTCCAGGCTGGCTACGAGTTCACGATCGCTGAGTCCTACGACGCGAATGCGGCGACCGCATCGATCAACCAGAACCGCAGCGATCTCGACGCCTCGATCGGATACCTCTTTCTCGATGGCGTGCTCGGGGTCGACCTCGCCTACAACTGGCGGTTCCAGCACCACGGCATCGCCTTCGATGACTTCGGCACGTTGTCGCCCGAACTGACCCAGAACCACGATCCGATTCTCAGGGAGGAGTTCATGTTCTTGGGTGGTGACGTCACCTACGCGATTAACCGAAGGGTCTCGATCTCGGGGAGCGTCCGGCTGTTTCTGCGCGGTTCTAATACGCGTGATCAATCGCTCTACGGAATCGACCTGACATGGCGTGCCTTTTGACGCGGCGCGCGTAAGTGCGCTGTGATCGTTTCGCTTTGCACCGTGATAAGTTGAGCTTGTTCTGAGGATATATCGCTGGTGGGTCGCGGCTCTCGATGTTGGAGACGGTTGGCCGATTTCTTCGGGACACCACGATGAATGACGACTACGACGATACCCTGGCCGCCGCCCCGGGCGACCTCCTCGCTCTGACGCCGAGCCAGGCGTACGTGGTTGTCGTGAGAGGCACGAACGTCGGCGAGAGCTTCCCGGTCACCGGACCCGTCATGGTCGTCGGGCGGGGTGCTGGAGCCGACATCCGGCTCAATGACGAAGGCATCTCGCGATTCCACTGCAAGATTCGCCAGGAGGGTGGAGGCTATCTGCTCGAGGATCTTGGAAGCCGCAACGGTACCTACTGCAACGGAGAGCCCGTACTGCCAACGATGAGGACCCTCTACGAAGGTGACCGCTTGCAGATCGGCACTACCTTCGTCCTGCGGTTCACGTTCGTGGAGAGCCGGAACTCCACGCAGATGTTCCCGGTTCAGGATTCGGCCCGCGACCCGATCACTGGCGTGTTCAGCAAGCACTATTTCATGGATCAGCTCGAGAAGGACGTCGCCGAGTCTATCGCGCAGAACACGTCGCTATCTCTGGTCTTGATCCACATCGATCGCTTCGCCGAGCTCGACGACGATGCGCTGACTTCGGCGTCGAACACGCTCGCCAAGCATGTTCGAGAGAACATCCGGCCCGAGGATGTCCTCGCCCGGATCAGCCCCGGCGACTTCGCGCTGATTCTTCGGAACACGAGCCCGGGGAACACATTCATGCTCGCCGAGCGCATTCGAAAGAGTGCGATGGTGCTGGAGCTCGCGGTTCCGATGCGGTTGTCGCTCGGCGTCGCCGCGATCAGCGAGCTGAGCATCGCGAGCTCTCATGACATGCTGGTCGCGGCCGGAAGCGCGCTGCAGCAAGTTCGAAGTCAAGGCGGCAACCGCTGCTCGCTTTGCACGCCCGAGCTGATCCGCGAGCCACGGAATCGAGCTAACGTCTAAACCAGTTGTGCCGAGGATTGGTCTCGATCGTAGTCCGTTTCGAAATCTGATCCCCTCGCAGGAAGGCTGCGTCGTTTCGTACGATCCGATCGCATCGGCGGTCGGAACCCGCGTCCTCCTCGAAGGTGGTAACGCGGTCGACGCGACCGTCGCGACGGCGCTCGCTCTGGCCGCGACGTACCCGCAAGCCGGCAACCTGGCGGGCGGGGGCTTCATGCTGATCAAGCCGCCGAATCTCGAACCGCAACTGCTCGATTATCGCGAGTCGGCACCGGGCGCGATCAATGTCGACCTGTTCAAAGATAGCGCGAACTCGACACGCGGCGGACTCGCGGTGGCGGTGCCTGGGACGGTCAAAGGGTTGTCAGAAGCCGTCCGGCGGTACGGGAGCTGGGGCTGGGACCGGCTCGTCGCCCCGGCGATCGAGCTCGCGGAACACGGCACCTGGATCACCAATCGGCAGGCACGCTATCTCGGGCTCTACCACCAGGATCTCTCCGTGTTTCCGGAGACCGTCGCAGCGCTGCTCCGGTCCGACGGCGCACCGTGGCGTCCCGGCGAGCTGTTTCGCAACCCGGATCTCGGCAAGACCCTGCGTCAGATCGGGGACAAAGGCCCCGACGCCTTCACCGAGGGTGAGATCGGCGAGGCGATCGTCGAGACCGTGAAGCGCTACGGCGGCGTGCTCACGCTGCAGGATATGCGCGACTACCAGCCGGTCTGGCGCAAGCCATATCAGCGTCGGGTGTTCGGTCACGACGTCATGACCACGCCATTGCCGTCGGGTGGTGGCTTCGTGGTGCTGACCGCGCTCGCGCTGCTCGAAGCGGCAGGTTGCGCCGAGCTGCCGGTCCGCTCGGCCGCGCGCTACGAGCTCCTCGCTCGCGCCTTCCGGATCGCGTTCGCGCTGCGCGCTGAGTTCGCCGGTGATCCTGCGATTGTTCCGCCCGACATGCTTCGTCGCTGCGAAGAGTTCACGATGTCGCCGTTCGATGCGGGCTCGATCGAGCGCCTCGAACGCGCGCTAGGACTAATCGACGAACGTCCGGTCACCGAGCAACCGCCATCTCGCAATACGACCCACATGTGCGCGATCGACGGGTCGGGGATGGCGGTGTCGAACACGTACAGTTTGAACACGTTGTTCGGGTCCAAGCTCGTCGCCAAAGGGACCGGGGTGTTGCTCAACAACACGATTGACGACTTCGGCATCTTGCCCGGCGTGCCGAACTGGTACTCGCTGCTCGAAGGTCAGTACAACCGGCTCGCCCCCGGGCTGCGCCCGCTCGGCAATATGGCCCCTACGATCGTCTGCGATGGCGATGTCGTCGAGCTCGCGATCGGTGGCTCGGGTGGACCGCGTATACCTACGGCTATCGTTCAGACCGTGCTTGGGATGTACGGCAACGGGATGGCGCTGTCACAGGCCGCGGGCATGCCTCGCGTGCATCAACAGTATCGTCCGACCCAGCTCGATGTCGAAGACGCGCTCGATGCGGCGCAAGTCAGCGTGCTCGAGCGCATCGGTTTTGATTGCGTTCAGTTTCCACGTCTCGGGATCTTGTCGGCCGTACAGTACGATGTGAAAGCCCGGACGCTTATGGCCCTTCTCGATCCGAGGTTCTGACATGCAGCACGAGCAACTCTTCCGCCGCGTTCTCGATACCTCCATCCGAACGTGCAAGCCGCGAGCGTTCGGCCTGACGATCGGGCTCGATACCGGGCTCGGCGTGCGTCGCGCGGCGGATCTCGTCGAGACCGCGAGCGAGCACCTCGATTTCATCAAGATCGCGTGGGGCAGCTCGCTCATCACGGGCAACCTCGACGCCAAGCTCGAGATCTATCGCGCGGCCGGGGTCTCGCCGATGCTTGGCGGCACGCTGTTCGAATACGCCTTTCTCCACCACAAGCTCGACGAGCTGTTCGCGCTGGTGCGCGAGACCAAGATGCACATCGAGGTCTCAGATGGTTCGATCGAAATTCCGACCGCCGATAAGTTGAAGTGGATCGAGCGATTCGCAGGCGTGACCGAGGTGTGGTCCGAGATCGGCGGCAAGATCGCACTCCACGTCAAAGACTGGGGCGAGGTCCTTCGGCAAGAATTCGGCGCGGGCGCGAAAATGGTTGTCGTCGAAGGTCGGCAGGTCGGTCCGGTCGGCCAGCCGATCCGCGTCGATTTCGTCGAGGAGCTGATCCAGCTCGCGGGTGGCCACGAACGTCTGATCTGGGAGGCGCTCGAACGCCCTCAGCAGCTGTTTTTCCTCGAGAAGCTCGGCCCGAACTGCAACCTCGCGAACATCAAGACGGACGACGTACTGACCCTCGAATCGTTTCGTCGAGGGCTCAAAGAGCACACGCTCTTGACGTGGCCCGTGCATGGCTGAGCTGCGCGTCGCGATCGTCCGCCCCGAGGACGCGGCCGAGCCCGTCGACATGTGCTGTGTCATCGACGTGCTACGAGCGACCACGACCGCCTCGGTCCTGTGCTCGCGCTTCGGCGAGCTTGTCGTAGTCCGATCACCTGCCGAGCTGCGCGAGCTTCCAGGGAGCCACTACGCCGTGTTCAGCGAGCTGTCATCGCTGACCACGGAGTTGCCGCGTTACGACAACTCGCCCGCGATCGCTTGGGCGGCCGACCTCGAGGGGCGCACGCCGGTGTTGATCACCACCAACGGCACGATCTCAGTCGCGCTCGCGGCAAAATTTGCGCGCGACATCGTGCTCGCCTCGTTCGTGAACCTTTCGGCGGTCGTGGCCTACGTCCGCGGGACCGGCGCGAAGAGCGTCGCGATCATGCCCGCCGGCCACGTTCAGAAGGCCGAGCGCTGCATCGAGGACGATACTTGCGCGGAGGCGCTCCTCCATCGCTTGCGAGGTGACGTTTGTAACGAGCAAGCTGCACTCGCGGCATGCCGCGCCGATCCGCGCATCATTCGGCGGACGGCGCAGATCTCGGCCGACGTCGAGATCTGCTTCGATGTCGATGCGGTGCCGGTCGTCGCGGCGGTGGTCACGGCCGTTGGCGGCTGGTACTTGCTGCGTGCTCAGGCTGGCCAGAACGTCGAAGGCACGTTGCGATAGCGCTTCGTGATCTCGACGAGTGGCGTGGTTGCCGGCGGCGGCGGCTCGTTGGTATCGATCGAGATCATCCGGCGCTGCATCGCATCCCAGAGCGCCTTGCGACAATCGAGCGAGGCCATCGTCCCGCGGCGGATCTGCTCAAAGTCAGCCTCTGACGTCGCGAGCTTCGCCATCGCATCTTCGAGCATCGCCGAGTGCTCGACATCGTGATCGACGTGGAGCGAGAAGAACTCGATCTCGGCCGGGGTGAAGCCGGCGATCTGCATCCCCTTGACGAGCGGCGGGAACAGATGCGCGATCGCGTACTCGTGCGCCTCGCCGATCGCACCGATGCTGACGAGGAACGGCTCGTCCTGGCAGATCCGCATGTGGGTCTCGACGAGCGAGACCGTCGCGGGATCGAGTGGCGTGCGCATCAGCGACGCGTCGCCTTCGGCTCCACCGCATGCCTGGACAAAGCGACGGAACAACTCGGGATGGCTCTTGCCGCCCGCGTCCTCGCCGTACTCGTCGAGCAAGATCTCCGCGACGATCAGCTTGGCGTTCATATCGAACGTGCTGAGCAGCATCGCTTCCATGTACGGGATGAAAAAGTGGACGTGTGGATACAGCTGTTGGCCGAACGCGAGCCAGGCCTGCTTGGAGAATGGTCGAACCGCGACCATCTCCAGGAAACTGTTGGCCCGGATCGCGGGATGATTTCGGACTTCTTCGTGGAGTTGACGGAGAAACTGGCGAGCGTCGCTCATGCTTTTCCTTTGGCGATCTGTTTCTCGATCGCGTCGTACATTTTCCACCGCAAGCGGAGCTGGATCAACGCGCCGTCCACGGCGTCAGCGCGCTCCTGATCGGAGCGGCACATCCGTTCGAGGGCGGCGAGCCATTCGGCTGAGTGATGATCGTCAGTCGTGGCGTGTCCCGTCCAGTACTCGAGGACGTGCTCGTCCGCACCGCGTGCGCGGTTGATGTCGAGATGGATGCGACATTCAGGGGGCCAGTTTGCCTCGACACCGTAGAAGCAACCAAACGCCGGAATCGGATCGCGAAGGAAAGACAGCCCGGTCCGCGCGTTCAAGAGCTCGGTCGCTTCGAGCACGCGATCCGGATCGGAGAGCGCGTCCATGGTCGAAAACTTCAAGCCGAGGCTCTCGTAGAATCTGATCCGAAGGACGTCGTGCGTCACTTTCTCGTCAAACTCGTCGGTGAGATTTTCAAGAACGACCTGCTTTGCCTCACCGCTCGTTCGCTGGAGCAAGGCCGCGAGCTGCGCCGAGAATCCGACGCAGCTGCCGTACCAGTTGGTCGCCCAGATCCGATAAAGCGAGAGGTTGGTCGCACTCGCACGCAGATGTCCGAGAAGCGGATGATTGTACGCACCCCACCGCTCGACCGCGGCAAGTAGCCGATTTCGCATGACGAGATTATCGATCGGCTCGCAGCCACCGAACGCTCGTCGAAGCGAATCGAGTTTGCGATGCATTAGAGTTGTCCACACCAGCGCACCTCGGGTGTGGAGCGGTGGCGCGAAGCAATTCGCGATGTTGATCGAATACAACAGTGCTTCGGCTTCTTGCCGCGCCTCGACGATGTCTTCGGTGTACGCGCGTCGCGCGAGCACGTTGACTTCTTCGGCGAAGCTCGCGATGTCAGCCGAGCTCGCTTCGTCAAGCTGCCATGGATTCGTCAAGTCGAGATGTTTGATCGACACACAGCGCCTCTAGTTGTCATGATACACTCTGCACAGATTCGGGGGGAATTCGTGCAAAGCACTGATCAAAATCTCGCCGCTGTTGCGGCATCTGTCTTCGATACATCCACGTTCGAATCGCTCAGCGCGCGCCAACAAGCGCGCGTGCTCGAAGAGCGAGCACCTCAAGTCGAAGAGCTGGCGAAGCTGGCCTTCGGGGAGAAAAACCACACCGCATGGCGGTTAATTCAGAACGGTGTGTTCTCGCTTCCGATGTTCAAGGTGACGTCGGGTGTCGCGGTCAACAATCGCCATCGGCCGTTCTTCCGTGGCGATCTGGTGTCCGCGGGCATTCGCGACATCGTGTGGGACATCGAGCAGCAGCACGTGCCGAAGCTCACGCCGCCGAAGCCGCTCGTCGGTGAAGCGGCGGCCGAGTTCATCGAGGCCGAGTTCCGCAAGCGCTCGGTCATGCACCATCCGATCTTCCAGTACCTCGCCGAGACCAAGCTGTCGAAGGCGCAGGAGAAGGCAGCGGTGCTCTCGTACCTCCACAGCGTGATGGTCCGGATCCGGACCGTGCACCGCAGCATCATGCTCGTGCTGATCCCGATGGAGTTCCACGACTGCATCAAGCTTTCACCGCTCGTGCTCGACGAGCTCGGCGAGGGCGTGCTCAACGATGCGCACGCGCAGAAGACCGTGCTCGACATCGAAAAGTGGGGCGACAAAGTCGACTGGCACGCGCCCGTCACCTCCACCGAGATGAAGGCGATGCTGAACTGGAACCTGCGTACGGTGACGCATCCCGATACGCTGTTGTCGTTCACCGGCATCTTCTCGGTCGAGTGGAACTCGTATCTCGAGCTCCGCGCTGCCTTGCTCGCGTTCCGCAAGCGCGGCATCGGCGACGATATGATGAGCGTCCTCGTCACGCACGGCGAAGGCGACCCGTACGACGTCGACCGCCACGCTCACCTCGTTCGCGAAGAGCTCGGCCGTCGGATCGAGACGCCCGAAGATTGCGCGCAGGTCTACTCGGGCATCGCATACCACCAGGCGCTCTATCATGGGTTCTTCGAGGGTGAGTTTGCGAACCTGCGGCGCTCGGTCGAAGCTGCAGCGTAGTCGCCGATCGTCCCATGGCCGCGTCACCCGAGCAGGATGGGCTCGCGAACACGATCGTCACCAACGTGACGGACGTTGCTGGCAATCCCCCGGTCGATGATCAACGCAGCGGTCAGCTTCAGCTGGTCGTATTTGGCGATGGGATCTTTGCCACCCATTCGCTGCCAGAGGGTGGCGTCGTCACCATCGGGCGCGGTGGCTCGTGTGACATCGCGATCGACGACGATTCGATCTCTCGTCGGCACGCCATCCTCAAGGTCGGCAAGCCGCTGACGATCGAAGATCTTGGCAGCGCGAACGGTACACTCGTTCGCAACGCCAAGCTCAAGCTCGGCCGACCGAGCACGATCTCGGTCGGCGAGCTCGTCGGCCTCGGCAAAGCGAACATGATCTTGCAGTGGCGGTCTCGCCCCGTGCGTCGGCGTACGACCTGGACCCAGGAGTACTTCGAGGCAAGGCTCACCGAAGAGTGCGCACGCGAGCAGCGTACGGGCACGGCGTTCGCGGTGATGCATGTCCAGGCAGATGTGCGTGCAGGAACGGACTTCGTCGAGGAGACGATCGGCGAGGTCGTCCGCGACACCGACGTGGTTGGCAAGTACGGCTCGCACGAGTTCGAGGTGCTGCTACTCGCGACCACGCCGCCCGAGGCCAACGAGGCGATCAAACGGATTCAGGCTCAGCTGCAGGAACGAGGACTCCGCTGGGACCTCACGGTGACCTGCTGTCCCCGCGATGGCCGTAATCCTCAGAAGCTGGTCTCGCGCGGAGTCGCTGACCTTTCGCGCGAGCGCGGCCAGCAGGAGATCGTCGTCGCGGATCCGCAGATGCAGAGCTTGTATCGCATGCTCGATCTCGTCGCGCGCTCGCAGATCAGCGTGCTGTTGCTCGGCGAAACGGGCGTCGGCAAAGAGGTCTTTGCTCGCGCAGTGCACGAGCGCTCGCAACGCTCGACACATCCATTCATCGAGGTAAACTGCGCCGCGCTCACCGAAACGCTGCTCGAGAGCGAGCTGTTCGGTCACGAGAAGGGCGCGTTCACGAACGCGATGGCGGCGAAGACCGGCCTGATCGAGGCGGCGGATGGTGGCACGCTGTTCCTCGACGAGGTCGGCGATATGTCGCTCGGCACCCAGGCGAAGCTCTTGCGCGTGCTCGAGGATTCGCAACTCCGGCGGGTCGGCGCCGTGAAGTCGCGCGCGATCGACGTGCGGTTCGTGGCCGCGACGAACAGCGACCTCGAGACACGTGTCGAGACCGGAGACTTCCGGCGCGACCTCTATTTCCGGCTCAACGGAGTGACGCTCGTGATTCCACCGCTCCGCGAGCGGCTTGCCGAGCTCGAGGCGCTCGCGACCTCGTTCATCAAGCGGAGCGAGCGGCCCGCGACGCGGCTCGGCGCTGACGCGCTGCAGCTGATGCGGGACTACGATTGGCCGGGCAACGTGCGTGAGCTGCGCAATGTGATGGCCCGCGCGGTCTTGCTCTCGAACGGGGCCGAAATCCATCCTGATCATCTACCGGCCACGAAGATGAGAGCGACGCGCGTGATACCACACGTCACCACATCTGTTGGTCCGGCGATTCAACGCGGCTTCGTCGACGAGCAACAGCGCATCCTCCAAGCGCTCGATCGCTCGGGTGGCAATCAAACCGCGGCGGCACGGCTGCTCGGTATTTCGCGCCGAACGCTGGTCAACCGGCTGAACGAATTCGACCAGATTCATCGGCCGCGAAAGCACAAGCCGAAAAAGTAGCGCAGCTTTGGCGCACCCGAGTGGCCACGTACTTCGACGTACAACGGAGCGCGTAGCGCACCTGTAGCGCACGCGTGATGCGCGAGTCAGCTCACGAACCGTGATAGCGTTAGACTTCGATGCTTCCCGATTTCGAGCAGCATTTCGGGTCGGCGCAAGCTCTGCTCGCATGCGAGCGAGAGCTCCAAGATCGGTTACGGGCGCGTGGGATTTTGTTTGGTGACGGACTGCTGCCGACGTACGCATATGCGTATCTCGCACCGGCAGCGTGCATCGAGCGGTGGTCATCTCAAGCGAGCCAGTTGATCGAGGCTGTCGAACGGTCCGCGCAACAGCTGATCGCGGACCATTCCTTCTACGATGCGATGGGATTGACCGAACAAGCCTTGCGGCTCGTGCGGGTTCACCCTGGCTACGATCGGATCTGCGTGCTGTGTCGGCCCGACGGAATTCGGACCGGCGACGACATGAAGTTCGTCGAGGTTAACAGCGATAGCCCGGCGATGATGATGTTCATCGACCTCGTCGCTGAGTGCCTGCTGGAGCTCGACGTATTCGCGTGGTTGCGACCCTTCAAGCCGCCATCGGCGGCGGATCATTTGCTCCAGACCTTGGTGGCCTGCTATCACGAATACGGCGGGACACGAACGCCAACCATCGCGATCACGGACTGGGCCGGCCAGAAAACCCGCTACGAGCACGCGCGCTTGGCAGATCATTTCACAGCACGTGGCTACGAGACGATCGTCTGCGATCCGCGGGCGTTTCAACGGATCGACGGCGAGCTCCGCGTCGAGGGACGACGTGTCGATCTTGTTTATCGCCGCGCGCTGGCATCGGAGATGATCGATCGCGCGTCCGAGATTGCGCCGCTCCTCGACGCATACGTCGATGGTTCGATCTGCATGGTAAATCCCCTGCGCTCGTTCGTGGGCGGCGTGAAGTCCGTGCTGAGCCAGATCTCAAAAGACACCGATTGTGTACCGCGCACGGTCCTCCTCGATTCAGATGAAGCGCGCAAGACGGTGCGAACGTCCCCCGATAAGTGGGTTCTGAAAAAGAGCCAGAGCCACGGCGGTGAGGACGTAATCTTGCCGAACCCGGCGACGCGCGCCGCGTGGGATGCGGCTCTCGCGGCGTCGTCGCGTGAAATGTGGATCGCGCAGGAGTACCTGGAGGTCCCGAAGCTCGAGATCTCCGAAGTCGAAGGCGACGCCATCGTTCAGGTCGCGAAGCACTACAACTGGAACCCGTTCATGTTCGCGGGCAAGTATGCGGGCGGGCTCGTTCGGGTCAGCTCCACGCCGCTCATCAACATCACGCTCGGCGGCGGCCTGATGCCGACATTTTGCAAATGACGGCACTCGAATGACAGCGATCGAGCAACGCTACATCGAGCGCAACCCGGGCTCGCAACGACTCGCGACCCGCGCACGCGCGGTCTCGCCCGGTGGTGTCTCTCAGACGTCGCGTGATTTTCAGCCGTTCGCGCCGTACTACGAGCGCGCAGAAGGCACGCGCAAATGGACGGTGGACGGTCAGGAGATCGTCGATTTTGTCATGGGCCACGGCACGCTGCTGTTCGGTCACAACCATCCCGAGATTCGCGCCGCCATCGAGGCCCAGCTGGCTCGAGGTACGCACTTCGTCGGACCGTCGGAGCCCGAAGTGATGCTCGCAGAGCTCGTGTGCGAGCTCATTCCGAATGCTCGGCGCGTGCGGTTCACCGGCACCGGCAGTGAAGCGTGTGACCTCGCGCTTCGCACGGCACGCGCAGCCACCGGGCGCGAGAAGCTGCTCAAGTTCGAGGGCCACTATCACGGGTGGCACGACCACGAGATGGTCGCGCTGAAGCCGCCATACGATGCGATGGCCTCGAACGGAATCCCTAGCTCCGCTGGTGGCAATCGCCTGGTCCTTCCACCCGGTGATCTCGCGTCACTTGAACGCACGTTGGCCACGCGCGCGTCGGAGATCGCGTGCGTCATGCTCGAGCCTGCGGGCGGAACGCACGGGACCGTACCCACGACCGTCGCGTGGGTGCGCGGGGTTCGCGAGCTGACCCGACGCTACGGAGTGCTGCTGATCTTCGACGAGATGGTCACCGGGTTTCGGCTCGCACCAGGTGGCTATCAGGAAGCGAGCGGCGTGACCGCGGATCTCGTGACGCTCGGCAAGACGATGTTCGGCGGCATGCCGGGCGGGGCGGTCGCCGGCTCCGAAGAGCTCATGGAGCTGATGCGGGTCGGTGCCAAGCCGTTCGTCGCTCACATGGGCACGTGGAACGCATTTCCCGTCGCGTGCGCCGCGGGTGTGGTGGCCCTTCGCATGCTCCGCGACGGTCGCGTCCACGCCCAGATCAACCAGTTCGGCGAAACCCTTCGCGCGCGGCTCAACGAGGCGATCGCCAGCGTCGGCGTCGGGGCACGCGTGTACGGCGCTGGCTCGCACGCTCACTTCTGCCTGAAGCCCTGGCCGTTCGAGACCGAGGAAGTCCCCGTCGGCCGTCACGCCGAGATCGCGGCGAATCCGCATAGCGCGCGGCTGCTCCGGCTCGCCCTGTTCAACGAAGGTCTCGACTTCGACTTCGCCAATAACTTCAGTGCGCTCCACGGCGAGCGCGAACTCGAGCTCGGAGTGACTGGATTCCGGCGCGCGCTCGTGGCGCTGGTCGAAGATCGCATCCTCCAAGGCTAACGCCTCGACGACGGGCTATGCTCGTCATGTGAGAAGTCTGTGGTTTGGGCTCGTCTTGGCAGCCTGCTCGAAGCCGAGCGGTCCGCCGATGCCGGTCGGCCACATCGTCACCGTCGTCACCGTCGATTGGGAGGGAGCGGATCTCTCGGCCGAGAACCTCGATGCTCTCGAAGACGTGCGTACCAAGCTCGGCACGATCCCGATCACGCACTTCGTCTCGGCCGCCTACGCGACCAAGGACAGAGCGGTCGACCTCGCCGCAATCCTCGCCAAGACCGTGAGACCGAGTGACGAACTCGCGGTCCACCTGCATGGCTGGAGCTCGCTCGCACGCGCGAGCAAGGTCAGGCCGCGCGTCGAGCCGTCCTTCCTGACCGGGACCGATGTAGTCGTCGATCTCGAAGATGGCGATCGCGGCTTCGATACGGATCTCGACACGTACGACGTTCCCGAGCTCCGCGCGATGCTGCGCACGTCACGGCAACTGCTCGAGCGCTCGCACCTGCGCGTCTCCAAGAGCTTTCGCGCCGGGGGGTATCTCGGTACGCCGAAGATGTTGGCAGCGCTGGGCGATGAAGGTTTCACGGTCGATTCCTCGGCGATCGATGCCCGTCAGCTCCACTCGATCGAGGACGTCGCGTGGCGGAGCAGGCTGACGCAGATCTGGCCGAATATCACGGCAGCGAGCCAGCCGTTCGTGATTCGAGCCGCGAGTACAGAGCTCGTCGAGCTTCCGATCGCAGCGGTCGTCGACTACGTCACGACCCCAGAGCTCGTCGCAAGGTTCGAAGCCGCCAAAAACAGACTGGATGCGGATCCCACACGCGACCAACTCGTCGTGGTGGCATTTCACCTGGAGACGATTTCGGATCTCGAAGGTCGCCTTGTCGACGCCATGACGACGGTCCGCGCACGGCCAGAGCTCGCACGCGAGCTCGTGTTCGCGACGACCGAGGAAGCGGCCGACCTCGCGCAGTTCTCGCTCGCGAAGCCGGTATCGTAGCGGCACGCGCCCGTATGTTATCGTCGCCGCATGCCACCGGCGATTGCAGCACGTCAGGATAGCTTCTCCTTCGAGAAGGAGGTGGGCGCGGGCGTCACGATGATCACGATGCACGGGACATTGAACGAGACGTTCGATGCCAAGGCAGTTGCGGCGTCGATTCGTACGAACAAGCTACTCATCAGCATGGCCGACATCCGTCGGTTCGCGTCGTGGGGCATGTCGGAGTGGATGGAGTTCCTGCGCGCTACCGCGGAGTGCGATGTCTACCTCGTCGAGTGCTCGACCTACTCGGTCAGCCAGCTCAACCTGGTCACCGGGCTCCTCGGCCCGGCCAAGCTCGTCAGCTTCTACGCGTCGTATCGGTGCGGTAGCTGCAGCGAAGAGATGCAGACGCTGTTCTTGATCCCGCGGGATCGAGCCATGATCTCGGAGATCCCGAACAGCAACCAGGACTGTCGTACCTGTGGAGGGCGTGCTCGGCTCGAGGAATATCCGGCCGCCTTCTTCGATGCGATCGCGCAGCGTCCGGCGTTCGATATCGATGATGAAGCGCTCGCGTTCATGCGCACGCGCCTCAACTACGACCTGTCTCCCGATCTGTCCCGGTTCCGCGCCTTCCGCCGATCGAGTGTCGACCGCACCTACCTGCGGTTGAGCGGTAACGTGTCGAACCTGCCGGTCGAACTGCTAGCTCGCGTCATTAACGGCGCGACCGTGATCGACCTCGAGCACGTCGTGTTCGAGCCCACCCAGATGGGCTCGTGGCATACCTTCCTCAAGGCGACAGGTCCGAACGTCCGGTCGATCCAGCTGATGAACTGTCCGCCGCAATTCCTGGAGGTGGGCGTGACGCCTGCGGAGTTGCGCGACAAGGTCAAGGTCCGGAGCTTCGCGCAGGCCTATGTCTGCGAGACCTGCGGAATTCCCACCAGGCAGCTCGTCGACGTTGCCCTGAACCTGGAGCATCTCGTCGTAGCGGCGATTCCGGCCGCGAAATGCCCGTCATGTCGCTCGACGCTGGCCTCGCCGGTCAGTGAAGAATTCGCGGCGGTGTTGCGAGCCCTACCTGCGCGCGACCGCGATGTCGAGCTCGAGAACTTCACGACGAAAGCACGCGCCGAGCCGATCGAAAAACTCGAGAACTGCCTCGTCGAAGCGAGATCGACAAACGCCCGCAATGGCCGCTTGCCCCTCGCGATCGGTGCCGTGGTGGTCCTCGCAGCAGTAGGTGTGGCTGCGTGGCGGTCGCATGGCGAAAAAGAAATTGCAAAGAAGCCCGTAGAGCCGGAACCGACGAAGCAGAAGACGACCGCTCCACCGCAGCCCGGCTTCAATCGCCCTGACTGGATCACCTCCGACGTGCCGGCCGCGGGTTATTGCGCCGACATGACGAACCGCTTGGTCTGCGTCGGGGTCTCGTCGTATCGCAAGAGCCGAGACGAGGGCGGGGCGGAAGCGAACGATGTCGCGCTCGAGGAGCTGGTCAACACGATCGGCCTCAAGATCGCGGATCCGTACTTCCGCGACACGCTCGTCCCCACGTACGCGAAGGCACGGAGCCAGGCTCTCTCGACGCTACAAGGTGCGGGGTCGGCGAGCTCGGCGAGCGAAGGTGTGCTGGCGGCGCGCAAGCGGACGGTCGAAGCCCTCCGCACCTCCGGCGGCGCCGCGCTGCCCGTACAGCGCTCGGATTGGTATTGGGAGGAGTACGCGGGTGAAGGGAGCGGTAAGACCGAGTTCCTGGTGTTCGTGCGCTTTGATCTCAGCCTCGATGCGGTCCACGCGCTCGTCGACAAGTACGGTGCGAGCACCACGGTGGGGCCCGCGAACGGGACCGTGATGACCGCGTTCCCCGAGCTCGCGTGGCAGAGCGCGAACTTTGTCGGCGGGGCCGTCGTGACGAAATCCGGCCCGCGCTTCACGCGAGCGGGCATCAAGCCAGGCGATGTCGTGACCGCCGTCGGGGACCAGCACATCATCGATTCGACCAGCCTCGCGAAGGCGCTCGGCGAAGCGCACGGCGACGTCAAGCTCACGGTCAAGACGAACGACATCGACAAGACCCTCAGCCTTCACTGAGCACCCTCGTGACGATCGAATCACTGTTCTCCGCGAGTGCGCGCGAGATGCGGCCCTCGGCGATTCGGCGTATGCACGCGCTCGTGCAACAGCGGCCGGGTATCATCTCCCTCGCGCCAGGCCAACCGAACCTCGAGACCTTTCCTGCCGCCGCGTTTTGCGAGCTCGCCGACGAGGTGATCCGCAAGCACGGAGCCTCGACCTTCCAGTACATCGTCACCCGCGGGCTGCCTGCACTCGGCGAAGCGATCGGAAGCTATCTCGCGAGGAAGCAGATCCGGACGACCGCGCCGGAGTTGCTGGTCACCGAAGGCAGCCAGCAAGGTCTCGACCTGGTTTCGCGCGTGCTCCTCGATCCGGGCGATGCGGTGCTCGTCGAGCTGCCCTCGTACGTCGGAGCGATCTCGGCGTTTCGCGCCGCGCGTGCCCGGATGGTGGGCGTCCGCATCGATCAGGAGGGTGTCGAGCTCGATCACCTGAGGTACCAGCACGCCACGCTTCGCGCCGCGGGCACGCGCGTAAAGTTCATGTACGTGATTCCGAACTTCCAGAATCCGTCTGGCATGAGTCACTCGCTCGAGCGGCGCCGCGGCCTGCTGGCGCTCGCCGAGGAGCTCGATCTCTTGCTCGTCGAGGACGATCCGTACGGCGAGCTGTACTTCGAGGCGACGCCGAGGCCGACCTTGAAGTCGCTCGATACGACCCACCGCGTCGTCTATCTGTCCTCGTTCTCGAAGATCCTCGCGCCCGGCCTGCGCGCTGCCTTCATCGCGGGCCCCCCCGAGCTGTTGGCGAAGATCGAGATCGCGAAGCAGGCCGCGAACCTGTGTGGAAGCGGGCTCGATCAGCGCATCGTCTTGCGCTGCCTGGTGACCGGCATCGTCGAGCAGCAACAGCACCTCGTTCGTTCGTATTACCGCCCGAAACGGGACGCCCTGGTCCAAGCCCTGACCGAGCACATGCCCGCGGGTGCGAGCTGGGCCACGCCCGAAGGCGGCATGTTCGTCTGGGTGACGTTACCGGCCCACGTCGACGCCGAGGCCATGCTACCGGCGGCGATCGAGAGCGGCGTCGCGTACGTCACCGGCGCGCCGTTCTTCGTGGAGCAACCGCTGGCCAATACGCTGCGGCTGACCTTCGCATCGGAGAATGAAGCCATCCTGCGTGAAGGTGCGCGTCGACTCGGTGTAGCGACGACGGCGGCGATCGGTTAGCCGAGCAAGTAGCGCACGATCAACGCGACCGCGACGACGGTCACCGCGACGCCGCCAACGATGAACGTGCGGCTCCGATTGGCGGCCGGTGCTTGCGGCAGCGGCATGCTGCGGTTCCTGGTCGGCACGCGCGCCATCGCGATCGGTTGATCGAGCAGCGGCTGGGTGGTCTTGGCAGCCGACCGCGGCTCGGGCGCGGCGGTGGACTCGAAGAAGCCGATGTCCGAGAGGAACCGCGACAAGCTCTGTGCCGAGCTGACGACATTCAGGTTGCGCGTGATGTCCGCGAGCGCGTCCGAGACTTCGGAGGCGCGGCCCGGTCGTTCATCAGGGTTGGTCGAGAGCAACTGCGAGATCAGCGCGAACAGGCTCGGTGGGACGTTCGCGAGCTCGCCCTGAGAGCGGAGCTTGCCCGATCGCAACTTCTTGATGATGTCCTTCTGGGACAGCTCGCTCACCGGTGTCGATCCGGAACAGATCGCGTAGAGCAGCATGCCGATCGAGAACAGATCCGAACGATGGGTGATCGCTTCGTTCGCGATCACTTCGGGCGCCATGAACTGGATGTCGGCGTGCTGGCTCGCGGCGATCGCCACGCCGAAGTCCGAGACCTTCACCGTGCCGTCGGTCCGGACGATGATGTTATGCGGCGACAAGTCACCGTGGATGACGGAGAGCGGCTGGCCGTCGATATCTGCTGCGGAGTAGGCGTGCTCGACGGCCTGCGCGATGTCGCGCGCGATGTGACACACATCGCCGATCGGCATCACGAGATTCGCCGATGCGAGACGCTCCAGCAACGTCCGCAGATCCTGGCCGGCGACGTACTCGGTCGCCAGGTACAACGTGTCGTCGACCTCGCCGACGTCGAGCACCTGCGCGATGTTCGGATGCGACAACCGTGCGGCGCGATTGACCTCGCGGAGCAGCTGCTCGAGCGTGCCCTGCTGACCGAGCAAGGCGCGCGGGATGCGCTTGAGGATGACGGGCTTTTCGAAGCCGCCGATGCCGACCTGCTTCGCGAGGAACACCTCGGCGAGCCCGCTCGCCGGCAAGCGCTGCACGATCTTGTACTTGCCGAGGATCGTGTCGTCGACCGCCGTGGCTGCCGAGGTGTTGTACTCCGTCGGAAGCGGCGTGTTGGCGTCGCTGATCGCGCTGCTCACGAGCTGGTGGCGCTGCGCGATCATGTGCTCGGTCGCTGGCGGGATCGAGGTGTTCGCGTTCTTGAGACGGATCAGCGAGCTGCCGCCGATCTCGTGGCGCATCGCGCCGTTGCAGTCACTGCACACCATCGGCTCGAACTGCGGCGGCCAGGTCCGGCCGTGCAGCGTGCTGCTCACGGCCGTGCGCCGCTGGCACTTGAGGCAGACGTAGGGGACCAGGAGCGAGCCGAGCACGATGTTGGCGCTGACGTCGAGCGATCGATCCATGGCAGGCAGGAGCGACTCTTTGAGATCGATCAGCGTCACCGAAGGCACCTGGGCCGAGAGACTTCGGAGGAGCCGTTGCCACTCCTTTTGTCCGGTCGGATCGACGTCCGAGACATCGGCGAGGTCGATCACGACTTCGCCTTCGGCGCCGACGAGGAAGGGCCGCGCGCGAAACGTCGAGGCGATCCTTCCGATGATCCGGAAGTACGTCACCGATCCGTAGACCAGCTTCATGATCTTGGGCGGCTTGTCGGGTTCGATGTCGCGCGCCGCGTAGAGGTTCTGCGCCGCGAGGAATGCGGCCGTCGTCGGCGTGAGGCTCTGCGCTCCGAACTTTGGAACGAAGGCAAAGTAGCTTCTCGGGGTCTCGTCGAACTCGAGCTTGCCGTCGCAGCGAGCACATTGCTTGTCGGGCAGGCCGTCGGCCGCGAGGTTGTCGCGCTCCTTCAGCAGGTCGATGTTCTCGCTCGATTCGACACCACACGAAGGGCAGGTGTACGGCGCGCTGACCGTCAGGACCTTGCTCGGTCCGCCGAAGTTCAGGACCATGTTGAGCTGATCGACGAAGAATGTCGGGCAGCCGACCAGGAGCATTTCGGTGACGGCCTTGGGCAGCGAGTCCATCGCTTTGAGCCACTGACGAACGCCGAAAGATGTCATCCGGGTAATCCCCGCGACGTTGAGGATGATCGTCTTCGTCGCGCCGACGGCACCGAAGCCTTTGAAGCGTTCGTCGACGAGGCCCGTGACGTTGAGCAGCGTCAGATCGTCTCCACTCACGAGCTCGACGGTTGCTTCGGGCCGGATCGTCGTCGCTGGTGGATTGATTGCCTTCGCCACGTACGTCTTCGTTCTTATAACATTCCTTGGTCCGGAGAGGTCCGTGCTACGCTCGAGCACGCATGAAGTGGAACTCCTACGCCATCGCACTCATGGCTATCGTCTCGATCGAGACCCACGCACGTGAAGCCGACGCCTGTGGCGTCAAGCTCGCGATCAAGCACTCCAAGCCGCGCCAGGTCGCTGCGCGGTCGGCAACTCCGGCCAACATCCTCGTCATCGGTGCGCCGCCGAAGCGGCTCGAAAACGATCTGAGCTCGGCCGGTCACCAGGTCGAGGTGGTCGACAGCTCGGCGCAAGCCAAGCGTCCGACCTACGACATGGTGCTGGTCGCCTCGAACGACCAGGCCGCCGACGCGCGCGCGAAGTTCCCGAACGCGGCCGTGGTCGTTCGAACGGGTGACATCACCGCTGATGTGCGCTCGGTCGAGAACCAAGTCGGTCATCACCCGGTGCGCGCCGAGGAAGGCCGCACCGTCATCGCCGCCGGTCCATCGCGCGAGCCGATCGCGGCTCGTTCCGACGATTCCGCGAAGGTGGTCGAGGCAAAGCCCGAGGTTCGGCCTGTCGTCGCTTCCAAGGAGCCGACGGAGACCCGGGTCAGCGCACCGCCCGTGCCAGCGCCCAAGCCCGAGCCGATGCCGGCTCCCGAGCGCGTCACGACGCAGCCCCAACCTCCGGCTGCCGAGACCCGCGTCGCTGCACCGCCGGCGGTCCGGCAGACCAGCAATTCGCTCGAAACCGAAGTGTTCTTCGGGGTTGGCAGCACCTCGATTGGTAATCGCGCCGCGCTCGATAAGGCCGCGAGCTGGTTGAAAGCCAATCCCGATGTCTCCGCCGAGATTGGCGGGCATGCCGATCCGACGGGCTCGCCCGAAGGCAACCTGACTCTCTCGCAGTCGCGCGCGGATGGCGTGCGTGACTACCTGGTGTCCGCGGGCGTCGATGCGTCGCGCCTGCAGTCGACGGGTTTCGGCGATACAAAGCTCCGGTACGGCCGCGATGACCATCGCAATCGCCGCGTCATCGTCGAAGCGAAGAAGCACTAGTCCGATTCGCGGTTGACGCCGTCGAACAGGATCGTCGAGAGGTAGCGCTCACCAGTATCGGGCAGCATCGCGAGGATCACGCTGCCAGGCGACGCCTTCTTCGCGACCTCGAGCGCGACCCAGAACGTCGCGCCCGAGGAGATGCCGACGAACAGCCCCTCCTGGTGAGCGAGCGCGCGAGCGGTCGTGACCGAGTCCTGCTCGTTCACCGGGATGACCTCGTCGTAGACCGTGCGATCGAGGATCGGTGGAATCCGATCCGGGACCCAGCCCTGGATCCCGTGGGTGTTCCATTCCTTGCCAGCGAGCAGCTGCGCCGTGGTCGGCTCGGTGGTGATGACCTTGATGTCCGGTCGTGCCGCCTTCAGCATCTGGCCCGTACCGGTCAGTGTTCCGCCCGTGCCCCAGCCTGTCACGAAGTAGTCGAGTTGCTTACCCGCGAAGTCCTGGAGAATCTCGGGCGCGGTGGTCTGTCGGTGGTAGGCAGGGTTTGCCGGGTTCTCGAACTGGTTGGCGAGGAACCAGCCGTTCTGTTCGGCGAGGAGCCGCGCGCGCTCGACCATGCCCTCGGTCTTCTCGGACGCGGGCGTCAGGATGACCTTCGCGCCATACGCGCGCATGATCTGTCGCCGTTCGACCGAGAACGTCTCGACCATGACCGACACGAACGGGTGGCCCTTCGCGGCGCACACCATGGCCAGGCCGATACCGGTGTTGCCCGAGGTGCTCTCGACGACGGTCTGCCCGGGTTTCAGGATGCCGCGCTTCTCTGCATCGTCGATGATCGCGATCGAGAGACGATCTTTGACCGACCCACTCGGATTGAAGTACTCCACCTTTGCATACATGGTCGCCGTAGGTGGGGCGAGTCGGTTGATCCGCACGATCGGTGTGCGCCCGATCGTTTCGACGATGTTGTTGTAGATCACGCCCGCGATGATCGATCTGGCCTCGGGATTTCACCAGTTCGCGCCGCGCAATTTGTGGTGGCGGATTGGACTCCATTGACCGCCGCCGAAACCAGCCCTGTCGTCGCATCCTCGGGTTCGCTGTGACATTTGCGGTCACGTCCGATAGAAGCCGATGCGTAGCTCGGACGTGCGCGCTCCATCGTGGCCTTGCGCCACCAGCTCGTCGCGAGCAGGCAGCATTTCACTGATCTTCACGACGTCCTCGTCGCCCAACCGTGTGACGATCGTCGCGACCGCCTCGATCACGAGTGGATTGAAGAAGTCAAAGTGAATCGGTTTCGGCTCGCCGGGGATCGACCAGAACACGCGAGAGTCACAGCCGAGCCGAGCTCTCAAGTCCTGCATTGCGAGGAACCGTTCGGCTTTGTCAGGCGTCGCGAACGCGGTCTTCATTCCAGAGACCGGATAGCGCCAGGTGCGGCGCTGGATCACGACATCGTCGAGCACGATCCGAGGCGTGTCGCGGCCACGCAACGACTCGGGCAGCAGCGTCGCGGGAAAGAAGCGCTCTGCATAGTCATCGAACAGCGGCGCGATACTGCTCGTGTACTGGATGAACGGATAGTTGGTGTACGCGACCAGTGGAATCACCTCGGCTCCACCCTGCGTATAGACGAACCGACCAGCGACGAGCGCGAGGTCGAGCTCTCCCAGGTTTAACGAACCCGGTCGATCGCTCGCGACCATCAGCTGGAGATCGGTTTCGGCGAGTGCAAAACGCCGGTCCGATGCCTGAGTGTGCAAGAAGAGACACTCGGCGGTCCGCGTTCCCGCGGCCATCTCGCGCACGGCGGCACGCATCTCTTCGACGATGCGGTCGCCGTCACGAACGACGTCGAGCAAGCAGGTTGTCAGCCAGAAAAAGCCGTGGACCTCTCCCAACACGAGCTCGACGGTGCCGTCCGGCATCCGACGCAGCATCGCGTCGGCGCTGACGTAGCCGGGATGGCTAGGGGCCACGACGCCGTCGAGCGCAGTGCGAAGCTCCGCACTGGTCAAGCGAGCGATGCCGTCCTGCGCAGTTGCCGCAGCGTTGGCGAGGAGCTGCCTGATCCGGTCTATCGCATCACGAAGCGCTGCCGCGTGCGGTGTCGCTGCGGGCGTAGCGAGTGGCTGGTCCTCGTCGTACGCGCGGTGAGCGTCGATCGCGGTTGCCGTCGACGCGCCGAACCGCGCCTCGAACCATTCGCGTACGCGTTCGCGTGCGAGCTCGCAAGGGAGCTCGAGAACGGCCATCAACGCCGGCAACGTCGCTTCGAGTGCGCCGCGCGCGGGACCGAGCGAGCTGTGCACTTCGACGCTGACATCCTCGTGGATCAGCGACCGGTCCGCGTAGATCTTGCCTTCGTTCCGGCTCGCCGCTTTGCCGGTCGCAGCGACAAACCGCTTCGCGAGCTCGCCGAGGATCTCGACTCGGCTCGCGAGTGGCGCGGCTCCGAACGCGGCCACCAGCTCCTCGAGCGCGGCAAGTTCTGCGATCACCCACGGTCCTGCGTCACCCGGTGGCCACTTCGAGACTTGGTCGGCAACCGCGCGCAGCGGGTAAAACACACCGGGTGGCACGGCAGGACCGCGGATTACGATGCCTGCATCACGCAGATCCTCGAGAAACTCGCGCAGCTCGTCGCGATCGAGCTCGAGCTCGGCGGCGAGCGTCAAAAGCTCCGGCTCGCGGCGGGGTTGCTCGAGTAGTTTCAGCACGGTCAGCACGGCGTCCGATGGCGCCGTCCGCGCGTACCGCCGACGGAACAAGGTCGTCGCGTCGTGATCCATCGTGCACCAGCTGACGACCCCGTTCGCGAGGCGCGCGGTTGGATGGATCTGCCAGGTCACGACGTCGACGCCGGCGCGTCGTACCGCCTCGTCGAGTAGTTCCTGAGCCGCCCAATGGGAGAAGTACGTGCGGCGCGTCGCATCCTCGGTGACGATGTCGATCCTGGCTTCTGGGTCAGCGTCTCCGAGAAATCCCGCGCCAACCGGGCCGCAGATACTGTTCGTGTCGTTCTTCGCGCAGAATCGTTGCGCGTACATCGCCGCGACGCGCTCGGTGCGACGTTGCGAGGCATCACCGGCCCCGACTGCATCGATGATCGAACGCACGCCGTCGAATGCGTTCGGACTCTCGATGAACACTGCTTCCTGCAGCCGCGCATCGCCGTAGAGCGTGCGAATGGCGCGTTGAACCTGTTCGAAGTCCGCGGCGAACACGCGATCGAGCTCCGCGCGCGCGGCCTTCCAGTCAGCGTAGCAGCGCTCGAGCTCGGCGACGAGCGGACCCGCTTCGTCCCACAACCGGGCGAGCTCGACGAGCGAGTCGCTCGGCAACTGTCTCGCGTCGACGGCCCGCAAGAACTTGTGAACGCGCCGGATGTGGCCGACGAGCTTGGACCGGGTGGCCGGATCGTCGAGCGCGCGGATGTCCGTGAACGGTCGGTTCAACAGGAGATCGAGCGCAGCTCCTGCGGCGTCGCGAGCTCGGCGTGACCCGAGGACCCGATCCGCCGCGATCGCTGCGGTGACGCAGCTCAGCGTGTCCATCCGGTCGTAGGCGAATCCCGCGACCCGCACGAGATAACTCGGGAGAATGTTCCAGCTCAGGGCTGCAATCGTATCAAACCTCTCGCCAGCTCGCCGGATCGAGCGTCGCAATCCGCAGCTCGCTCGTGTAGTGCTCGCCGGCTACATCGGTTACCCAGGCATCCGCGATCGTGGGAAGCATCTCTGACACGGTCGCGTGGGTCGCCGCGCGCAACTGTTTTGCAAACATCTCGACATAAATCGTGCTCGCGAAGTCGACGTACATCGGCTTCGTTTCTTCCGGCGTGCGTACGAACACCCAGCGCGGCATGCCGAGCGCCTGGGCCCAGCGCCGACCCGCGAGGTAGCGCTCGGTCGGCGTCTTCATGGCTGCCCACGCGAATGCGTCAGGTTCGAGCTTCCAGGTCTCGCGAGCGATGACGAGATCGTCGATCGCGATCCGCGGTCCGTGGGCACCGGAGTCGACGAACGAAAACTGCGCGAAGCTCTCCGCGATCAGATGATGCTCGACGAACGCGATGATATCGAGATCGATCTGCGGACTCGTGACGACGAGGCGCCCGTCGCGCCGCACGACATCGCACTCGCTCGGAACGACAACGTGGTCGCGCGGCCTCGCAGAGACCGTGCCCCCAGCTTCGAAGTCGTAGTCGTTCGGCGACGGCGAAAAGGCGTCGGCCGCGGTCACGGCCTTCGACCAGACTTGCCCGATCGTCGGCCCGCCGAGGTCTCGATCGCGCGCTTCGATCAGCTCTGCCGACGTGGGGTGTTCCTTCACGAATGCGGGGATCGTGACCGTGTTGAATCCGGTGTGTAATTCGCCAAGGATCGGGGTTCCGTCGGCGGTGAACATCACGTCTGGCGAGTGATGACGTGCGGATGGCCAGCCGGGTCCAGGCGCGTCGAACGCTGCGTGGACCCGAGCCGCAAGCTCTGCGCTCGTGCGATGAACCACGACTTCGTCGCCGCGCACATCGAGGATCTCGCCCCAGCGCTTGCGAAGCTCGATCCGGACCTGCTGGACGATCGAACCAGGTGTGTTGCCACCGGGAAACAGCCGGATCGCTTGGCTCCAAAACTTCTGCCAGCTGACCTTCGTCGCGTCACCGACGATCGCGTCGCCGACGATCGCGTCGCCGAAGATCGCGTCAAACGCTGCGCGAAAGCGACTCGCAACTTCGTGCGTGTACCAGCGCGCGCTCGCGAGCACCAATGTGAGCGGCCGGGCGAGTTTGTCGATCAGCGGGGTTCCGAGCTCGACCTCGAGATCGCGGCGACTCTCCAGATAGAGCGGTGTTCGCGCGGCGTACATCTGACCGTGTGCGCGTTCGTCGCTAGCGCCAGTCAGCGCGGTAAAGCGCGTCCCGAGCTCGTGCAGCGCACGATCGAGCGATGGCGCATCGGCGGCGGTCGCGACGGCGTCACGTAGTGTCTCGAGCTCGACGAGCGGCTGCTTGTCGATGCCGATCCGATCGAGGATTGCTGCGAGCGCTTGCTCCGGCCGGTGCCCCATCGTGGGGAGCTCGAGCTCCCAGTGGATGACCTTCGAGTCGCGCAGCTCGCCCAGCGTGTCCAGGATGTCTGCCAGGTCGCGGTCGAGCGAGCGCGCGATCTCGCCGGGCATGCGCCGGCCATCGCACAAGTTGGCGACAGCCGCGAACTCGGCAGGCAGCTCCGAGCTGCGATCGATCGGCATGTGCAGGACCGTTCCGTGGAGGCGGAACTGCGGTAGCAGCCGGGGCGGGATCTTCGCGACGGCGTCCCCTGACAGCTTCGTCGCGAGCGCGTCGACCGCCCAGTACTCGAAGTACACCGTCGAGTGCGCGATCAGGCGCTGTCCGGGTGTTTGCGTGAACGCTCGATCCGTCCCAGTGAACTGCGCCCAGCCCATGGGCCCGAAGAAACCGATCGTGTCGTTCTTCGCGCAGTAGCGCTGCACGTAGCTCGCGACGAGCCGCTCGTACCCGCGCGTCTTCTCGTCGCTCGCGCCCGCGGGATGGCGAAGCAGCACATCGATGCCGTTGTGCACCCCGGCGCGGTTCTGCCACAGCATCGCCTGTCGAAATCGGTCGTCGTTGGCGATCACCCGCAGCTGCAGCGAGGCCTCTCGAGAGGCCTTACCGTACGCGGCCTGGGTCTCCTGCTCGCGAGCACCGACCTGCTCGAACGCTGCGGCTAGCGCGTCGGTCAGGGCATCGAGCGCGGGATCTCCGATGTGCTCCGGCAGGCGTCGCTTGTAGAGGGTCTTCAATGCCCGTGAATGTGCATGGTCGCCAGCGGACTTGAAGCCGGCGATCGCGGCGGCGCGGCATCGGTCGCGTTCGGCTTCGGCGGCGAATAGCCGGCTCGTCGCGTCCTCGAGTGCGGGATTCCCGAGCGTCAAGACCCAGCGCGCCGGAAAGCCCGTGCCGCGCAGGCAGGCCCATTTCCATAACGCCCACCCGTCGGCGAGCGCGATAAGATGACTCACGACGCAACCATCGTCGACATGTTCCCAGAGTAAACTACCCTGATGGGTGCGTCGCATGTCGTCGCGTTAACGTTCATCGCAGGCGTTTCGGCGACGGCTTTCGCGGAGCCCAAGCGCGAGCTGTCGTTCCAGGACGCTCTTCACCTCATGCTCGCGCACAACGGCGAGCTGCTCGTCGCTCGGACCGATCTCGATCTGGCGGACGACGATGTGGCGCTAGCGGACTCTGCCTATGCGCCCCGGTTTGTCGCGAGCCTGCGGTTTTCAAGAGACCACGAGCTCGGTGGTCCTACTCGACTCACCGTCGATGACCGGCTGATCGTTGGAGCGATCGGCCTGGAGGGTAAGATCCAGTCGGGCGCGACGTACGCGCTAGGCTTCACGGTCAACGACGACCGGTTCCACAGCCCGCTCTCGTCGATCTACGATCCGACCTACACGAATACGCTCTCGCTCAACGTCATCCAACCGCTCTTGCGCAACGGAGGATTCGCGACGAACAAGCTGCCGATCGTCGTCGCAGGGCTGCGGCGCGACCTCTCGGAGCAGCAGCTGCGTGTGCAGCTCGAAGATCTCGTCGGCCAGCTCGAGATCGCGTACTGGCAACTCGCGTTGGCGTACAAGGAGCGCGACGCGCGGACCGCATTCGTAAAGACCGCGCAGGAGCAGGTCCAGGAAAGCACGCGGTTGGTCAAGCTGGGCTCGATCTCGGATCTCGATGTCGTCGAAGCCAAAGCCGGGGTCGGTCGTGCCCAGCAAGAGCTGTTGCGCGCGGAGCAGGAGATCACGACGGCCGAGGGTCGGCTGCGGCTCGTCGTGCTCGGGACCCAGACCGAGTTGAGCACCGAGCGGTTGGTGCCAACCGACGATCCTGCGATCGACCCCGCCGTATACGAGCTGGACGTACACCTGAAGGCCGCGCGCGATTCGCGGCCCGACGTGATCGCGGCGCGTTCGCAACTCGAAGCCGAGCACACCGCACAAGGCGTCACGGAGAACGCGCTGTTACCGCAGCTCGATCTGATTCTCGGGGGCAGCTTGATCGGTTTCGCCGGCGAGCTCGATCCGCGTAGCGGCCTCACCCAGCAGCTCGACGGGCAACCGGATCCGGTGTCGCTCGGCGGGGAAGGGCAGGCGCTTGCGAATCTGAAGAACGGCAACTATCTGGTGTCCGCCGGGTTGCGGCTCGAGCTACCGATCGTTAACAGCGCCGCGCGTGCGCGTAACGATCACCAGACCCATGTCGTCGAACGTGCGCGGCTTCGCCACGAGACGGTGCTGCGCGAGGTCGATCTCCAGATCCGCAACAGCCTGCAGCTCGTGCGCGACGGCGAAAAACTCGAGAAAGCGGCGGACGAGGCGGTGGCGATCGAGGCCCAGCTCCTCGCCGGCGTGCGCAAGCGCTTCGCATCGGGCGCGACGACCAGCTTCGATGTGCTGCGCGTCTCCGACGACCTAGCGAAAGCGCAGATCGAAGCGGCGCGCGCGCGGGTTAATTATCGCCTCGCGCTCGCGCGGCTCGCGATCTTTGATGGCACGCTCCTCGATGGCCATCACGTCTCGCTAAAGTGACCACAGCTGGACGCCGATCAACCGGCGCAATGGCAGGTAGATGACGGCGTACGCGAGGCTCCGCTTCTCGCCGTAGATCCGGGCGTGGCCGGACAGGCCGGAGACGGGATGCTCGAGCGTGAATGGTGCGGTCATCACGGTCGTCGCTTGGCCGGCCTTCTGGACGACCTGACGGATGCGCTCCACGTGCGTATCGATGCCCTCGTCGGGCATCGCTCGCGCACGCAGGCGCGCTCGATTGCCGATCGCGATCTCGTCGAACGGAGTCGCCGGCGGCAAGTTGATCTCGCCGATAATACTGCGCTGATCGTGGATCTCTACGACGAGATCGCCGGCCGCGAGGACGGTCTGGAGCTTGCCCTTCAGGTGCTTGGTCACCACCGTGCCATCGATCGGACTGCGGAGGAGCATCCGTTCCTCGTCGTTGCGGTTGTGTTCGAGCTCGACCATCAGCGTCGCTGTATCGGCTTCCGCGATGCGAATTTCTTCTGCGCGAGGACCATTCTCGACAAGCGCGAGCGCCGCTGTGGCTGCATTCGCAGTGCCCGCGGCTTTCGCTTCCCTTCCGCGCGCCAGATCCGCAGCAGACTGCGTGCCGAGCCGCGCTTTGGCGAGGACCCGCGCTCGCTCTGCCGTTGCCGCATCGTCGTAGACCACCGCCGCTTCGTGCGCGGCATGACTGCGCGCGACGGCAATCTCCTCTGTGCGCGCACCAGCGCGAAGCTGCGCCGCATGCTGTTGGGCGGCCTCGAGCTTGGCCTCGAGTACCGCGACGCGGGTGCTGAGCTCGACATCGCGCAGCTTTGCCACTGCCTGACCCGCGGTGACGTGCTGACCCTCGACGACGTAAATCTCTTCGAGCCGTCCCGGCACCTGGGCGCGAACCTCTGCCTTCGACACGGGCACGATCTCGAACTCGGCATCGACGAGCACCGGCCACTTGACGAACCACGGCACGATCAGCGCCGAGGCGAGCAGCACCAACACGGGTGTACGGCGCAACGTGAAGATCCGCTTGCGCTCACGAACGAGCGTCGCGATCCCTCGGAATAGCGGACGAAGCACGATCTTGCTGCCGAGATAGAGCGTGAGCAGCACGGCGGCGATCAATCCCATCACCCGGCCGTGCTCGACGAGCCAGATGAGCAGCGACGAATAGGCAAGGTAGATGAAGCCCATCGTGAAGAGGAACGCCGCGATGCCGTACGCGATCATCCAGTCGCGAACTCGAAGCGTGACCGTTTCGGTCTTGGTGTTCAGGCCGAATAGAAGACGGGAGAGCCACGCGCGCGTCACTTTGAACGAGCGATCTCGCAGGTTCGGGAAGTTGAAGTAGTCGCAAATCGCGTAATACCCGTCGAGCTTGAGCAACGGGACCAGCGTCACGAAGGAAAACGTGACCTCGATCAAGAGATCGATCGCGAGACCCGGATAGATCGGCAGGCTCGGGTTCAGGAGCGCCAGAAAGATCGCGGACGTCGAGCACCAGACCATCGACGCGATCACGCCCGCCAGCTGAATGACGACCTTGTCGTGCCGCTTGTGGATGATGTAGCTCGACGTCGTGTCGCAGTACGCCGAGGGTCTCAGGTAATAGAACATCATGAACCCGATCTCTTCGACATCGCCGCCGTAGTGCTGGCAAGCGAAGCCGTGACCGAGCTCGTGAAACAACCCTCCGAGCGTGTACGCGATGAACGCGACCGCGGCATCGAACGGCCCGATCTTCGCGTCAAACGACACCAGCGAGTACGAGTGCGCGCCGACCAGGTAGTACAGGAACAGGCCGAGCACACCCCACCAGCTGAACAGGAACCGACCGAGTGTGCGGCTCAGGAACTTGAGGAACCGTTTCGGGTTGAACAGCACGAACATCGGGAAGTCCGCGAGCCCGCCCGACGCCTTGATGTACGCGGTCTGGATCAGATCATAGAGCTGCTTGGCCCGTCGGTTCTGCGGATTGAGCCGCAGGACCTCGGCGAGGTGCCCCGTCGCCGCACGCGGATGCTTGAGCTCGATCTGACGCAACGCCTCCGCGAACACGAACGCCTCCGGCGTGAGCGCGCGCGCCGGCTTGTTCGGATCCTCTTTGCGCGGCCGGAATCCACTTTTCCGGAGCGCCTTGGTCACCTCCCGTTGCGCGAGCTGCGGGGTGACATCGTAGGAGTTGATGTCGAGCAACATCAGCTCGCGCGCGCGGGTGACGAATCGTTCCGCAGCTTCGGGCTCGATCTCGACCTCGAATGCGATCGACAGCTCCGCGGCGATCTGAGCGGGCGAGTGGTTGCCGTCGAGCTTCTTCAGCATCGCGACCTGGAGCTCGTTGTACTTGATGTACGTGCCCCGCACCGGATCGCGGACGTAGATCACCTCTTCGCCATCGACGACCTGTTCGTAATACAGGAGGTCGGCGCGAACCTTGGCCGGCGCGGTCGCCATCGCTCAGATCAGAAACCGAACCCGGATCCATCGCGTAACGCGACGGGTGGCGAGGGTCAGGAGCGATCGCTTACCGACCTCCACCTCGCCATAACCGGACATGTTCGACTTGAGCATTCCATCCACGTTATCGAGCGCGACGACGATGCGGACGCGCTTGTTCTCGGCCTCGACGCTCGGTGCGATGAAGTCGACCTTGCCCTCGAATGGATGGGTCGGATAGCTCTCGACCTTGATCGTGGCCGGCATCCCGAGCTTGATGACGTCGACATCGCGCTCGGGCATGAGGATCTCCGCTCGCATCTGCCTAGTATTTGCGATCTCGCAGACGAGCCCGCCGGCTTCGACGCTCTGATTGACGTGCTCGCGGAAGCGCGCGGTCAGGACGCTCCCGTCGATCGGGGCACGCACGACACTCATCGCGAGCCGCTCGTCGATGTACGCGAGCTCGGCCTTCGCGCCCTTTTCGACCGCTTCTTGTGCCGCGATCTCCTCGGGGCGCGAACCTGATTGCAGCAGGTGCAACGCTGCTTCGGTCTCCGCGACCGCGCGATTCTTGGTTTGAGCGTCGCGCAGTGCGTCGTCTGCGGCTTGGCGCGAGCCGACACCCTCCTTCACCATCTGCGAGCGGCGCGCGGCTTCCTTCGCCGCGAATGCCGCCTCGTTGCGCCGCGCCGCCACGATCGCATCTTGCTGCTGGATCTCTTCGGGCCGATGGCCCTGGCGCAACACCGCGAGCTCGGCCTCGAATTTGTCGATCTCGGCCAGCTTCTTCACGCGTTCGGCCTTGAGGGCGCGATCGTCGAGGCGGGCGATCACGTCGCCCTTCTTCACGATGGCGCCTTCGTCGACGAGGATTTCGGCGAGTACACCCTTGAGCGCGCTGCGGACCTCGACGCGCTCGCTCGGAACCAACGTGCAGTCCGAGGTCACGCGCAGCGGATACGGAATCACGGCGGCCGCGGCGACGATGATCACGAGGACCGCGAGCACCCGAAGCGACGTGCGGTGGTACCACCTGCGCCCGTGCGCGTGCTTCCACAGCTCTTCTTGTTCCTGTGCTGCGATCTGCGACGGTGCTGCCACCGGCTGCGCAGTTGGGAGTGCTGCAGGTTGCTCGGGCTCGGGCCAGTCGTCGTCGTCCGGTGCTGCCGCTGCTGCCGCTGCTGCCGCTGCTGAAGTCGCAGCGGCCGGCGCAATCGGCTCGGGCCAGTCATCATCGTCGTCGATCACCTGGAGGATCGTGTTCGGTGTATCGTCGTCGATGCTTGCCGGCGAGGGCACGACCCGTAGGTTGGGTCCCGGCGGCGGCGGAGGCGACGACGCGAACACGTCGCTCTCGCCGAGGATGGATGCACGCTCGAGCACGGTCGCGGCGTTGTGGTCGTCGTCGGTCCACTTGATCTCGCCGCTAAGCCGCTCGCGCGCTTTCGGCGTCACGAGCAAGCCTGCACGAAACAGTTCGTCGACCAGTTTCTCGACAACCGCGCGCGTGACCGTGGCGTTGAAGACGCGCGCAAGCTCGACCAGCTCGTTGATCGTGCGTTGCCCGTCCATCAGTTGCGCGATGTGAGTCTCGAGCGGCCACAGTTGAACGAAGCGTTGGCCGGAAGGTTCGTAAAACCGAACGACGTTGTCGTTGGGGGCGAGCTTCAAGTCCCCGCGCAACGCAGGACGCGCGTCGTCTCCGGTTGCGGGGTACACAGCAATCGGTCCCATAGCGAGCAACGTATCATCTTTCACTAAACGAGAAGCCGACTGCCGTCGCTGCGACTCTCGCACTCGCTCCTACACGCCGACGACAAACAGACGACAACACTCGTCAACGCACTCTCACCTACTGGCAAACATTCTGACTTCTACGTTACGGAGAGATCTTACGTTCGAGAACTTCGGAGACGTCACCGACGTCGAGAGAAAGCTTCTTTCGCTTCAGCGCCGGTGGCCCCGCGGCGAGCGTAACTTCCACCGTCACTTTCTCGCCAGCGCGGAACACGTTGATGCGAGTCGCGGTGCCCGCCATCGTCGCCCGCACGATCTCCGCGAGGTCGGTTCTCGTCTTGGTCGGCGTGTTTGCGAACCGCGCGATGATGTCTCCGACTTTGAGCCCCGCGGTTGCCGCAGGGCTATTCGGTTCGATCGTTTCGATCTCGACACCTTTCGCGTGATCGGTGCCAGCGATGCCGAAATATGCTGCCGATTGAGTCACGTCTGAAATCCTTTCCACGGCTCGTCGTCTACAAAAGCCATCCTGAGCTCGCTCGTGTATCGCCGGCCATCCGCATCGGTCAGCCAGAGGTCGTCGAACGACGGATACATCTCGCTCAGCGTGATGAACTCGTCGGAGCGCGCGAGCTTGCCGAGCAGCTCGACATACACCGGGCTCTCGAGGTCGAGATACATCGGCTTCGGTTCCGACGCTGCCTTCGTGAACATGAAGCGCGGGAGGCCATGGTGGGTCGCCCATTTTCGCGCGCCGATGAACCGTTCGAGAGGCGTGGGAGCGCTCGCAAACCCGAGCATCGTCGTCGGAAATTTCCAGCGCTCGCGCATGATCACGAAATCGTCGATCGACACGCGTGGCCGATGTGCGGCGCTCGCGACGAGCTCGAAGTCGTACGCTTCGGCGTTCAAATCGCCCTCGAGGAACGCGATGATATCGACTTCGAACGAGCCATCGCGCCGCGCGACCCAGAGTTGATCGTGATGCTCGACCACGACGAACCCGGCGACGTCGTAGACATCGGATCGGGGACGGCGCGAACGCGCATCTCCGACCTCGACGTCGAGATCTCCGTCAGACAACGAGTACGAGCTCGCGCGCCGGACACTCGATCGCGGTTCGACGAGTGCGATCGTTCGCCCGGTTTCCTCGCGGCGCTGCGCGAACAGCCGCGCCGGATCGACGTGCTCTTTCGCGAGCGCCGGTAGCGTGACGGTGTTCAAGCACGTATGGATCTCGCCCAAGACGACGACGAGGTCGCCACGCGCGAGAGCGTCCGGGTCGGTCGCCGCGATCATCAAATCCGGCGAGTGATGTCGCGCCATCGGCCAGCCCGGTCCGTCGCAAGCAAAAGCCTCGCGCACTGCGGATGCGAGGTCCTCCGAGCGCAGCTGAACGCGCTTGGCATCGGCGGGGAGCGCGAGGATCTCGGTCCACCGCGCCTGGAGCTCGTCGCGAATGCGCAGCACCGTTGGCGATGCCGTGCCTTGCTGCGACGGCAACAGTGGCTGGAGCTCGGTGTAATACTGGATGAAATCGATCTCGCGCGCGCCCGTGCGGTCGACAAGCGCTCGGTAATGATCGCGAAACACCGTGCGATATTCGGCCGCGATGCGCGAGCTGAACCAGCGCGCACTCGTGGTGATCAGCTCGAGCGGCACCGCGATCTTGTCGAGGAAGCTGCGGCCGAGGACCAGTTCGCCGCCGCGCCGGCAATCCTCGAAGAACGTGCGGCGTCCAGCGTAGGTCTTGCCGGCATTGCGGGACGCGTTCGTGCCGGTGAGTCGAACGAACAGATCGTCGAGCGTCACCATCGCCGCATCGAGCGGGTCGACGGTGCCCGCAGCGGCCGCGACCCCATCGCGTGCGCGCTCAAGCTCGGTCAGCATCGCCTCGGCTTCGGTCCTCGCGCTGTTAGGCTCGAGCTTTGCCAGCTCGGATCGCAACGCGCGCTCGGGATAGAACCCGGCTGTCGGCACCTGGAGGCGCCAGATTACGATCTTGTTGTCGACGAGCTCGTCGAGCAGATCGTACACGTCCTGCACGCTCTCGAGCACCGCCGCGAGCTCTTCTGCGATCGCGCGTGCGGGGCGTGTTCCGTCGCAGGCGCGTACGAGTCGCGCGACCGCCGGCGTCAGTTGGTTGGTCTTCGCAACCGGCACGTGCAACACGTCACCCTCGAGATACACGGTCGGCATCAGGATCGGCGCGATGGACTGACGCAGCTCGAGATTCTGCGACATTTTCTCGGCGAGCTTGTCGATCGCCCAATGCTCGAAATAGACGGTGCGCTTGACGCTCAGGTCGGTCGCCGGCGTCAGTTTCGACTCGGTCGTAGAATCGAGCGTGGCCCAGCCGACGGGGCCGAAAAAGCCGATCGTGTCGTTCTTCGCGCAGTAGCGCTGCAGGTAGCTCGCGACGAGTCGCTCGTATTCTCTGGTCTTGCTGTCGACGGCGCCGGCTGGACGCTTGAGCAGCGATCCCATCGAACCGTGAACGGCGGTCCGGTTCTGCCACAGCACGGCCTCGCGAAACGCCGGCATCCCGATGACCTCGCGCAGTAGCTCTCCGATCTGGCGCGTGTCCTCTTTGAACGCGGCATCGAGTGCCTCGCGTGGCGCGTTCGCATCGATCAGCGCGACGGTGGTCGACGCGGCCGCTCGAAGCAAGAGATCTGCGGGAAAACCGCTCGCACGTAACACCGCATCTTTCCAGACGAGGATTTTGCCGGCGCGAACAGTCGACGTCATTGCGGGTGGTACGTGTAAGAGAGTGTCCGACAGACCTCTATTGCACCGCTACTAGCTACAGTATACCGACGACAAACGATAGAACAAGGTGTTGGACCCGCGCTTGACGCGTCTGGCGACGGCGTGACGATAATTGCTTCATGCTTCACGCTCAACGTGCTCGGTTGTTTCAGGAACGTGCGCGGTCGGGCAAGGTTTGCCTTGGAATTCACTCGGGCGCGATGAGCCCACAACTGATGGAGATGTACGGCATCGTAGATCTGGACTTCGTAATCATCGGACAGGAAGTCGAAGCGCTCGATCTATCGAAGCTCGAAGATCTGCTGCGCGCGGCGAACGCCGGCGGCACGGTGCCGATCGTGAAACTGAAGCGTCCGGATCCGAACCTGGTCGGCGAGATCATGAATCTCGGCGCGCCGATGGTCATGGTTCCGCACGTAACGAATCGCAAGATTCTCGAGACCATGGTGCGCGCTTCGCGGTTCCAGCCTTTGGGGCTGCGCGGTGAGTGCCCGATCGCTCGTTACAACGGCTTCGGCGCTCTGGATCTGAAGACCACCTATGAAGCGGCGAACACTTCGAACTCGGTGATTCCGATCATCGAGGACAAAGAAGCGCTCGATCACCTCGATGACATGATGCAGGTCGAAGGTGTCGACCTGTTCGAGATCGGTCCGTTCGATCTGTCGCTGTCGCTTGGTGAGAACGGCAAGGCATACAGCGGACCCAAGACGATGGCCGCCATCGAGCAGATCTGCGAAGCGGCGCAACGTCATGGAAAAGGCGTCGTCGCGCCGGTGTGGCACACGATCAAAGACGACTCGTATCCCGCCGTTTACGCGCGCCAGATGGACGAGCTGATCTCGCGCGGCATCAACTGCCTGTACGAGATCGACAGCGCGTTCATGGCGGTTCACCTCACGCGCATGGGGATCCTGCGTAGCGTCCGGACGGTCGAAGACGAACCCGTTGCGGCCACACCCGTCGCGGCGAAGACCAACGGCAAGAGCGCGGCGAAGAGCGGTACGAAGGCGAAGACCAAAACCGAGATCAAGACCCCGGCGAAGAAGCCTTCGGCGAAGTCAGCTCGCACGTAGCTCAGAGCCGAAATCGCAGCGCGATGGCGGCGCCGTGACGTTGCCTCCGGGGTGCTGGCAGACCGCACCGTGACCGAGCTCGTGAAATAGACCTCCGAGCACGATTAAGCCGTACGC
>JAYVLQ010000112.1:0-91662 GCA_043759355.1 Kofleriaceae bacterium
GCTCCGCGCAGAGCAGAGCAAGCGCAGGTTCTCCGCGGCGCCGTCGAAGTTGCGCGGCCAAGGCTATGCGGCGCGCCTCGCCATCCTCACGATCTGCGCTGGCGCGACTGTAAGACGAGCGCCGTTCCGAACCTCAAACGCGATCTCGCGGAGCAGTTCGGCATCCGGCGGGTGACCGACCAGATCGATCTCCCGAGCGCGACGACTGCACGCGCGAACGAGTTCATCGCGATCACCATGAGCGAGCCATGAGAGCGAGCCATGAGCGAGCTTGCGATCGCCTCCGTCATTGACAAGCCAGGTCCACGAGCGCCGGAACGATTACGAATCCGCCGCCCGCACCGCTCGCAGTTGCAGGTCGGCGCAGGTATCAGGCGCCAGATAGCGCATGGCACGCATTCTACGCGCGCGTCATCAGTTTGCCGTGATGCAGCTTCGACGTGATCCACGTACCGGGCGGTGGTGTGACCTTCGCCTTACCCATCACGTGAATCTCGACGAGCGTCGTTACCTTTGTCAGATCGACGGTCAGATCCGTCAGCTCGATCCGCTGCAGCGAAAGTTTGTCGAGGCCGATCAAGGCACCGATCTCGGTGCCGACGGCGAGCCGCTGCAACTTCGGAAAGCCCCGCACATCGAGTCGCGGCGCCTTGCAGTGGCGGGAGCAGGAGCTCCACTTCGTCGGCGGATGTGCGTCGGCCGCGGAGAGCTGCTCGCGAGCTGCGAGCGGTCCCTCGCGGGCGTCGTTATCCCGATCGACACCGGCCGCCTCGCGGACGCGGCGGCCGGTGTCGGCTCGCGATGGCTGGCGGGGTCAGGACTGGTCGCCTTGGGGCTGCTCGCGCTCGGCCTCAGCGGCGCGAAGCGGCGGCGTGACATGCGACGCGCACCCCGGCTGGTCGACCACGAGGTCGTCACGCTGAGCGGCGTGGTGGTGGCCGGCGACCATGCGCTGACCGCGCCGCTGTCGGGCCGATCGTGCGTCGTGCATCGCTCGAGTGCGAGGTTGCGGGGCCGCGTCGCGAAGGGCTCCTCGGCGGTCCACAGCGAGCAGGCCAGTACGTCGTTCGTTGTCACGACCGCGAGCGGGCCGGTGTGCATCGAGCCCGGCCAGGTGGTGCTCGATCTCGTTCCCCTGGTGGTCCTCGACCGCGGGGCCGCCGCGAAGACCGCGTTCCTCGATCGCCAGGGGATCGATCCGGCGCGCCGCGCCGAGGTCTCGTTCGACGAGATCGTGATCACTCCAGGTTCAAAGATCTCGATCCGCGGCATGATCCGGATCGAGCTCGACCAGGCTCGGTCGAGCGCGGCTATCGCGAGGCCCTGCCGAGCACCGTGCGGCTGGTCGCGGCGCCCACCGAGCCGGTCACCATCGTGCGGAGCTGGTGAAGAGGCGCTCGAGGTCGCCGCCCGCTACTTCCGGTAGCACATGTGATCGCTGGACTGCATGCTGGGCTTGGGCAGAGCGGTCAGGTCCTGGCTGAACCGGATATACGTCTTGCCCGACTCCAACGTGCCCGCCTGGCCGACTGCGTGGGCGTACGGCCCGTCCTCGAAAGAGACGGTCGTCCCGTCGAGCTGCGTTCGCCCCGTACCCTGGGTGGGATAAGACCTCGAGCGATAGGCGCCGTCGTCATCGATCTCGAACACGCTCAGCGAGCTCGATACGTAGTTGCTGTGGAACAGGTTGTCCGCGCCCAGGGTGGAGCGCAGCTGGAGGCATTGGTAGCTCCCGGCCAGCGCGCTCGAGCCGCCCACCGCGAGGCTCGTGCTGCCCCCCGCGGCGGATCCCTGCGCCGCGCGGGATCCAGTTCCGTTCGGGGGGCCAGATCCCCAGCTGTCCACTGCGTTCGACCCCGAGCCTTCCGCGACGGGCAGGTCGGCGGCTCGCTTCGCCGCCCAGGGATCGTCGCCGCCGACGCCAGGTGATGGGGGCGCGGGTGCGGCCCATGGGTCGGCACCCGCGGGCTGCTTGCGCTCGTCGCTCCGGGAACAGGCGACCAGCACCACCAAGGCGAGCGTCCTCGTCAACCGGCCGATGATAGCCTTTCCGTGCTGTCCGCGACCGCGGCGCGCCGCCGGATTCAAACGATCACCGGCTCGACCAGCTGAATGTGGCGCCAGGCGCCCAACCGGAACCGGTCGCCGCGGCCTTCGATGCCGCTTCGCTGATCGGCGCAATCGATCTCACCTGGGGGGTGGACATCGCGTGCGGACTCGCGATTGCGGCCTCACCCTCGACATCGCGCACGTCGTCGAGGTTCGAAGGCTTCGGCCACGTGCGTTGATCGTGCGGCCCGCGAGCGCCGCTCCGATCGCGAGCGTCCGCGACACGGTCGTCGCGACCGGAGGCGGCGGAGGCAGCGTACGTGCAGCGCGCCATCACGATCCGCACGTTCATGCGCGCCGAGTATCCGTCCGGCCGAGATCCTGGTCCTACCAGATCGACCACGACAGTGGCGGCGCTGGTCAAGGTCTGACCGCTCACGTCCATGCAATGCGAGGCGCTAATCGTGCTACCTGCGGAGGACTTTGGCGCGTACGTCAGCAAGGACTCCAGCCACGCGGCCATGGGCATGGGCGTGTTCGTCGCGTTGCTCGAGCTGCGCGAGGGCTGAGTGACGGCCGTAACGAGCGCGGTGGTGTCGATCACGGCGACTCAGCGCCGTCGGTTCTTCTGGGCCGCCTGGTGGACGAACGCGCCGCACGCGGAGCCGTTCCACAAGCCCGACGCGTCGAACGGCGGGGCGGCGACGCTGGAGGAGGCGCTCGCCGAGGCCGAAGAGCAGGCGGGCCGATACCTCGTGATGATCGATTCGTATTGGGCGCGCGCGTGGACTCACGTGCTGCGCGGCGAGCGGCCACCGCCGATGCCAACACCGCGCGTGAACCGGCCCTTGAAGACGGCCGCGAAGGCTGCCTCGTCGTGGGAGTTGCTCGGTCTACCGGCCGGCTCGACCCTTGCCGCGGTGAAGTCCGCATTTCGTCAGCGGGCCCTCGCGACGCACCCAGATCACGGCGGTGACGCCGACGAGTTTCGCGCGTTGCACCAGGCGTACGAGCGGCTCGTGGCACGCATCTCCCGTCGGTGATCGCGGGACCCTCAGGAACTGGCTCTGATCTTCAGACCATTTGACCTGGTTCGAATCGTCGGAGTGAAATCGATGCCTGCCAGGATTTTCGAGGGCATCTGTTCCTGCGAGGTATCGATTCGCGACGAGAACAATGATGCCAGTGAGTGCGTAGCGGAGCTGGCCGCCGAGGATCAAATTTAACTTCGCAGTACGACTGCCCACCGCTGATCAACCACGGTTCGATCTTGAGCTTGTCGGTGACAAACCATTGAACGCGTAGTCTGCTGAAGAACCACGGAGTATCCGATGACACGTATGATGGTTGGTACGTCCGGTTATCGAGATTGTAATAGCTCTACAAGCCGACGCAGCTCATGAAGATGCCGGCCTGAAAACTCACCCCGCGGCCAATTGTTTTTCAGCATCGTATTTGTTTTTAAAAATTTGATAATAATTCACATGATGACTGAAGTCGATGAAAGGAAAAGCATCTGGCAATAATCGTATGCACCTTTCCAAGTATTCGTTAATAAGGTCGAGACGATCGACCGTACTATCTTTATTGCACTCCAGTTTTCTAGTACCAAAATCTAATTTTGACAGACTATGCAATGACCATGTTGTATAATTGAGTCCCTTATTTTTGGAAATGATTAGGTCCGGATCTATATAGAAGTATTGCCAGCATGTTACTGCCGCCGAACATATTAGATCTGCAATGTACTCTTCCAATGACTCAAGTGTCAGAGGAAATATTAAGCCACTATCATAGAAGTAAAATTGCTCAGGGAATTTATCCGGTTCAAATTTTACACATCCGAACTGAGGCGTGAGTTCGGCAAAATTTAGAGGAGTAGGGCTCTCGAGCCAGCGCAACTGCTTTAAAAGACTATAGTCGATAGTATTTTCTTGGTCAGATTGGTCAAATACACCGATGCTTTCTTTCCAAAACTGAACCTGAGATTCAAACAATGGAGTTATTCCATTAAATGCAAAACCTCCGGGTAAATAGCCTTCGCCAGGGAGCTGCTCCGGTCTTCTCCATTTTAATTTGCATGATGTCAGATAGAAATCCTCAAGTTGTTCGCTAGTCAAATCGATATTATATTTTTCTTTGAACTCACTTTTCCTCACAGTGTCCTGATTAGCAAACCTTTCATTTTTCCCTTTGATGATCATTTCAGCTATTTTGACATCTTGAGCATCGACTATGATTCCGTTTGACTTTTTGTTAATGCGACTAATAAACGAATAGATATTCGACAGGTTGCCCATATTTTAGCTTCCACGATATACTCAGTTATGTTATCTAAATTTGATTTTAGTATTCAAAGTGTGAAGACACGGTAGCATCGCGGATTTTCTTATCTATGATAATCAACTAATTTATTCGCTAATCGGCTCAGAGGATCTCCCAGTACGTGGCCCGCGTCTACCGCTGCGAAAAGACCACTTGAACGGCCGACCAAGAGCAAGAGCAAGAGCGCGAGCGTGCGCAGTCGCCCGGACTGCCAGGGCAACTTCTGGTATCGCCAATTGACGTTCATGCGCGACGACTGGTTCGAGCGCCTCACCGCTGCCTTCGAAGGCATCCTCCGCGAGCACGAAGTGTTCGTCCAAGTCCTTCAGATCCTGTGAATATTTGAGGGGATCACGCAGATCTCCACTCCTTAGTCCGCAGTCTGCGGACTGCCCTCCGCCGAGGGGCGGCGCAGATCTCGCGATCCCGTGATACGCACGTGGTGTGTCCGTTGCATTCCGCCGCGTCATGAACACCGCCATCCGCTTGCCATGGATCGGCTGCGCGATCGTTCTCACGGCCGCCGGCTGCTGCGCTGATCCGTGGAACGCCTATCCGGAGAACATAGCCCCTGATCGCAGCTGTTCCACGGGCAGCTCGCACGGATACGATATCTATATCTGGGAATGCCTCCGCGGTGAGCATGTGGTGGTCGCGCAGTACTCCGCCGAAATGAACTGTCAGCGCGCGGTGCGGGAGACGTCCGCGTGTGGAGCCACGACGCCGCTCGAGCGATCGCTCGCGCTGACGCCTGCAATGTGCACCGGAGCGCGGCCGAACCGCGCGTGGCGCTGACCGGATGCGCCGTGCGCGGTCCTTGGCTTCTGGAGGCGGCGGCGGCGCCCTCGCGCGCAGAGCTGCAAGAGACATGGTCGCGGCACCACGACAGCAGCGGCACAGTAGACCGCGTGATCGTGTGCAGGTCCTTGGTGATGCCCATGAACAAGAAGCTGATCCCGATGGAAGGCGGAAAGGCGATCGTCATAGACATCCCGCTCCTCGATCGATGCCGACGCCTCGGCGTGGGTCGCTGTCGCGTCAACCGACGACGTAGCCAACGCTCAGGCTAGAGGCGTCGGGATCACCGGATTTCCGCCACGCGGCCGACGCCTCGGTTCGCCGCCTCGACACGAGCCGCCAGTAGTTCTCACCGAAGCGTTCGTGGGTCATGTGCGTATTTCACGGATCGTGAACACCGAAACCGCCGCATCGTGATCACCGAAACCGCAGCATGGTGATCGCTCCGCGATGGGGACGATGATTGGTTGGACCTAGCTCTCGGATTTCTCTCTGGGGTCGCGTCGCGACGGACCCTCTAACACAAGCTTGTGCGCGGAGTGAATTAACCTTAGACGACGCGGTACGCGACTCGAAGTACGATGTCCTGCAGCTGACGAGGGTCGACCGTCGTTTGCAGCGTCATGACGTAGTTGTCGGTCAAGGCCTTCCGGATGCCACCTTGCGTCAGAGGTGCTTCGAGTACATCGCCGAGATCGAACGTGGACAGCGCGGTCCCCTTCGCGACGGGTGTCGCGGGAGCTTGGACCAGCCTCAGCGGCTGCGGTTGCGTCGTCGATTTGGCCCCGATGCCGAGTCGCGTCGCGGCGAGCGACGGCAGCGGCGTGATGATCTGCAACGACGCGGCCGTCGCCTCGAGGCGGCGGCCAGGCGCGAGGAGGAAGCTCGGGAAGTGGCGCGTTTCGACGCTGAGGCTGATCTCCGTGTTCGTGGGCTCCGTGACGAGTCGATGGAACGCGTCGGGGAACTCGGTTCGAAGGTTGAAGGTTCTCACGAGCGGCGGATTGGTAGCACTGGCGGTGCCAAGCAGCGCGAGCAACTGCGCCGTCGCGCCATCCCAACGGTCCTTGAGATCTTCGTCATAGAGCGCCGTGTAATCGAGGTGCAGAATCACGTCGCTGATCGTGTTGTAGTCGAACATGCGAAGCGTCTTCGGGAGCGACAGGGTCCACCCGCTAACTGCCCCTGCATTTTCGAACGGCATGTACCGCTCGTCGCGAAAGCTGAAGTCGAAGACGCCAGCGTCGGTCTGCGCCTTGCTGGTCGCGATCGACACCGTATGCCGGAGCGGCACCGACGCGAGTGGTGCCAGTGGCTGCTGCGGTACTGGCGCTTCCAACCGAATACGGCTGTCGTCGAGTCGCAGCGTCGCGCCGATGTTTGCGTAGGGACCAGCGACGCAGGGGATTGTCACGCGCACCGCCTTCAGGCGCCTGCGATACTGCCCTGGGTACGTCAGGTCGAAGAACCACTCCGGGATGTCGAACTTGCACTCTCCTTCGATCCGCAACGTCGCGAGATCGTCGGGCGCGAACTGCGCCAACGAGAAGCTGTGTTCGACCTCTAGCTCCCGATAGTTCCGCTCGATGAACTGTCTCTCGAGCATCTGGAGGTCGCTCATCAGTCGTTCGCCGGCGAGCAAGCCGGCACTCTCGGCCTCCCAGTAGTTGCCCTCAAGTACAGTGATGTCGCCCGGTCGTTCAGCGCGATACGCTTGTTCGGACATCCGCGCGAGCGTGAGCGCCGAGTTGAACGCGAGGCGGTACAGTCGGCGCATCTCCTTCTGCATCAGTCGATAGCGATCGACGTTCGAGAACTTCTCGCGAAAGAACGCGAACATCTCTTCTGTCTGCGTGATCGACTGCTCGTGGTTGTCGAGCGCCTGCAGTGCAATATCGCGTCGGATCTCCGCCGCAGAGATGTTCTTCTCGATCTGCGCCAACTCGAGCTTGGCGTTCTGGCTCTGGTGCACCCACTCTTGATCGCGCCGCTGGTTGGAGGCCTCCACACCAGCTCGTGCCGCGAGCGTGTCGTTGTACGCGGCGAGGGCATTGAGTCCCTCGGCCACCGCGCGCCCGGCCGCACCTAGCTGGCTTCCGCCGAACTTCATCGCCGTTGGCGCCCCCATGTCGGGAATGATCGTCAGAATCGACGCGACGACCTGCGCGATACCCGCTGCGGTCCGGAAGCTCGACGCCTCGCCCTGGAGCTCTTGCTGCTTGCGCTCGCCCGGGATCTGCCCGACCTCATGAAGGCCGAAGAAGTGCTCGTGACGGTACTCGACGGCCGCCTGCTGCCGACGCAAGCTCTCCAGCGCGTCCTCGGCCGCACGGATCTCCAGCTCCATCGTGTGCCGACGCATGATCAACAGGTTCTGTTCGTGAACCGTGCGCAGGTGAGCCAGTTCTTCGGCATCACCCTTTTCGAACGCCGCGAGGAGCTGCGCCCCGAGGCTCTGGACGGTCGATGCGTGTTGCTTCGCTTTCTCGATCAAGTAGGAGAAACGATACGGAGGGAGGTTGCCCGACGTGGCATTGAGGACGTCGTCGATCGACACTCCTGCGGCGGTCATGCGGACGAGCAGCCGTGGATCGATCTCCGGCGCGAACAAGTCGAGTTGTCGCCGCGCGCCCGTGATGTCGCGGCAGTTGCGGATCTTGCGCAGCCGATCCTCGACGCGGTTCCAATACGCGAGCAGATCCTTGTTCGGCGGAATGCAGAACACGAGCTCCTTCGGCGGGACGATCTCGACCGGGTCGTACTCGAGCGTCGGAATCGTGCCGATGTCGATGTTCCCGGGGACGAAGATGTCGTGAATCCCATACTTGACGTCGAGCTGGTGAATGCCGCGCTGATCGAGCTCACCGAACGGAACGATGGGCTGTCCGCCGGCAACGCCAACTCCGACCAGCGGTACCGCATCGAGGTAATCGATGGCGCCGTTCTGTGGCGACGGCAGTGGACCATCGGTACCGATCGCGCGGCCGGCGGTGCGCGGGGTGCGCACTACGTCGAACGAGGTCCCCTTCGTGCCGGTCCAGAAGATCGCACCGCCTTTGTTCTCGCGTGACGTCGTCGGCGTTCCAACCGTTCCGGTGCTGTCGAACTGCGGCTCCGGCGGCAGCGGAAGCGGTCCCGCACCCGTGAGCGCCGGCATCATCCGCATCGTCCGTAACGCCGGCGCGACTGTCCTTGGCGCCACGCTCGCCGCTACTGACATCGCCATGACCCGTGGAACGACGAGCGTGCTCCCCGTGCTCGTCGGCGCGAGCGCATTGACGGTGAGCGGCGCTTCGAGCTCCACCAGGAAGTCACTGACGTCCGACAGTCCTGGGTGAATCGTGGTGTAGTTCTTGGGCGAGAGCTTTCCTTCGCCACACGATCCCAGCAGCGCAGGTTGCGGACCGAGGATGTCCTGGGCCATGACGTACAACATCCTGGCTTCGTTCACCGACTCCATCGTGAACTGGTTGAACAACGAATCGCCCCAGTCCAGAAGGTTGTCGACATACTTCATCACGATCGCCTTCTGATAAGCGGTCATTCGCGTGCGTGCGATCGCGTGCGGACTGAACGGTTCGCTGCGATACGCAGTGAGCGCGGCTTCGTCGACGAGGAGGTCGCGCAATGACTTCGTGACCTGCGAGGGCTGACGGAACTCGCGATACCGCCAGGGGTCCCCCGACGACGCGGTCGGATCAAAGATGTAGTGGTACCACCGCTGGGTGTCCGCGAACTTCTCCTCACTGTTGAGGTGATTCGCGACGAGGAAAGGAATGTGGAAGAAGGTCTCGCGGAAGTACGTGAGACAGGCGTGGTCGGGATGGAACGGACTCTGCCGCGCAGGTTCGTTCTGGCCGGCGATGGGGCTGATCTTCGACCTGATCTCGACCAGACCGTCCTGATAACCCGGGGAGAGCAGACCGTCCGTTCCGTCGCGACAGAACTCGTGAGCCAGGCTGCGCGTGAGCGTAGTACCGAATCGCGTCCCGAGGTAGCTCTTGCCAACGCGGCGCATCCACACCGAGTCGCCCTGCGTCTCCATGATCACGGAGTTGCGCATCCCGTTGACGATCTGCACCTGCGTCGTGACCGGCCCGTTGGCGACCGACGTTCCTCCGAGCGCCCCCTCGGCGAGCGCACGCGCGGCACCGTAGAAATTCTGTCCCAGGTACCGCTGCGAGCTGGACTGCAGCGAGTGCAACGCGGTGTCGGACCAACGCAGCGCGCTCTCGTACTTGTAACCGAGGGTCTCCGGCGGAGAGAGGTCGCGCATGATGACCTCCGCGACATCGAAGTCGTCGGGCGGTGTCACCACGGTCGGCTCGTTGTTCGCCTTGGGAACCAGCGTCAATCGAATGTGCGAATCGGGTTCCGTGTACACCTCGGGATAGACGCGTTCCCATTGCCAGCCGTCGGGGCGGTAGTTGTCGAGCGCGTCGCGGTGATTCCTCTTGCTTTGGTCCCATCGGACCATCGTCACCGCCGCGGCGATCGCGTCCTCGAGAGCCTTGATCTTGTCCTTCAGCGCCTGCAGCTTGCCAATCGCGGCGACGAACTTGTCGTTCGCGAGCTTCATCGTCTCTAGTGCCTTCGCCTCCTTGTCCGCTGCATCCTTCCACTCGCCCAGCTTGACGGCGCGAATGCTCGCGAAGGTGACCTCGGGCGGAATTCCGAGTGACAATGCTGCCCCCATCGCCGCGAGCTCGCCTGCGTCTGGCGGCGCTTCGAATGCAGCTTGTTTCGCGATGCGATTCGCCGTCGCCGCCGACAGATCTGTGATCGCTTTTCCAAACGCCTGCTGCGTCGTGGAGACCTCCGCATTCGCGTCCGGTAGCAGCTTCTTCGCGTCCTCGAGCTCCTTCTCGAGTTCGTGCAGCTTGGCGTCGTTCCGCGGATCCTCGACGATGCGCGACTCGCTCGTCCCGGCCTCCTCGGCAATCTTGACGACCTGCGGCGCTGCCCACGCCCCATCGGGACGGTGCATCGAAAACTTCACGCGGACCGAGTGCCGATATCCGCTGAAGTCGGAGGTCCCGTTCGTGAACTTGTTCACCGGGCGAGTCGATGTCTCGACCCAGAACACGTAGAGCCGCCCCAGGAACACGATCGGCGACACCGCGCGGACGGGAATCTGGAGCGGCAGTTTCTCCCACGGCCCGAACCGTGGCACCGGCTGCTTCTCGTCGGGGTTCGAGCTCGTCGCCTCGGTGACCTGACGGTAGTAGTAGACCGGCGCATCGTCCTGCGTGACGCCGAACACGTGCAGGATGCGTTCAGGCTCGTCATAGAACGTGCCGGCGACCTTCAGCTTCGCGAGCTCGTCGAAGCCCGTGATGTATCGACTGTAGGCGTCCTGGACACTCGCCTTGTCGATCTCTTGGAGCAACAGCGTGCCCTCGAGGTCTCGGAACAGCGGCGTCTTGTCGTCGCGAAGCTCCGGTTCGAGGTAGTTCTCTGGATAGAGAAACACTCGACGATTCGCTTCCCATACGCGGTAGTACTTTCGCCACTGCCATTCGAGGCGCTTGCTTGGGTCGGTGAACCGTGCCCATACCCCCGGATTCTTCGGATCGATCGGATTCCAATCGAAGCTGCGCTCGAGGTTCATCAATACGCGATGGACGTAGAGCTGAAGGCTCGACGTTCCGGCGACGACCCGCGACGTCCTCGCGCAGCCTTCCACGAGGACATCGACGAGAAAGTACGCGTAGAGCTTGCTGGGATCGCCGAACTGCGACGGCCACCTCACCATGAAGTCTTCGAGAAGTCCGTCACGCTTTCTCGAGCGCAGGCGATCTTCGAAGGGTGCGATCTTGTCCGCGAACGTGGCCGGGTCGGGATACTTCGCGCGAAACGCACCGAACACGTCGTCGGCCGCCCGCGAGAGCTGGTCGTATGCGGCGGTGCCGGCATCGTCGATGATCCGGAGCAGCGTCTCTCCGCTGACGCCAAGCTGCTTCGTGAGCTCGAGGCAGTGCTGCAGGACCAAAAGCGCCGCGAACGGGTTCGACGGCACTGTGACGTGCGTGCGCAACGCTGAGACCTCTGCAAGATCGACGCGCAGTGCAGCCGCCACATCCGCATCGGTAGCAGCCGCGAAATTGTCGACCACAGTCTGGATCGCGGCCATCGCCGCGGGACCCGACGCTGTCGAAAATCCTGCGTCCTTCGGCGCGGCAATGGCGACGTAGCCGGCGACGTTGCGCACGACATCCAGATCGATCGCGGGGCTTGTCAGCAAAGGTGCCGTAGCGCCGAGGAAGAAGACCGCCGGATGCGTCGAGACAAAGCCCAATCCCGGTACGTCAAACACCCGATCGGCGAAAAGAGTGTTGTGCCGACACATGCGGGCGATCATCAGCTCGAGGCGATCGAGATCCGTCTGCGTCGTGCTGCCCTGGATCGCGCGCGCGATCGCGATCGCGGCAGTTGTACCGAGCGGGTCGGCAATCGTGCGAAGTCGCGCCACCTCGTCGAGCGATCGGCCAAACGCCACGCCAAGCGCGATGTCTGCAAGGTGGAGCGGGCTGCGGTCGGCGAGAAGTCCGGCGATCGATGCTGGCGTGACCAGCGTCGCGAACGCCGCCGGAATGACGAGGCCGCCGAGGCCGATCGCACGGACGCGAACCGCTTCGGCCGTACGCTCGAATGGCAAGGTATCGACCGGTTGGCGCGAGAGATTCGCCTCTACCAGCTCGATGGATTGTGCCTCCGTCAACCCCAGCTGCACGAAGAGCGTCTCGGCGAGTTCGAGGCTGTGGTCGGTAGCGGTCGTCTTGATCAGCGCGCTGGAGAGAGCGTGCGGCTCTAGCTCCCCCCTCCGGCCTGTATCGACCAGATACATGATCTGGTCGATGCCGAAACCGGAGCTCTTTTGCCACGCGGCGAGCTTTGTCACGGCACGGACGTCGGCGAGCGAATCGACGAAGCCGCTTGGAGTCTGCGCCAGCTCGATTAGCTGGAACAGCTGGTTCAACGTGCAGTCGAGCAGGCGGCGAAGCGTCGCGTACCGATAGAACACATTGATCGAGGCGACGGAGATCGCGATGCTCTCGTCAGCCATCAGCGTTGCGGCCCGACGGTCGACGGTCGGGTGGCCGTCCAGCTGGTCGGCCAGCAGAGTGAATTCTGCGTCCGCGATCTGCAATCCGGCCAGCAACCGAGCCAGGGTGTTGTCCGCGGGGATCGACGTTCCAGCGGGAGCGGCTGGTTGCCCCTTCGCGGTCCATGACGGATGCGTGAACCGGAACGACGTCGTGGTGGTCCACGCACCGTCGCGCGCGACGAACGCGGGCTGATTGAACAGGCGATCGAACAACGGCGGTGCTTCGCGCAACGTGGCCACCGGGAACACGTCGACGAAGGCGGATAGCTCGTCGACCGCGAGTTTCCACGTGTTGCTGAGGTCGAGCAGATCAGCGATGCGTTCCAGCGTCCCGCTCACCGTCGTAGACTCTGCGACGATCGAGGTGACCGCACTTGGCGCCGAGAGGCGCTCGAGGATGTAATCGAGCTCGGCGACGGTCCACGGCAGCGCACGCCACAAGCGCGTGAACTGGTGGACTCGATCGAGACGTCGGAGCGTCAGGTTGCTCACGATCTCCGAGTTGTTCTGGACGTCCTGCGGATCGCGTTTTCCGAGCACGATCTGGATGGGCGCGTTCGTCGACCCATCCGTGTTGACGAAGCGGCTGAGCAAGATCGATTCGACGATGTCGTGTGCGAGTCCGAGCACGCGCACGAGCGCAGACATCTCCGTCACATCGAGCAGCGTGTCCGGGGCGGTGACCGTACTCGTCGACCGGTAGAGTGCGACGAGGAACGCGGCGTCTGTCGCCCGGTCCACCGTGATCAGGTCGTACTCCGCGCGCGACAGGCCCAGTCGCGCGCGTGCTTGCACTGGACGGAGTGCTTGCATCGCGCCGGCAACATCAGCACGCGTGACGGCGAAGTGTTCGAGCAGGAGCGAAAGGCGCTCGAGCGGCAACGTGAACGGCTGCTTGAAGCTCTTTGTCTCGAACGCGAGCTGCTTGTAGATCTCCGCGCTATCCGCAAACCCCGCCTTGTCCACGAGGTAGCGCTCGAGGATCTCGTTGACGATCTCGAGGTAAGGCACGTAGTCGTTCGTGTTCGCGCACGTCAGCTCGAGCTCCCATAGATCCGGTCGCCGCGTGAACAGGTGGAGTAGATGACCGTCCGGAACGGACTCCTGGGAGATGTGTCGCTCGATGAAGTACATCAGGTCGACGAAGTACGCCGCCGGACTGAGCACGGACTGACACTCCGAACACTCGCACCACGGCTGATCGTTCACGAGGCTCGCGTAGCCCTGTAGCGGCCTGAAGAACGTCTCCGGCCACTTGAGTACCTGCACAGGTGTCGTGCGGTGATCTCGCAGCAAGTCGTAGATTCCGAACCACGTGAGCGCGGCCTTGTTCGCGATCTGCTTTGCCTTCGCGTGATAGACGCTGGCTTCTGGTAGGGACCACTTGGTCTGCCCCGCAAGCTTGCCCACCGTGAGCTTCGCGATCTGCGAGGCCGACGTCAGGTCCGCTTGCTTCAGCTCGTTCGCTACGATCGCGTTCCCCGTAACGGCGTGAATGCGCTGACTCGCCTTGAGGTCGGCGACCACCTGCGAACGCTCCGCATCCCCGAGATCGCCGAAGTCGACCCGGATGAGCCCGAGGCTGTCGGGCAAATAGTCGAGCTCCGCGAAGCTCACATCGGGATTCCGCGACAGCACAGTTTCGAGCTGCTTGACGCGAACAGCACCGCGGTCGTCGTCGGGCGCCTGGCGCGTGGCCAATCTCCGAAACGCGTCCTCGGGGTACGCGCTCGCGACTCGTATGCCGATATCGCGCGCTTGCGCAGCTCGTGTCACCCCGTCCGGCAGAGGCGCGCCCACTTCGTCGAGCGCCGCCTCCCAGTGCACGGGATCGATCGCCACGAGGTCGCGTGCCTTTCGCAGCTTTGCCCCGACGCCCGGAAATTCCCGGTCCAGTAGTGAAGCCACGACCGTCGCCGGCGCTCCGGCGAGCCGAGACAGCGAGACTGCCAAGCCAATCCGTTCCGCGTCCGCGGGCATGACGGTCTTCGTCGCGATCAGCCCTCCGAGCAACTCGTCGTCGATGGTATCGACACCATCGATGTGGGCTCCGAGCTTCTGCACGAGCTCCGGTGGCAGCGTGGCACTTAGCAGATCATGAGCTTCTGCAGCGGCCGAGCTCGGGATCAGCGCGACGATCGCGTCGATCTCGTTAGTGCTCATCTGCGGGATCACCCACCGCGTGACTGCGTCGACGAGCTTCGCGCGCAACAACGTGACGCGTGTCGCACGTAACTGCTCCCAGTCAGGGCCCAGCCCGCCGCGCAGCCATCCATAGAACGCAGTCGCGGGAATCTCGCTCGTCTGGACGCGCTTCGTGCTGGAGAGCTGTCGCAGATCCGGCCGCGCGATCGCCACAAGCTCCTGGGCATGAATGAATGCATCCCACAGCGCCGCACCGCGCCCGGTCTCACCGGCGAGAAACGGCACATCAGCTGCGGTCAGCGTCGCGAGCGTTGCGCCGTCGAGCAACGGCTTCACCTCCGACTCGTGTCGCGCGTACTCCGACAAGCCATGTCGTTCTAGCGAGCGAAGGTTGATCTCCGCGTGCAGCGGCGCGTTGAACTGCACGGTCGACTCGCCGACCATCCGATCACCCAGAACCGCCCGCACGAGCAGATCGGCGGAGTCCTTCTCCGCGCGAGTGAACTTCGCCGCCGAATAGCGAACCTCGTACTCACCATGCCGGTCGGTCTTCGTATACCCGAGCACCTCCTGGCGACGCAGGTCGACGTCGACTGCGAACACGTTCGCGCCGACGACCGGATCTCCATCGGCATCCAGGATCCGACCGTGAACCGTGAACGTGCCAACTTCGCGCAGCAAAATCTCGATCGCAGCTCGCGCCGGCTCGTTGCAGACACCATCGCCAGGCAGCGACGCTCGCTCCTGGAGGTCGCGAATGATCGCTTCGGTCGCCTCGCCGAAGACCCGCATGTCTCGCTCGGATGGTTCGACCGTGTGGCCGAGGGACTCGAGGCTGCGATGCAGCGCAGTGACGGCGCCACCGCGGTCGCCACGACGAAGGGTGATTGCGATGATGGGCATAGTTGTATTCCGTCGCTGCGGGGGTCACGCTGAGAGGAGCTGTCCGTTCACGTCCGAATGCGGGTCGCGCTAGTGCACCACCGAGCGGTACGCGTCACGAACGGAGCTTGCGGCGCAGCTAACTTCGCCACTCACCGTATAGATAATCTTGTGAGCGAATGACGCTGTGGCTGTCATGCTCTTTCCAAGAGCATTGTTGAGCGGCGCCGGGATCGGAAACAGGTTGATACCGGAGTTGCCCACACGTTGCAGAATGTTCCGTAGCGTCGGATTCGAAACAGCCTTCGCTCCGGCAAACCACTTGTGCTGGATCAGCCAGTGGTGCATCTCGAACAGGCTCTGTAACCGATTCTTCGTGGCGATCTTGATGTGCTCTCTGAAAATACGAAAGACAGGACTGGACTTGGGAGAGTAGTTCGCAAGGTCTTGCCAAACGATTCGCCGGACCTTGGTCGCCAGACTCGTTCCTGATCCGACGCCACCTTTCTTGAACAGCTCCTTGAACGTCGTCTTTCCGACGTCCACGAGCCAGCCACCTGCGCGGGCGCCCAGCTTCGCGAGGGACTCAGCTGCCGGTGCGATTCCCTTCGTCGTTAGCTCCGCGATCATCGGCTTCGCGGCCGTCGCTAACGCCGCCACGCCACGGGCGCCGAGCTTTCCGGCACCTACGACGAGCGATCGAACGAGAAACACGTCCGAAATCGCCAATGCTGTGTAGGCGATGCCCCAGCCCCAGTGGCCTTTATCGAAGTTGTAGTTGGCGTTCTGAACAGACCCCACGACGGGGATTAGTCCCTTCCCGAACCCCGCTTCTTGCTTTCCCGAAACGATGCTCTCGAACCAGCCTTCGCTCTGAGGCTGCGCAGGAGCTGGCGCCGGTGCTGCATTTGCGGCCGGCGTTGCACTCGGGTGCATACCAAGCTCGTCCACGGGAGCCGACTGGTGTCCATCTCGATCGATGCGCGAGGTTGGACTGCCTCGACAGTACAGATATCGCGACAGGCCATCCGCAAGACCCGCCGGATCCGGTGACGCCCACCGGCACAGCCACGGCGCGTAGTAGCGCGCACCGAAGTACGAGAGCCCGCTCTCCTCGTCGCGTTCCTTGCCGGTGAACCGGTAGCGTTTCGGGGCCTCGATCTGACTGCGCGCCATACGGTAGGCGCTCGTGCCGTAGGGATGACACTCCTCGTACGTGATCACCGCGGCGTTCGCATCGAGCTCGAGGCACGCGGAGCCGAGGTGATTGCTGTACTGGTAGCGATACAGCGGTCCGAGCGTGGCACCTGGCCGGTTCGTGGTGATCACATCCTCCACGAGCAGGACGCGGTGATCGCGCTCGAATAGGTGATGTGACTCGATCTCCTCGACGACGGCGCCGTTCGCATATCGTCGGTAGATCTCGAATCCGCCGAGATAGATGCGCTCCCACACCTTCACCCCGTTCTGGTTCTCGCTGACCTTGCGCGTGCGCTGCTTGTCGGCGTCGTATTGGTAATAGATGCGGCCCCCGCCGCCGCGCTCGAGCACGCGGATCATGTCTCGGTGATCCCACTCGACGCGATCGGCGGGCGTGATGCCCGACAGCGCGAGCATGTTGCCGTGGGTGTCGTGCGCATACAGCGTCGGAGTCTGCGTCGCCGTGCCGAACCACGTACGGTCCAACCGGTTGCTGTGGTCCTCGTACTTGAAGTTGCGCGTCCAACCGCTCGTCGCGGCGTGCACGACTTGGCGGACATTGCCGACCGGGTCGTACGTGAAGCGCTCCGAGTAGTTGCGCTGGTCAGCGGGATCGGCCTGCGGGACGGGGAACGCTGCCGCGAACGGCGATGCTTCGTATTGGTCTGGTGTCGCGAGCGCGGCGTGCTCACGGCCCGTCGCCGCGATCAAGCGGTAGAGCGAATCGTACGTGTAGCGAGCAACGGGGTCGATCTGCTGGTTCGCGAAGAACGCAGGACGGAACGCGTCGTCGTAGATCTCGGTGACGTTGCCGACGGCATCGTAGCTGTAGAACAGGTTCTGGACGACGTTCGCGTTGCGGAATTGCGCGACCGCGCTCGGAAACGCGGGTTCGTAGGCGGGGCGTGTGGTGCGCAACTGCGTGACGCGGAACGTCTTGGGGTCGTACGTGAAGCGCGTGCGCGTGCCGTTCGCGTAACGGATCGTCGTCTGCTGCCCCTTCGCGTCGTAGCCGATCGAATCGACGACCGTGTCCCGCCGGCTCGTCGCACCTTCGGTGTAACCGGTCGCGGTCTTCGTCGCGCGAACGACGAGATCCTCGCGTGCGAGCAGCCCTCGCTCGTTGTATTCGGGCTCGTAGACCGACACGCGCCCGTTCGCGCGATGTGGGCTGTAGAGCCGCCGTGGGCGACCGAGCGCGTCGTAGTCGGTCAGCTGTGTGAACGTCTCGTGCTCGAGCGTCGCGATCTGCCAGTCAACGCGGGGGGCCGTGTATTGCGACGCGAGACGACGCGCGACCTCGAGCGGACGTGCAGCGTAGTCATAGCGCACCATCGTCGCCAATCCGCTCGAATCCATGTGCTCGTAGAGCTGGCCGCGCAAGCCGCGAGCGCGATCGTTCGCGACGCCCTCGCCGTAGGTTCGACGTTCGATCAGCTCCGGTGTGCTGCCGTTCGTCGTGAGCCATGTGTCCGTCGGACGATGCAGCCTGTCGTAGCGAGCGTCGAGGATCCGGTTCTCGACCACACCGGCGCGCTCGTTCGCCGTCCACGCGAACATCGTCTTGCCGGCGGCATCGTTGAGCGTCCAGGCCGCCCCGCTGTCCATGCTGTGCTGGAACAGCTGATTTCCGGCGATGTCGTAACAGGGCGAGAACCCGCTCGTGACATCGACCGATGCGCTGTCGGGCATCGGCGGCTGGACGTACTGCATGACGAGGTTCTTGCGTGCGTCACGAATCCACAACGGTTTGCCCTCGGCATCGAGCTTCGTGAACGTGGCGAAGCGCTGCACCGTGGATGGTCCCGTCTCGGTGGGGTATTGGTGACGCTCGTCGACGATGGAGATGACCTCGCGCCCGAGGCTGTCGACGAAGATCTGCGTCGGAGTATCGGCGTGAACGAGTGCGCTCGCTGCTGAGCGACGCTCCTCGGCCGATGCGGTCGTCGCCGCGTGCGTTGCGTACCAGGAGTTATTCGGCTCGCCGACGGTGTCGTTCGCGTCGTAGCGCGTGATCAGCCACGGTGACAGTTCAACGCGCGAGTAGCTTCCGTCCGGGGACTCGGTTCGGATCAGCCGACCGATCGCGTCGTAGTACATCACTGGAGTTTCGCCGACCTCGACGAGTTCCTCGAACCGGTGTTCGTTCGAGCTGAAGTACGGCTCGTATTGCTTTACCGGCTTCTTCTTGTTGTTGAGGATGGTCTTTCCGGTCGTGACCCAGCGCAGCGTCGTCGTGTTTTCCGCGGGCTCCGCCTTCGCCTTCTTCACGAGCAACGTGCCGCTGCCGTCCGAGTACTCGAACGCGATCTGCAGGCGTGCGCCCGTCGCGATATCGACACGATGGCGCTCGCGCTGGATCGACGCGGCGCTGGCGGGATGATGCCCCCATGACAACGTCCCGTCCGGCTCCACGCGCTCGCCGAAGTAGTACAGGTAACGCCCGGTCGCGTCGCCGAGCAGCAGTCGCACTTCGCTGTCGTTGTACGTTCCCGTGAAGAACGTGTCGACGCGCTGCAGATCGGGCCCGACATCGACCCCTGTGACGGTGTCTCCGCCGGGCGCGTGCGCGTACGCGGCGGGTAATCCAAGCGCGTCGAACGCGACCTCCGCGATGTTGCCGTTGACGTCTTCGATGCGCGCTGGCGCCAGAGCGCGGAGGTCAAACGCTCGGACCGTTGTCGTGCTCGTGAGCGCATCGGTTACCGATGCCACGAGAAGATCGCGGAAATACGTCAGCTTGGTCGAGTCCCCGAACGCATCGACGTGCTCGACCGGCAGATAGAAGTGCTGCGGATCGACCCGCGAAGAGCCAGAGCGCATCCAGTACTGCCCCGCGGTGCCTCCGTTCACATACCCGCTGCGAGTGGTCAGGCTCGTCCGGACCGTCGCCGTCAACAGCGTGCCGAACACGGCATCAAGGAGCTCGTCTGTGAGTGCGAGCTTGTAGTCCTCGAACTTCACGCCGTGTGCGTCGATCTGCCCGAGCGGGCGCGGACCGGTCACCGCGGCGTTGAAGAAGAGCGTTCGTGCGTGCTCCACGAGCCGACGCTGGCGGCCTGTTCCACCCGCGAGATGATACGGGCGAGTTGCGACAGCAATGACGGGTGACTCGCGGGGCGCATAGACGTCGCTCAACGCGAGCACGCGCAACTCCTGCAGCGTGAAGCAGCCGCTCGCGGGCGTGATGCCCGTCAGCTCGTACGTCAGCGTCTCGCACACGGCGGGCGTGCGGCGCCCGGTGCTGTCGTCGACCTCATTCGTGAAGCGCTGCTCGGTGTACGCGACGTGTTGCTCACCTTGCACACTCGCGATCAACGCGGGCACCCCAGGCGGCAACGTGGGATCGACCTGCGAGCCGCTGCGCTTGTACGTCGCGCTGATCGCCTGCCGCACGTTTCCGAACGCGTCGGTGTCGAGAATCAGCGTGTGCGAGACCCGGGGATCCGGTTCCGCGCCGGACCGCAGATCGAGGTCGTAGCTGTACGTGATCGATTCCGAGTCCGTGGCGAGGAACACCGCGTGCCGGTTTCGTCCCCGGGACTGCAGCTGCTGGATCTCCGCTGACCGAAACGCCGTGGTCAACAGCCGGACCGCCCGATGCGTTCCATTCTGCTCCAGCTCGTCGACATCGAGCTCGAAGACTTCCTGACGGACAAGCCTCCCCTTGCACGCTCGGAGTGCCTCGCGCCGCTCGTCCGGATCTGTCGTCGAAGCTAACAGCGGCGCCGCCAGTCGATGCTCGCGGAATCCGCCCGGCACAGCCGGCTGGAGGTACTCGCTCTCGAGCTGCGCGCTGATCTGCTCGCGCTCGAGGAACGCACCAGTGTCGTACCAGGTGACAGTCTTGATCGGCGGCTGGTAGAGCGAGCGGTCTTGCGTGATGTACGGACTGTTGATGTTGCCTGCTGCAAACGTTCCGTACCGTTCGACGTCGACCTGCTCGACGCGACCGAAGCCACGTAGCTCGCGCTCGGTGCCGTCGTAGAATCCGTGGTGGTACGTGTAGCGCGTGCTGAACGTCGTACCGCGCCATTGATCGGTGACTGCCACGTGCTCGACGCAGTGAACCGGAAACGGCAGGCGCGTGGTCCACGGTCGACCCGCGCGACGATCCGCCAGGTAGAACTTGGTCGACGGCGCGTAGGTGAGCCGCGTCTGTGCTCCGAGGTTGTTATCGACCCCGATCAGAAGATGGGGCTTCGTGCCGCCCATCAGATCGATGTAGTGGATCGCGCGCAGTTGCTCGGCGGGAAGCGCGGACGACCACACAAGACATGCGGTTCCGTTGCCGAGTAGATCGGCGGTGAATACCGCTGATGCGTTGTCAAAGCGCGGTGACGGTGAGAGTGCCTTTGCGGTCGAGAACCCGTTGCCGGCCTGGTTAAAGTACAAGCTGACACTGTCTGCGCCGAGGTAGACGAGATCAGTAGTGCCGCTACCGTCGAGGTCGACGAGCCGCACACGCCGGTGGTCGAACTGGTCCGGGTGATCGAGCCACGGCGATCGATCCATCGTGACCTTCGCGCCGAATCGGCCGTAACCGAGGTTCGGCCAGTAGCACACCTCACCGTTGCGGACGCGGACGAGATCGCTCAGCCCATCGCCCGACATGTCCGCGACGTAGATCGATCGAGTGTCGTCCGCGAACACGAGCCTGGGGCCCGACTCTTCATCGGCCCCGATCGCAACTCGCTCGGCGGCACCAAATCCGCGTTCTGCTAGCGACGGGTACCACGTGAACGCGTCCGCCGAAGTCTCAAGCAGGTCGGCCAGGCCGTCACCGGTCAGGTCAACCAGCCGGCGCGATCGCGCTTCGAAGGCGAGGTTCGGTATCGAGGTGAATGCGCGGAACGTCTCCCAGCCATTCGCGGTCCGCTCGAAATATCCTGGAAGCGCACCGCCAAAATGAACTAGATCGAGTCGGCCATTCCCCGTCACGTCCACGAGCTGTTGCCCACCCGTGAGGCTCGCGGGTGCCGGCAGCGTGGACAATCGCTCGAGGGCTCCGAGTCGGGGTCGCGTGTCTGAGGGAACGTCTCCCACCTCAGCATCGTTCCGCTTGTAGAACCAGGCACCGCCTTGCTCCGTCAACACGCCCGACAGCCCCTCGCCGTCGAGGTCGATCCAGCGATAGCTGCCTTCGTCGATCCCTGCAGGCAAGTTGTCGAGGCTCTCGCCGACGAGCTCGTGCACAGATGGGTCGATTGTCGCGCGGCTGTACTCGAGATCAACCGGCGGTAACGAACGAGTCACGTAGGTGAGCACGCGAACGCCGCCGCTCTCGAACACGGCCTGCGTCGCGTCGAGCTGGTGGCCGTGCTGACTGATACTGCGCAGGAAGCTTCCCGTGCGTGTGCTTCCGAGATGAGCGAGCTCCGCGTCGATCGCGGGCGCGGTCCTGTAGGGAAGGTCGTCGTACTCGAGTGACGTCGAGCGGACGAGCTGAGGATCCGCGCCGAGCTCCGGGAACCGGTGAAACATGAGGACGCGGTGACATCGCCGATACGAGCGAACCTCGAACGTCGACCGGTAGCTCGAGAGCGGATCCGGTCGCACGCCCCACGCCGTGGTCGCGTCGGCGCTGGCCTGCCACGAGCTGGCGGACACCGGGTGGACGAACCCTTCGTCATAATCGAAGACGACCTCGAACAGCCACGTGCTCGAGCTCGGCGCCGACGGCGAGAGTTGAGGCTCTTCGTTTCCGTACAGGATCCGTCGGAGGTATCGCTGCGTCGTGCGCACGCCGGAGCGGTTTCGCTCGTGCGGGAGAGACACGTTGACTCCGCGGGCGTCCTCGCTGTCATACGAATAGCGGATGACGTTGCCCTTACCGTCGTAGCTCTCGCACAGGAGCCAGCTGAAGATGCGCGTCGCATCCGCCGGGTCAGCGATCCTGCTGTCATCGGTCTTGCCGTAGATCGTCGTCGTGTTGTCGTGCGAGATCGAACGCCAGTGAGTGTCGCCTGTCCGCGACCACCGCTCGATCCGCGCGAACAACCCTTCGATGCGGGGCCGATATCGGCGCACACGATATCCGTCGCGAAGTGTCTCGACGTACGCACCCGAGGCGTCGAGCTCGGGGACGAGGTCGTCCGCCGACGATAGCAAGAACACGTCATCGTCGTGGTAGTGCGGCAATCCCTTGTCGGTCTTGCGCGTGATCGAGGGCGCGCCCAGCGACCAGCCGAAGCCGAATGGACCGTTGCCGCTGCCACTGTCGTACGCGAGCTCTAGCTGAGGGCCGAAACCGCCGCGGCCCTGCGACGCAAACAGCGGCAATGTGAAACTGCCGGTACCGAGCACTGGGTTCGCGGTGAACTTCTCGCCGAGCCCGCGAATCGAACCCCCACCTTTCGGAAGACTGATCGTCGGCGGCTTGACCGCAAATATTTCCGGAGACGAACGCGTTGCGTCCGGTCGGCCCCCACTCTGACCCTCCCGCATCGGGACAACCTTTACACATCCCTCCAGCAGAACGGCGAGCCCGTACGCAGAATCAGACTGCCGCATTTGGCTGCACCTCTGTTCTCGACAGCACGTGAGGTCATCGCACCGTTGAGAACCGCAGCGCTCCGCCACGAGCAGCTCTGACTGGTGGATGCGGCTCGCGCGTCTACGGTGACATCATTGGCATCAGCAGCGCCTCGCCGGCGAATGTTGTTGGCGCTCGGCCACTGGTCGTCGAGTACGCGCTGCGCGACCAGCGCAGGCCGATGGGCGTGGCGGATTGGGAAACACAACTCGTGGAGAAACTGCCGGACGCGCTCAAGGGGAGCTTGCCCAGCATCGAGGAGATCGAGGCTGCGCTGGCGCCTCCGAAACAGCGGCCGACCAAGAGGAAGAAACGATGACGCACCTTCTTGTGCAGCGGCGCACTGCCGGTTGCAAGGGCAGCGGGCATCCCCGACCGGCCAGCGAAGCGCGTTAGCTTGTCGTTGATGTCCGCGCGAACCGAGCGAACACGTCGGCGTCGATGGATGCCTTGCCTGACTAGCGCGGCGGGAGCTCGTCGGCGCCGATCATCGGCCGCGTAGCGCTGCGCTCCTGGCCGTCGAAATCGGCGGCGACGCCGTCGATCGGGATACCGAACTGCGGTGCGCCACCTGTGCCGGACAGGTGCAGGTCGCCGACCGTCGGCGCACGGAACATCGCCGCCGAGACCGGGGTCTGGTTGTGATCAACCGTCGGGCGTGTCGAGTCGCGAAGGACCAGCTCGTTCGCCATGTTGCCGCGCACGTCGACCATCGAGTTCGCGAACCGGTACTCGATCGCGTTGCCCATCGCCGCGCCGGTGTGGAACACGGAGTTGTCGTACACCCTCGCGGCCAGCGCCTGCTCGAGACAGATGCCGCAGTCGGCCGCCGCGACATCGTTGTAGATCATGTTGTTGATGATCCTGCTGTTGTAGTCTCCGACATAGCGGTCGATCTTGTCGATGGCGTGCGGATGGTCGCTGTACGGACGCTCGACGAGGCCCGTCCCGTCCCGTTGTCGAGGCCGAGCCCGATGCCGCGGGCGTTGTTAACGAACGTGTTGCCGACGATCCACTGATAGCGCCCAGCCTCCCAGAAGTGCACCGCATGCTCGGCCAGCGAACCGACGGACGGATCGCAGTAGATCCCTTCGAACCGTTTCGAGTGGACCTGCCAGAAAAACGCGGCGTGCGCGTCGATGCCGCCCGTGTAGCAGGGGTAGCTCGCGTTGTCAGGCTTGGTCGGGACGTAGGCGCGTCGCCGCCGTCATGGTGAACCGCGAGCACGCGACCTCGACGCGGTCAACGAAGTGCGCCGCCGCCGGGTTCTGTGGCGACTGATCCGTGTTCGACTTGAGGAACTGCTGGCCCGCATCCTCGAGCACGACGCCGTAGATCGTGATGCCCTCGATATTTGCTGCGCCTCCTGGATAGAGGTGGATCGCGTGATCCCGCGCGTTCCGGATCGTGACGAACGCGACCAGGACGTTCGAAGCGGTGACCTGGAGGATCTCTCGCGCACCGTGGTTCGGGCCGCCGTCGATGATCACCTTCGATGGGTCGTGCGATGCGGAGATGAGCGCGACGTTGGGCGTGCTCAGATTCATGACGACGTCACCGGAGACGTTGTAGGTCCCGTCGGCGAGTCGGATGACATCTCCGGAGACGAGACCGTTGGCGATCGTGCCGAGCTGCGATGCGTGATCGCGACGCTGGAATGGCCGAGGATCTTGGACAGCTTGAAGATGTCGCCGCCTGACGCGAGGAAGAGACCGGCGAAGGTGTGTCGCAGGTCGTGCAGCCGGAGCTTCTTGGCTAGTCCGGCGCGCAACAACGCGGCCTTGAACGGGCGGAACACGCTTGTCTTCGCGGAGAGCGAGGCGAACAGCGTGTTGATCGTCGCGTTGCCGATCGGCTCTTCGCGCTCCTTGAGCGAGGTGCGCAGGTCGATCAGCTTCGCCTTCGTGATCTTCACGAGCGGCGTGCTGTCGAACGTCGGGCGCACGTACAGCCGCATCCGGCTCTCGTACTCGTCGTGCGACCGCTGGTCCTTGATCGCCTTGAGCCACGCGTCGAGCGCGTCGCCCATGGTGCGCTTGTGGTCCACGGCGGCGGGGAGCTCGCCGTCCTTGATACCGCGCTGCGTGACTCGGTGCTGCTGTGCCGCGAACTCGGCGTCGCGCCGCGATGAGAACGATCCGAGGTAAACCTTGATGCTCTTCTCGCGGATCCGGGCGCGCTCGTAAACCTGGAACGACTTCGTCCCGTCCTCCGCCACGCGCACCTTGATCATGACACCGAGCAGAAAACAGGCCTCCGACAAGTCGGGGTAGAACGGCCCTCTCGGAGATCGGCTACGCGTCGCTGCCGGGGGACTTCGGCGGCCACAGAACGAACTTGCTGACGCGCCGCTGATACGCGCGATACGCCTCGCCCTTGGACTGGACTGCCTGGCGCTCCGTCGGAGGAATGCCCGTCACTCCGAAGATCGTCGCGAAGATGATCGCCTGCGGAATCAGCGCGATCCAGCCGCCGTAGAACGCGAGGCTGTAGAGCGCGAAGCCGACCCAGACGCACCACTCGAAGAAGTAATTCGGATGGCGCGAGTAGTTCCACAGGCCGACATCGCACACGCGGCCGCGATTTGCCGGCTCGCGCTTGAACTGTGCGAGCTGCGCATCGGCGAGCGTCTCTCCGACGATGCCAACCACCGCGACTGCGAGTCCGGTCGCGCGCAGCGCGCCCTCGTCCCACGGCTCCGTGATGAACGGGATCACGAACGCGCTCGAGAGCACGGCGGCGAGGGCGGCTTGCGCCTGGAAGAACATCAGGAACCGCTTGGAGGCGTTACGCGCCCAGCTGTGGCGGAGCGTGAGGTAGCGGCCTTCTTCTTTTCCGGTGGCTGCACCGCGCGAGACGAGATAGCTAGCGAGCCGCGTGCTCCACAACACGACCACGATGCCGAGCGGCAAGAAGCTGGCGCGTTCGCTCGATGCCGTGAGGCCGAACAGGCCCGCGACCGCGGTGAACGAACCCGCCCACCCGACATCCACGATGCCGGCGTTGTGCGTGCGCTCTTGCACGACCCACAGAAGGAGCTGGATGCCCGCGCAGAGCAGCCACGCCTCGCCGAGGCGGACGAGCACCGCGCCGATCACGGCTGCGCCGGCTTCTCGCGCGGGAGCACGATCACGAACGAGCGCTCGTCGCGCTTCCAGACCTGGACCTTCGTGGTCGCCTGCTTCACGGCGGGGTACCACGGCTGCTTTTGCATCAGCGCATCCGGTTCGGCGAGCTCGGGCGCGATCAGATCGATCTCGACGAAGTGGCCATGCGCGACCTCGTCGACTTGCTTCGCGTAGCTCCACGAGGCAAGCGCTGGATCGGGGAAGCGATCGTTGTGGAGCGCACCGCCGTAGAGCGCGATCAGCGGCCGATGACCGGGCTCGCGATCGCGGTGGACAACCACCTCGGTCGCGATCCGACCGAGCTCGCGCGTGGTGAGGTCGAGCATCGCCTCGGGATCGACGGGCTTGCCGGGCGGCGAGATGCGCGCGTAGTCGGCGCAGGTCACGCGCATCGCGTGCGGCTGGACCTTCGCCTTGCGCGCGGCATCGGCGAGGTCCCCGATGTCATTGTGGGTCTCCATAGGGCGCCGCATCGTGATCTCGAGCTTCGTCGTAGCTTCGGTCGCGGCGCTGCCGCAGCCTTTGTCGATCAACCATGTTTCGAGGATGAGGTCGCTCAAGTTGTTCGCCAGCGCAGGAAACGCCTCGGCGGTGAAGTGCGAGAGCGTCGATTGGATCTGCGGTCGATCGGTGCGCGAGTGAAGCTCGCCGAAACCGACGACCCGCGCATCCGCTGGGATCACCGCCGCGAGTGCGGCCGCCAGATCGTCGTAGGTCGCCACCTTCGGCATCACGAGCGCGGGGGCGCCCGCATCCGCGACTCGCGCCGGCGGTGGGGCAGGCGGTGGCTCGTGCGTCTCGGCCTGGCTTCCGCAAGCCGCTGTCAGCAGAACAATCGCACCGAGCCTCACCGGCAGACAATACCGCGTTATGTTCCGTCGCATGGCCCCTAGCGCTAACGAGCTGCGCACCATTCCGCTGTTCGCCGGCTTCGGCGATGTCGAGCTCGGAGAGATCGCCGCACGGTTCAAACCGATCGCGGTCGACCCGACCAAGCCGTTGTTCGAGGTCGGCGATCCGGCGACCACGTTCTATGTCCTCACCAAGGGCGAGGTCGTGCTCACGGGCAACGACGTATTCCGGCTCCGCCCACCGGCGTTGATCGGCGAGCTCGGCGCCTTGACGAACCTCACGCGCTCGACCTCCGCGACCGTGCTCGCGGGTTCCGAGCTCTGGGAAATCTCCGCGAAGCAGATCCAGGACTTCCTCGGCAACCATCAAGAGCTCGGGGTCCGCTTCCTCGTCAACCTCCTGTCGGTCGTCGCCGAAAAGGTCCATCGCGACCAACGCCGGCTCGCAGACATGCGCAGCAACTTGATCTCGACGCAGAAGGAGCTCAAGCGCCTGCGCGAGCTCGTACTCGAGAGCCCCGAGACGCCGCTGTCGGCGCCCGTCCACGACACGCTCGACAAGTTGATCACGCACAACCGCCGCGTGAACTATCGCGTCGAGCCACCCGCGGCGCTCGCCGCGACCGTACGGTTCGATAGCGGCGTCGCGTGCGTCGCCGATTTGTCGCGCACTCACGTCACGATGCACTTGCCCGCAAGCGCGAAGCCGCCGCTCGTCGGTGATTGGCTCTCGGGCGTCGCCGACCTCGCGGGCACCGAGGTGCCGATTTCGGGGCGCGTGTTCCGCGCGAACGGCAAGAAGCTCACGCTCGAGCTCGATCTGATGATCGACGAGTTCGCGGGTATCCTCGAGGGCTACCTCACGCGGGCGCAGCTGCTCGATATTCTCTGCTGAACCATCGCGCGGGCACGGTGTTCGCGAGGCAGGTGATCGTGTTCGCGCGCCACGGCGCCGAGCGGCGCGCGCGTCGCGGGGATCCGGGCGTACCCTCGAGCAGCCCTTCGTCCTCGGTCCAGTCCGCACGCTGGCCGGGCGCGAGCCCGTGCAGCCCGCTCTGATGAAAGCCGATGATGTGGGTGTGGCCTGCGACGCGTGCCCCCGTGAAGTCGGCGAGCCGCTCCGCGAGCGCGATGCCGGCGCGCGCGCCGAACGTCTCGCAGGTGCGAAACCAGATCAGTGCGTCGGGCGCGAGCTTCTCGCGGAGCATCTCGAGGTTGCGATGGTGGTCGTCGCCAGCGCGCAGCGCACTCGCACTCAACACGTCGTTGCCGACGAGCGCCGAGCCCCAGTGTCCGTGGCCCCAATACTGGAGCTCGTCGATCGGCTCGGGGAGCGCCTCGAGCCAGGCGAAGGCTTCCGCCCAGCTCGCGGTGCCGAAGCTCGCATCGATCCGACGTAAATTGCGATAGAGCTGCGCTCCGCTGCGCCACGCGACGTGCAGCTTGGGGGCGGTGCGATCAAAGACCAGAACGCGCAGGCGCTATTTGCTCGAGACTTTGTTCGCCGGATCGGTCGTAACAGGCGCGGGCGCGTCCTTCTTCGCGGTTTGCTTCGGCTGATCTTTGTCAGCCGCTTTTGGCGCGGGCTTCTCGGATTTCTCCGCGGTCTTGCCGTCGTGCTCGGAGTAGGGGCACGCCATGGCGGTACCGACGAACGACGCGGCCACAACGAGGATGAGTGCGAGTTTCTTCATACCCGGAGCTTAGCGCGCACCTGCGAGGCACGCACGTAGTCACGAATGCCCTGCTGGTATCCGGTCGGATCGTCGCGAAGGTCGTAGTGCTTCGGGACCTTGCCCGTCGCATCGGCCCACTGGCTGATCGGATCCTGGTACTTGAAGCCGCCGGAGTGCGAGCACTCCTTGGAATTCATCGGCCAGTCGTCGAGGTTGATCGCGGGGAGCTCGACCGGATCCGCTGGGTTGCCCGCCATCAGGCGAGCCATGTCGAGGCAATCGGTGAGGTCGTTCGCAGCGTCCATGCGGACATTGAGCGGCTCGAGACCGAACGCGGTCTGGAGCTGCTTGAGTGGCGAGCAGTGATCGTAGACGACCGAGCTCACGTAGTTCTGCTTCGCATACGGACCTGCGACGAGCGTCGGCACGCGGAAGCCCATCTGCTGGAATCCATCGACGCCGAAATCTGCGAGCGTATCGTCCGTCGTCGTCGGCGGCGAGACGTGATCGAAGAAGCCGCCGTTCTCGTCGTACGTGACGACCAGCATGCAGTTCTTCCACTGTGGCGACGCCGCGAGCGCGCGATACACGGCCGAGATCAGCAGCTGACCATTGATCGGATGGATCGGCGGATGATCGTCGTTGAGATAGAAGAACGGATCGATGTAGGACACGGCTGGCAACGTGCCCTTGGCCGCGTCGGTGAAGAACTGACCGCTCATGCCCTGGTAGTCGCCAAACCGACGGATGTTACCGCTGCCGTCGTTCGCGCCGAGATCGAGTTGATAGGGACCCGCGCCACCGATCAGCGCGGCGACGGCGATCGAGCCAAAGTAGTAGGCCCAGTCGACGTTCTTGTCGTGGAGCTTGTTGTAGATCGAGGGCACCGGCGAGCCCGCGCCGAACGCGCTGAGGATCTGGTTGTTCGCATCCGCCGCGGGACCGATGCCGAACGAGGTAGCCGTGTGCCAGTAGGCGCGGTTCGGTAGGGTGGGCCCCATCACCGAGCAAAAGTAGTTGTCACACGAGGTGTACGCGTCCGCGAGCGCGTAGCTGATCGGCATCTGCGTGCGCGTGAGGTACTGCATCGGATCGGTCAACGTGGTGCTCGCGTGATCGAGCTGGTGCGACTTCACGAAGCCATCGCACGCGCCTGTATTCCAGCTGTTATGCAGCTCGGTCCAGCCATGCGGCGGATCCGGATCACACATCTGATCAACCGTTGGTTCCCACGGGGCGATCAGCTGGCCGTTGACGTCAGGGTTACGCATCGACGCCACGAGCCCATTGCCGGGGCGACCTTCGACGAGCAAGCGCGCGCCGAGCACGTGATCGTAGCTGCGGTTCTCCAGCATCATGTAGACGTACGTCGTGATGCCGACCGGATCATTAGCGCCGCTACCGCAGCTCGGGAGGAAGCGCGCCATTGCCGCAGCGCCGGCCATCCCACCGATCCGCTTCATCGCGCTACGTCGATTGATCATGGCCACATTTGTAGCGTGGTCCAACCGTGAGTGTCCATGAGACATCCCAGGCCTCGAAGTGATGAATTCGTGTGCCGCAAGTTACATTCGCGAGGCGAGCCACCCGACGCCGACGGCGAAACCCAGGAGAGCTCCGAGGCCGGCACACACGGCGATGATCAAGATCCGGGTAACCGGGTTTTTCCAGAACCCCTTCATGGTCTGCGTGTCGTCGGGCAGCCGTTCACAGTCCGCGACCGAAGGTTTGCGCCGCCACGCCTCGACGATTCCGACGACGATGCCGGTGCGGATCAGCGGATACACGCGGGCCACGGGCGACGCGAGCATCGCCGCGCCGACCGAGAACGGGGAGGCGCCGGCGAGCGCGGTGAACAAGCCCGCGCCGATCGAGGTCGGGATGATCCACGCGAGCATCGTTTTCGCGAACGTGTCGAAGTCCGAGACCTTCGCGACGTAGACGAGGATGCAGAGGAACACGAGTGGCACGAGCCACCGCGCGATCCGCCACCACAGCGCGGCCGGCGGAATCTTCTCGAGCTCCGCGCGATCGATCGGCTGGTCGAGTTGCAGCGTCATGCCCGGCACGTGCGCGGCACCGACGACAGCAACGACAGTCTTCTTGCCTTCTCCTGCCTCGCGCATCTTGCTCGCGAGGTACTTGTCGCGCTCGTCGACGAGCGGGCCCTTGATCTCGGGCACCGCCTTGCCGAGCTCGGTCAGCATCTCGGACAGCGCCTTGGGCTCCTTGAGGTTCTCGACGGTCTCGGCGGTCACGCCGTTGCCATCGGTTGCTTCGTCGTCACCGCCGGAGACCAGCGACCACATCAAGGTCAGCCGGCGCCACAGGCCGATGTTACGCCACGTGCGGCGCAGCGTGATGTTGATGTCGCGATCGATCAGTTCGACCGGAATATTCCGCTTCTCGGCGGTCTTGGTCGCGGTGACGAGCTCGGCACCGGGCTGGACGCCGAGGCTCGCGCCGATCCGACGCTGATAGCTCGCTAGCGCGAGGTGACCCAGGAGATAGAGCGTCTTGCCTTCGCGGACGACCTTGAACACGTCGAGGTCGCGGAACGCCGAGTCCTTGGTCAAGGCGTCGTAGCGCGCCTTGCACAACTCGACGCAGACGACATCGGGATGGACCGCGTCGATCGTCGCTTTGACATCGTCGACCGATTTCTGCGACACGTGTGCGGTGCCGACCACGTAGAACGTGGTGTCGCCTCGCTTCATCGTGGTGACAGAGGACGGCAGCTCCATCCTGGCTCAATACCACATGCTAAGCAGAACCCATGGCGACCGAGATTAGCGAAGCGCAACGAACCGAGATCGAAGCCGCGGCCTTTCGCCGCCTCATCGAGCACTTTCGCGAGCGCACCGACGTCCAGAACCTCGACGTGATGAACCTCGCCGGGTTCTGTCGCAACTGCCTTTCGAAGTGGTACCGGGCCGCCGCTGCAGAACGTGGCATCGAGCTCAGTGACCCCGCTGCGCGGGAGGTCATCTACGGCATGCCGTACGACGAGTGGAAGGTCAAGTTCCAGAAGTAGGCCAGCGACGCAACTAATACACGGCGAGGCCGAACAGCAGATCCGTCATCCGCTCGTCGTGCGCGTAGGTCTGGCCGAACCGTGCGGTCAGCGCGAGCCGCGTGTTGATGTCGAGCTGGATCTGGGCGCCGCCGAGAAGCGCGATGCTGCTCGAGTTGCCACCCGGGATGCCGTCCTCGAGCCGGCTCGCGCCGCCGCCACCCGCGTAGAGGCCGAAATGCACAGGACCGGCCTGCGCGAGGTACCCATCCGCCTCGAGCGTGTAGCGCGTCTCGAACAACGTCTGCGCCGCCTCGTTGTCGCGCCAGCCGAAGAACAGCGAGCTGACGATGCCGATGTGTTGTTCGGGGAAGAAGCCAAACTGGATCGTCGTCGCGGCGCCGGAATTCTTGCTGCCATCCGCGGAGGTGAACGTCCCCGTGCCGGCGAGCACCGCGTACGTGAAGCCTGCGCGGTCGAGCGGTGCGCGGCCGTTCCAGTGCCACGGTGTCTCGTTCGAGCGAATGTAGCCGTACTGCGAGAAGGCGGCCGAATCGGGATCGAGCGCGGCGAGCGGCATCACGACGCGGCTGCCGTCGAGACCGGTGAGATAGAGCGGCGTCATCGGATGGATCTGTGCAAACCCGTCCTCGCGCGAGCCTTCGATCACGGCGGCAACGACCAGCGCGGTCACCGCGAGCACGACGACAGCGATCGCCTCGGCCTTGCCATCGCCTGCGCCCGAGCTGCTGCCGCCACCCCCGGTGCTCCCCACATGCACGCCGCCTTGGCCACTCGAGCCGTGGGGCGTGATCGCGTTCGGGCCCCAACCACCACCGCGTCGGCGACCGCCGCCGTTGTCGATCACGAGGGTCGGGAAGAACACGATCTGGGTCTCGGTGTTCACGGGCTGTGGCGCGCCGACATCAGCATCGCCGAGCTGCTGGACGACGCGCACGTTCTGACCTCGCTGCTCGGGCGGCAGGGTGGCGAGGCGTTGCAGCTCCGACGCTGGAATCTGGTAGGTGGTCGTTCCGCATGCTCCCAGTGGCAGAGCAGTCGCGACCACCAATGCGAGGCCAGTCTTGGGCATTACGCAGATTATTGCAGAATCCGTGCGCACCCACCGTTCCGATCGGCCGGGGCCGCCTAGGATGTACGGGTGGAGCCAGTCGACCTCGCCACGGTGGCGAACGACTTCGACGCCGAGGTCGCGCTGACACCGGCAATCGATCGGTTTTGTAGTTCGACCGCATGGATCCTCTCGGCCGCGGGCGCGCTCATGCCGCCCCGGACCGCGTTTTCGTTCAAGGGCGAGCACGGCTACTTCGCGGCGATGCGGGGCGTGCACCCCGCTGGCTTCCCGTACATCGAGCCCGTCGAGCTCGCGTGGGGGCTCGCCGCACCGCTGATCGGTCGCGATCCGATCGCGCTCGTCGAGGAGCTCGTCCCGGTGTTGGCCAGCCGGCGTGACTGGCAGCTCGTGATCTTGTCCGGACATACGGTTGCCGGCCCGCAACGCCGTGCCCTCGATGCCACACTGCCTGCACGTTGGGAGCGCCGTCGCGGCCAGCCCACGATCCGTCACGTCGCGAGCCTCGAGGGCGGACTCGACGGCTTCTTGGCGCGGCGCTCGCGCGAGATGCGCAAGTCGCTCCGCAAAGCCGAGCGGGCGGCGACGGCGGCGGGGCTCACGTTCGAAGCGGTGAGGGCGCAGCCGGGCGAAGGCGCCGCGCTCTACGAGCGCATCCAGGCGGTCGAACAGCATAGCTGGAAGTCGCACGACAACGTCGGCATCGCGCAGGGGGCTATGCGCGCGTTCTACGCCGCGATGCTGCCGCGTCTGTGCGATCTGGCTCAGCAGCGCACGATCTTCGCGCGGCTCGGCGCTCGCGACGTCGGCTACATCCTCGGTGCGGTGATGGCGGGCGAGTATCGCGGCCTGCAGTTTTCGTATGCCGACGACGTCGCGCACCTCGACATCGGCAACTTGTTGCAGCTGCGCCAGATCGCCGAGCTGTGCGCGGATGGCGTCGGTCGCTACGACCTCGGCACCGAGATGGACTACAAGCGGCGCTGGGCCGAGGAGGTCATGGAGACGGAGATGCTGGTTCTCGTTCGCTGAGGATCAGCGAGAGCGCGACGCCCGCGCCGATGATGCCGGCGATCACGATCAGCGAGATCCAGTGCTCGATAAATAGCCACTTGTGGACCAGCATCTTCACGCCGATGAAGATCAGCAGCACCGCGAGCGCGTACTTGAGATACTTGAATTTCTCCATCGCGCCCGCGAGGACAAAATAGAGCGAGCGCAGGCCAAGGATCGCGAAGATGTTCGACGTGATCATGATGAAAGTGTCTGTCGACACCGACAGCACGGCGGGAATCGAATCGAGTGCGAAGACGATGTCCGTCAGCTCGATCACGACGAGACAGACTGCAACGGTGGTGAGCGCGCGGCGGCCGTCGATCTTCACGACGAGCTTGCCGCCATGGTCGCCCTCGACGACGCGGAAGAGCTTGCGGATCCATTTCACCGCGAGGTTGTCCGGCATCTCGTCGCCGCTCTCTTCCTCGCTCTTGAACAGCTTGCCGCCCTGATACGCGAGATACGCGCCGAAGATGTAGAAGACGAGATCGAACTTCCTCACGATGAAGGCACCGCCGCCGAGCATGGCGACCCGGAAGACCACCGCACCGATGATTCCCCAGAACAAGACGCGGTGCTGATACTTCAGCGGCATCTTGAAGCTCTTGAACACGAGCGCCATGACGAAGATGTTGTCGATCGAGAGCGCCTGTTCGAGCAGGTACGCGGAGACATACGTGACCGTCGCATCGCTGCCGGTCCCGGCCGTGTGATGCACGTCGAGCCAGTTATTCTCGTACATCAGATAGACGACGCCGGAGAACGACAGGCCGAGCGCGACCCATACGACCGTCCAACCGGCCGCGGTGCGTAGCGACATCTCGGTCGCACGGCGATGCACGACCCCGAGATCGAGGGACAGGAGCAGCGCCACGAGCGCAAAGAATCCGAGCCAGAACCAGATCATCAGCGCGTCCGCCAACCATGCCTAGCGAACGGCACGGGAGCAAGGTCGGTAATGCTCTAGTGCAGCGTCGCCAGGAGCTTTTCCGTGTCCGTCGCCCGGCTGGTCAGGCCCAGCTTCGTAAAGGTCGCGATCGCGTCGCGCAACATATCCGTGCCGTCGGCGACGGCTCCGGTCTCGGCCTTGTAACGACCGAACGCATACAGGGCCTTACCGAGCTGTGCCTCGTTGCCGATCGCGCGGAGAACGTCGATCGCCTTGGCGTACGCGACCGATGCATCGAGCGTGGTGTCTGCGCCATCGGCTTGGTCGGTCGCGTCGTAGAGGCTCGTCGACAGGACATCACCGAGCGTGAGCAGTGCTTGGGCCTCGCGCTCGCGCTGGCCCGATTTCTTCGCGACATCGAGCGCACGTTCGGCAAGCTCGCGGGCTGCTTGCGGGTGGCCCTGCAGCTTCTCGAGAGTTGCGAGGTGACGGCACGCTTCGCTCTCGAGCCCGCGCTCGTCGATGTCTTCGATGATCTCGAGCGCATTATCGAGCCGGCTCCGCGCTTCTTCGAGCTTGCCATCGACGAGCGCGACCTCGCCGAGGTTGCACAGGATCAGGGCGGACAGCGGCAACGCTCCGATGGCTTCCGCCTCGGGCAGTATGGCAAGCCAGCTCGTCCTCGCCTCGGGAACATCGCCGAGCTCGAACGCGAGCGCGGCGAGGCTGTTCGCGGAGACGATCTGACCCCAGCGATCACCGATCGCCTTGCGCAACGTCAGCGCTTCCTTGTGGCAGTTGTACGCGGACTCGTACTGTCCGCGATCCTGCTGGATATCGCCTAGCCGCGACATCGACGTGGCGATCGCGCGCTTGTCGCCGCTCTTGGACCGTCGCGACAGCGCCTCGGTGACCTTCGCGTGCGCTTCGTCATAGCGACCGAGCATCTGCAGGGTCTTGCCGATATCGTCGAGCGAGCTCGCGATGCCGCGACCATCGGCCGCGCCACGGAACAACTCGAGGCCACGCTCGAGATACTCGAGCGCGAGCTTGAGATCGCCCTTGCGACGCCACACCCGGCCCATCTTGTTGAATGCGACCGCCGCCTTGGTCTTGCTTGCCGCGACCCACGACAGGCGCAACATCCGCTCGAAGGCGCCGAGCGCCGCTTCGAAGTCGCCGATCAACTCGTAGACCGAGCCGAGGTCGTGCCAGATGTGGAGCCGCTGCGCGAGGTCCTGCGCGCCGAGACAAACGAGCGCGCGATCGAACAACCGGATCGCTTTCTCGTTCTGGTACTCCGCACGCGCGGCCTCTGCCGAGCGGCGGTAGCGAATCGCGGCTTCACGGGTCTCGCCAGCGAGCGCGAGGTGGCGACCGACTTCTTCTTGTCGAGCCGGCGATCGGCCCTCGGGGTGAAGCTCGAGCCAGCGCGCGACGACGTTGTGGTAGCCGCGGCGGTTCTTCTCGTCGACGGCCTTGTAGACGATCGACCAGAGGTTGGGGTACGCGAAGTGGAGCTCGCGCTCGCCCGAGACCGTCGAGAGTGGAATCTCGACAAGCCATTCGCGTTCGATCAACTTGCCAATCGCGGCAACGACCGCGAGCCGCGAGTGATCGCCCGAGCTCGCGATATCCGCGAGGGTAGGACCGTCAGGATCGGCGTGACCGGCGGTCGCGAACGATCGCTCGAGCGCGATGACAGCGTCGAGCCACGAGCGCTCGCCGACGACGGCGGCCATCTCGACCACGCGTCGCTCGATCGGCTCCATCACGCGCAAGCGCGCCGCGACGAGCTCCTCGTACGTCTTCGGCAGGTCGAACGAATCGAGCGCTGCACTCTCGAGCCGCCACATCATGCCCTCGCGGGTGATGATGTCGCTCTCGAGCAGCAGCCGGACAAGCTCGTGGATCGCGCGCGGTGAACCACCGAGTCCACGCACGTGCTGGAGCAACTTCTGCGGCACGTCGTGGAGCTGCTTGCACAGTTCGCGGAGCAGCTCTTCGGCCTCGTTGGGCGAGAGCGCCGAGAGATCGATCTTCGTCGGCGGCACTTCGCCGTCGCCGAACGTGCGGTGGCGTTCGTAGAGCGCGGCGGTCGCCGTACCCACGATCGCGAGCCGGCGATCGGCCATGCCCGCGGCAAGGTAGTGGATGAAGTTGATCGTGTCGTTCTCACAGAGCTCGAGGTTCTCGACAACAACGAGCACCGGGTGCTTGTCCGTCTCGGCCGTGAGCAGGCGCTTGAGCGCGATGAACAACCGACCTTCGAGCCGCTGCGGCGAATCGAGCAACGGTCCGACGACCGGACTGTCATCGAACGGCACGCGCAGGAGGTGCGCGATCAAGTGTGCGATTTCCGGAACGCGGGCGGCAGGAACAATCTCTGCGACACCCGCCTGGATCTTGTCGCGGCTCTCGTCGGGGTTCTCGCCGACGACGACGCCGAATCGTGTGGTCAGCGCGCGCGCGATCGGTCCATACGCGTGCGAGTGATCATCGGCGATGCCCTGGAGCACGGTCATGCCGGGGTGCTGTGCCTTCGCGCGACCGATCAGCTCGGACAGGATGCGGCTCTTGCCCATGCCGGGCTCGCCGACCACGACGGCAAAGCCGAGCGTGCCGTCCTGTTTGTACGCCTTACCAACGACGTCTTGCAGCTGCTTTATCGCGGCCGCGCGGCCCGTGAACTTCGGCTTGAAGTCGTACGAGGCGGTCGTGATCTGGGTCCGCTCGCCTTCGCTCTCGCCGAAGTCCATGCCGGATTCGGTCTCGAACTGGCCGGTATCCAGGGTGTCGAGGTCCGGTTCTCCGGTCTTCGTACGCGGAGCTGGGGTGTGCCGGTCCCAGGTCAGCGGCGCCACGAGGTTTCCCCGATCACCCGCTGGCCCAGCGCCAGCCCTAACATCCGAATGTTCCATGAGTTCTTCAACGCAGCCCTCAGTCCGAAGTGCCTCAGCGACGTCGGCGAAAGCTAGTGTGAGGGGATGTAGTTGTCAATCGAAACCGAAGTGACCTCAGGTCACTTGATACGAATTGTGACGCGAACGGTCAAATCCGGTCACACGAACGTGCGTTTACGTTCGTAACGCTACTCGGCTTTGACCGGCGGTTTGGCGCGGTTAGCGCAGCGCTTCGGCAGCGACGCCTTGTACGTGTCGGTTCGTTGTGTCACGTCTGCGGGGATCGCGCGTGATGTGTACTTCGCACCTGCCGCGCCCGGCGCATCGCGCAAAAAATAGTGAAGCGACACCGGCCAGATCGGTTCGGTCTTCGCCGCGAGCCGCGAACAATTCTCCGCTTCGAGATCGTCGAGGACGTCCGCGATGATCTTGGCGGTGATCGGCTTCACGTCGTGCATCAACACGACGCCGCCACCGTCGTGGAGGATCATCTTCAAGACCTTCTTGCGCAACTTGTCGGCGTCATGAGCTCTCCAGTCGAGCGTGTCGATCGACCAGATCACTTCGGTCACGCCAAGCTTTTTCAACCGCGCGCGACCGCTGCCAGAGAGCGCACCGTACGGTGGTCGGAACAGTCCGATCGGCCGATCGGCCTCGTACGCAAGCGTGCGAAAGGAGTTATCGATCTCCTTGGTGACCATCGCGCCCTCGGCGTGCTTCAACAGCTTGTGCGTCACCGAGTGGCTACCGACGAGGAAGCCCTCGTGCAGCTCGCGCGCTAGGATGTCGCGCGGCTTCTCGCCATGCTTGCCGAGCAAGCGTTGTGTCACGATGAAGAAAGTCGCCGGAATATCGTACTTCACGAGGGCGTCGATCACGGTCGGCGTGGTCTCGAGGTTCGGGCCGTCGTCGAACGTGAACGCGACGAGGCCCTTCACTTCATCGCCATTGATTCGCGGCGCGCTACCCAGAAATGGGTCTTCGGTGAGCGAGGCCAGCGGGGTGGCCGGATCCTTCATCCGGTCGGCCGCAGGCGCGACACCGGCATCTCCGGTGACGGGCTCGGCGGCGGCCACACCCGCGATCATCGACACTGAGCAGGCGATGGAGCGGGCGAGGTTCACCACGAGCGTTATACTTAGCGTGTGCGGGTGGTCTCCACATCGAGTTTACCGATCGATCTCGCGGCGGCTATCCCCACCGCCACGGTCGAGGTCCCCGAGACGTGGGTCGGCATCGCGCGCACGAACCTCGAAGCCGCGGATGCGCTGGTTTGCTTGCTTCTCGACCGGATCGACGCCTCGGTCCTCGCGCGTTCGCCGAAACTGCGCGTGATCGCGAACTGCGCGGTCGGATACGACAATATCGATCTCGACGCGGCGACCCGCGCGGGGGTCTGCGTGACCAACACGCCCGATGTCCTTACCGAGGCGACCGCCGAGCTCGCGTTCGCGTTGATGCTCGCCGCCGCGCGCCATATCGCCGAGGGCGACCGGCTCGTTCGTTCGCGACAGTGGCAAGGGTGGCGGCTGGATCAGCTGATCGGGATCCAGCTCGCGGGCAAGACTTTGGGGGTGATCGGGCTCGGTCGCATCGGCCGGGCGGTGGCGCGGCGCGCCGAGGCGTTCGGCATGCGCGTGATTTCGGCGAACCGCGACCCGTTCGGGATCGATCGCGTATTCGCCGAGGCAGATGTGGTCAGCCTACATTGCCCGCTCACGCCGGCGACGCGACACCTCGTGAATGCGGCACGCCTCGCGACGATGAAGCCGACCGCGATCCTCGTGAACACCGCGCGCGGTGGTTGCATCGACGATCGCGCGCTCGTGACGGCGCTCGAGCGCGGCCAGATCTTCGCGGCAGCGCTCGATGTGTTCGCGAACGAACCCGAGATCGATGAGCGGTTCTACGACTGTCCGCGCCTGGTCTTGGCGCCGCACATCGGATCGGCTACCACCGAAGCAAGGACCCAGATGGCGCGGCTGTGTGCAGAAGCGGTGGTCGACGCCCTCGCGGGAAAGCGTCCAGCGAACTTGGTCAATCCCGAGGTTTGGCCCGAGGTCTGGCGTGGCTGATCCGCACGTCCTCGTCGTGACGAGCTCCGGTGCGCCGAGCTCGGCGGTCGTCCCGGTGCTCGCCGCGCTCGAGGCAGCAGGTATGCGCGTGCGCGCGATCGATGTCGGCGGGGCGGGTGGCGGTGGGGTCGCGATCACCGACCGCGTGCGCCGCGCGCTACTCGGTGAAGGCGCCGAGCGCAAGCTGCGCCGCGAGCTCGAGCAGACCCCGCCGGATGCCGCGATCGTGTTCGATCCGCACGCCGCGCTCGCACTCACGGTCGCGCGCGATCAGTCGACGAACCCAGCACCCGTGATCGCCGTCGTCGGAGAGCTCGAGCCCGTCGCTGCCTGGGCGCAGACCGATGCCGATCGCTTCGTCACGGTCGACGACCTCGCGGCCGTCGCACTCGCGGATGCGGGCGTCGAAGGTGATCGGATCCTCGTGGTCGGCGCCATCGGCGAGCGTGCGTTCGCGGACGCGGGCGCGCAGGACCGGATGGCCATCCGCGCGCGGTTCAAGCTCGCGGGCAAGCTCGCCCTGATCGAGGTCGCCGGGCTCGGGGCAGAGCTCACCGGCCAGCTGGCCCTCCAGCTCTCGCTGCTCGATGCGAACGAAGCGATCACGTTCCTGTTCGATGCCGCGGGCGATGTCGAAGCTGCCGCAGTGCTGCGCCGTCAGGTCCCCAGCCTCGGGCTCCGCGGCAAGCTGTTCGGCGTCTCGGCGGATGCCCCGTTGCTGTGGCGCGCGGCCGATACCATCGTCGCGCGACCGAAGCCCGAGACCGTCGCACGCGTGCTGCTCGTCGGTGGCAAGCTCGTCGCGCTGATCGATGATCAGGTGCCCGGCGGCGCGAAGCTCGCGGCCGCGCTCGAGGCGCGCAAGCGCTGCGTGTCGGCACGCGGCCTGTTGATGCTCGCGTCCGCGCTCGATAGCGCCTTCGGCGGCACGCACCCCGCAGCGAGTGGCGACGGCGCGGATCACGTCGCCGATATCGTCGCTGCGGTCGCGAGCGACAAGCGCGGCGTGATCGACGAGCGTCGCGCAGCCGCGTACGGCGCGACCCGCGATCGCGTGCGCCAGGCGAGCGCGGCGGCGAGCTCCGCCGCTGCCACGACCGCGATGCCGGGCGAGCTCGAGGATCTCGGCGGTGGTCCGGCGAGTGTTCCCGATCTCGACAACATTCCCGATCGCGCGGAGCTCGAGCGCCTGCGCGCCGAAGTCGCGCGCCGCGTCGCCGAGATGTCGCGTTCGATGGCCGCCGCCCGCGATGCTGCGACGGATTTCGCCGACAAGGCGAAGGGCGCCACCGCGCGCGGCGCCGCGGATGAAGCCGCACAGCTCGATCGCAAGGCGGATTCCGAGCGCGCCCGGATGCATTCGATGCTCGCCGAGCTCGCGAACCTCGAGTCCGAGCTCAAGGAGCTCGAGCGCGCGATCGAGAAGATCAAGAACATGCCGCCGCCGCGGCCAGCGCCCACGCGCAGCGACGATGAACGCATGCACGGATCGCCGAGCCGCGGCCCGAAACTCTCGATCGACGATCAGCTCGCGCAGATGAAACGCCAGTCGGGTGGCGCAGGCGGCGGCGCGTCGCCTCCGCGTCCGAACCCAGGTCCGGGAAGCCCACCCCCCTCACCGTCGCCACCGCCGGCGCCGGACAAGAAGTCGCGCGGCAACGTCGATGACGACCTCGCTGCGCTCAAGAAGAAGATGCAACAGCAACCGCCGGCTCCGAAGAAGAAGTAGCAGAGCTCAGCTCGAGCGGCCGTAGCGGTCTTCGAGGCGGACCACGTCATCGAGCTCGGGCGTCGAGACTTCGACGACATCGGTGTCCTCGATCGCGGTCATGCGATGGCGAAGGCCCGGTGTGATGTGAAACGGCTCGCGGGGCGCCAGCTCGCGAGTCACCGGCTCGGCGCCGTCCTCGTAGTGCACGAACACGAGCCGACCGGTGAGCACCATGATCGTCTCGTCTTTGACGTTGTGGAACTGCAGCGAGAGCGACTCTCCCGCCTTGATGTGCAGGATCTTGCCGACGTAGCGATCGGTCTTCGCCCAGATCAGCTCGTGACCCCAGGGCTTGTGCACTACCTGCGACACGGTTACTTCTTCGGGGAGGAGCTGCCTGGTGCGGCTTTGGGCGCGGGCGTACCGGCGCCGCTACCCGTACCACCGAGCGTGCCGTTCGCCGTGGGGTCCATCGTGGTCGGCATCTCGACCTTCGGGTGCGCGCCCGGAATCTCTTCGCGGCGATCGACTTTGCCGTCAAAGTTGTCGTCGTAGAGGATCGCGATCAACACGCCATCGCGATACTGCTCCCACTGATCGGGCTGGCCATCGCCGTTGCGGTCGCGGCGCACGCTCGTGAGCGCGCCGCCGGTGTCGTAGATCTCTTTGACGTCGAACTTGCCGTCGAAATCGGTGTCCCGCTCGACCTCTGCGACGAGACCGGTCTTGGGGTCGAACACCGCATACATGTCCCATTTTCCGTCGAAGTCGAAGTCAGCGCGCTCGTAGATCGGCGTGCCCTTGCGGTTGTAAGCAACCACCCAGTCCTTGCGGCCGTCGTGATTAAAATCGACCTGCTTGCAGGTCATGAACTCGACCTTGGTGCCGCCCTCGTCCTCGGTCTTGTACAACCGCCACACGTCCGGGCGGTTGTCCTTGTTGAGGTCGTAGGTCTGAACGTTCTTGCCCTGCGTGTCGCACAAAGTGGGATCGACTTTCGGAATTCCCGTGTCGCTCATCGCATTCTTGGGCGTGGTGTCTTGGCCGCCCGAATGGCACGCCGCCACCAGCAACAACAGACCTAGTTTCGAGACCTTCGGCATCAGCTGCGCAGCCTATGACGGCCCGGTCCTGCATGCAACGCCTGGAACATTGACCATGCGCGTATGGTCACATAAGGTCATTCGTCTTGGCCCGCAAGAAGATCTCCACGACCGTCTACATCACGCCCGAGCAGGACGCCCAGCTAAAGGCGCTGCACGAGCGAACGAAGGTACCGGTCGCCGAGTACATCCGGCAGGGCATCGACCTCGTCCTCGACAAGTACCGCGATCAACTCCCCGGTCAGGTGGACCTTCGCCTGCCGTCACGCTAACAAGCAGCGTCCGTGTCGTTCCCCGTTGACCGCATTCGCAACTTTTCGATCATCGCGCACATCGATCACGGCAAGACCACGCTTGCCGATCGAATCCTCGATGAGTGTGGAGCCGTCACTGCGCGCGAGGCGCAGGCCCAGATGCTCGACTCGATGGATCTCGAGCGCGAACGCGGCATCACGATCAAGGCGCAGTCGGTCCAGCTCCATTACAAGGCTGACAACGGAATTACGTATCAGTTCCACCTGATCGACACGCCGGGCCACGTCGACTTCCACTACGAAGTTTCGCGTTCGCTCGCCGCGTGCGAAGGCGCGCTGCTGATCGTCGATGCCGCGCAAGGCGTCGAAGCGCAGACGCTCGCGAACGTCTACCTCGCGCTCGATAACGATCTCGACATCATCCCGGTCCTCAACAAGATCGATCTCCCGGTCGCGCGGCCTGACTTCGTCAAGCAGCAGATCGAGGACATGATCGGCATCGACGCGAAGGACGCGCTGCTCGTGTCCGCGAAGTCCGGCATCGGCATTCGCGAGATGCTCGAGGCGGTCGTCGAGCGCATTCCGCCGCCGAAAGCTGATCGCGAAGCGCCGCTGTCCGCGCTGATCTTCGATAGCTGGTGGGACGCGTTCCGCGGCGTCGTCGTGCTCGTGCGCGTGGTGAGCGGCAAGATCACCAAGGGCACCAAGCTCAAGTTCATGAACACCGACGTCGTATACGACTGCTTGATGATCGCGGTGCGCCGGCCCGCGGTGTTCGAGGTCGATACGCTCGAAGCCGGGCAGGTCGGCATCCTCGCCGCCTCGATCCGCGACATCGCGCACGCCCGCGTCGGCGATACGATCACCGATGCGGACCGTCCGTGCGCCGAGCCACTGCCCGGGTTCAAGACCGTCACGCCGATGGTCTACGCCGGTGTGTTTCCCGTGGACGCGGTCGACTACCAGAGCCTCAAGGACGCGCTCGGTAAGCTCGTCTTGAACGATGCGTCGGTGACGTACGAGCCGGAGACCTCGTCGGCGCTCGGCTTCGGCTTCCGCACCGGCTTCCTCGGCCTCCTCCACATGGAGATCATCCAGGATCGGCTCGAACGCGAGTTCAACCTCAACCTCATCACCACCGCGCCGAGCGTGCGCTACCGCGTGAAGATGACCGATGGCGAGGTCGTCGAGCTCGACAACCCCGCCAAGGTTCCGGACCAGGGCCGCTACGAGGCGATCGAGGAGCCGATCGTCACCGCGACCGTGCACCTCACGCAGGAGTATGTCGGTCCGATCATGCAGCTGTGCCAGGAGCGCCGCGGTATCCAGCAAGCGCTCCACTATGACCCGGGTGGTCGAATCCGCGTGATCTACGAATTGCCGATGGCCGAGATCGTGTTCGGGTTCTACGATCGCTTGAAGACGATGTCGCGCGGCTACGCTTCACTCGAATACGAACCGGCCGGTTATCGCGAAGCGGATCTCATCCGCCTCGATGTCCTGGTCAACGGCGAGCGCGTCGATGCGCTCTCGATCATCTCGCACCGCGATACCGCGTATCACCGCGGCACCGAGCTCGCGAGCAAGATGAAGGACGTCGTGCCGCGCCAGATGTTCGACGTCGCGATCCAGGCCGCGATCGGTTCGCGGATCATCGCTCGCACCACGGTCAAGGCGATCCGCAAGGACGTCACCGCGAAGTGCTACGGCGGCGACATCTCTCGTAAAAAGAAGCTCCTCAACAAGCAGAAAGAGGGCAAGAAGCGCATGAAGTCGGTCGGCTCGGTCGAGCTCCCGCAAGAGGCGTTCTTGACCATCCTGAAGGTAGACTAGTGCGCGCTGCGTGGCTGGATCATCGCGTCCGTCGCGAGGCGAAGTCGCTCGCGAAAGAAGCCCGTGCCGCGATCGGGCTCAAGCGCGGCCTGCACGGCAAGGGCGGCGATCTCGAGACCGTCACGCACACCGTCGAAGCAGCGCTGAAAAGCAAGGACAACGCGACCGTGAGGCGCCAGCTGCCGGTGCTCGACGCGCTGGTCGACGAGCTCGTCAAGCGGCCCGCGAAATCGACCGCGCGTGACTACGTCGAATCGATCGGCGCCGCGATCATGATCGCGCTCGCGCTGCGCGCGTTCGTCGTCGAGGCGTTCAAGATCCCGTCGGCGTCGATGTATCCGACGCTCGAAATCGGTGACCACATCTTCGTCAACAAGTTCATCTACGGCGTGCGTATCCCGTGGACGACCACGAAGTTGTTCGAGCTCAACGGCCCGCATCGTGGCGAGGTGATCGTCTTCATCTACCCGTGCGATCCGGATCGGGATTACATCAAGCGCGTCGTCGCGCTCTCGGGCCAGACCATCGAAGTTCGCTGCAACGTCGTGTACGTCGATGGTGTCGCGGTGCCGTCGGTGGTCTCCGCGCCCGACACCTCGTACATGGACTATAACGAAACAAGCGACAGCTGGTACAAGCTCGGCACGAGCCGCTATGCCGAGACCGTCGGCGACAAGCAGTACTTCACGTTCCACGACACCGAGCGGCCCGAGCGCGAGAAGCTCCTCGCCGCGGGCACGCTGACCGAAGGCGACGCGCGCGACTTTCCGCTGCGGTCCAACCCACCGAACTGCTCGAACGCCGTGGACGTCGCAAAGGGCATCGGCCCGCAGTTGCTCGGCAAGATCGTTCAAGAAAAATCAGAGGCGAAGGTCTGCGAGCCGCGCGAGCACTACATCGTGCCGCCAGGTCACGTGTTCGTCATGGGCGACAACCGCAACAACTCGAACGACTCGCGCGTGTGGGGCGCGGTCCCGATCGAGAACATCAAGGGCAAGGCCCTGTTTATCTGGCTCTCGTACGAGAAGTTCGATCCCTTCCATTTCTGGAGGAAGACGCCGGGGCTCGAAGGCATTCGCTTCGACCGCATCGGCAATTTCGTCAAGTAAGGGCGGGAGTCGATGCCGGGCGAGTTGACGGCCTGGATCACTACGGCTTCGCGTGGCCGGCTGCGAGCTTCTTGAACGCCTGGTCGAGCGCACCTTGCACCGCGCTCTCGGTCACGCCGTCCCACACGAACACGCGGTCCTTGTCGCGTAGCTTCATCCCGATCTCCTGCTTGATGGTCGCCTGTCCATCTCCCGAGAAGCCCATCGTGCGACCCGGGATGGTCTCGCCGAGCACGTGGATCGCGAGATGAACCGAGAGCCGTTGGGTGTTCGGCTTGCCCTCCATCGGAGAGATCTGCTCGCTCGCCTCGGTGATCTCGACGGTCACGAGGTAGCTGCCGGAGATCCCTTTCTTGATCAGGTATTTTCGGTAGGGCTCGGCGCTGGTCCTCGGATCCGGGGCGCCGTCGAGCGTGCCGACGAGCTGAGGGTGCTTATCGAACTGCTTGCCGACCTCGGCCTGCACGCGCTCTTTCGCGAACGCGGCGACGTCTGCTTTGACCTCCGGCTTCGGGGTCACCGCGGTCAATTCGAAATGATACTTCTTGGCCGGCGCAGCGACGGCGACCGATGACGACAGGAGTGCGAGCGCGACGAAAACGGCCGATGCGGCCACGCCTGAGGTCTTCATGGGAATGGGCATCATGCCCGAGTTGACGTCGCGTGCTAGGTTCGATTCATGGTGAGGCCGCGCTGGCACGACGTCGTGATCGTCGCGGCGCTGGTAGCCTTCGTCGCCGCCGGAGTGTGGGCTCTCTGGTGGGACGATGTAAGGACCTACCTGCATTTAGCGCCCCCCAACCCAGCCTCAGGCTCGGACCCAGAGAAGTCAGCTCCAGAGGCGAGTAGTTCGTCGCGAACTTGACCGTGATTGCCGAGGCTTAGTACCTTTTGGGGTGAGGCTGCGCCGAGCGTTTTCCGCGGCCTCAGGAGCTCATGTTCACCATACTCATTCAGGAAAAAGGCGGCGAGCAGCGCCGCATGGTGTTCAACAAGCCCGAGGTGACGATCGGGCGCGTTCAGGGCAACGACATCGTGTTGCCCAAAGGGAACGTTTCGAAGCGCCATGCGCGCATCGTGCTCAAAGACGGCAAGTTCATCATCGTCGATCTCAAGAGCACGAACGGGACCTACGTCAACGGTCGCAAGATCACGAGTCCGCTCGTCGTCAAAGACTCTGACAAGATCTACATCGGCGATTTTATCGTCGGCGTGGATGAAGCGGCGAGTGCGGACGGTGGAGAACCGTCCGAGACCACGACCACGCCGCCCGGACAAGATCGCGCAGCGTCGGCGATGGAACCAGAAGCGCGTCCGCCGCGTCCGACCGTCGCATCGCCGCAACCGATGCCGATGCCGATGGGTGGCGGAATGGGTGCAGCTCCGATGGGCGGTGGCTCGAATGCTCCCGCTCCGGAACCCGTGCCGTCGCCGATGGCGCCATCGTCGCCACGTCCGGGTCCACCGCGTCCCGCACCGGGTCCTCGCGATCTCGGTGGACCGCCGTCGAATGCGGGTGGCCCCGCAGAGCGCGCACCGTTGCCACCGCGCGAGCCGCTCGCTCCACGCGACATGCCGCCGATCGGCGCGCCTCCCTTGGGGCGACCGAACCTGCGTCCCGGCGGCACGATGCCGCCACCGATGGCGCAACCGCCGGCCGCGCAACTACCGATCGCGCCACCGATGGCACCACCGCCCGCGCCGACGATGGCCGAGCCACATTTCTCGCCGCCGGCACTGGCTTCGTCGGTCGCGACGTCGCCGCAGCCTGCGCCGATGCCGGTGCCGAGCTTCCCGCCATCCGCTGCAGCGCCTCGCGAAGCGATCGGGACCGCGCAACTGGGGCCGGCTGCGGTCGTTCCGCTCCAGCCGGATAAGAACAAGGGCCGGGCGCTCATCGGGCAAGGCGCGAAGAAGATCGCGGGTCGTCCGCTGTCGACGCCGAGCAAGCGCGGCGTGCACCTCGAGCCCCTCGATCCGAAGATCGTCAAGATGCTCGATCTCCAGTCGAACATCCTCGAGCGGCTGCGCGCGAAGCTCGATCTCGACAAGGTGCCCATCGAGCGCCTCCACGAGGAAGATCTCTGGCAACGCGCCGAGCGCGCCACGATCGATCTCGTCGAGACCCTCGAGACCTCCGGCGAGCTGCCGAAGTACATCGATCAAGAGCAGCTGATCAAAGAGACCCTCAACGAAGCACTCGCGCTCGGACCTCTCGAGGATCTGCTCGCGGATGAAGCGCTCGACGAGATCCTCATCGATCGTCGCGATCGCGTCGTCGTCGGCAAGAACGGTGTGCTGCGCGGTTCGGGCAAGGCGTTCTCTTCGGACGAGGTATTCGAGCGCGTCGTGAAGCGGTTGGTCCACGAGGCGGGTGCATCGATCGACGAGCAACGTCCCGTCGTCGATCTGCGGATGCGTGATGGCACACGGCTCACCGCCGCGGTGTCGCCGGTCGCAGCACGTGGAGCGTGCCTCGTGTTGAAGAAGCCGGCGGCGCAGATGCCATCGCTAGCGGACCTCGTCACGTCGAATGCGATGTCGAACGGGATGGCCGATTTCCTGGCGACCTGCATCGCGGCTCGTCGCAACATTCTCGTGTGCGGTGGCCCTTCGTCGGGCAAGACCAGTCTCGTCGCGGCACTCGCCGCGGCGTCGCCCGTGGGCGAACGCGTCGTCTCGGTCGAAGAAGTCGCCGAGCTCGCGGTCGGTCGCGACGAGTGGGTCCAGCTCGAAGCGCGTCCCGGAAGTGGTCGTCAAAACGATGTCGACATGGCGGTGCTGATCGAGATGGCGCTCCGGTTCATGCCGGATCGTCTCGTGGTCGGCGAGGTTCGTGGTCGCGAAGCGCTGCCATTGATCTACGCGCTCAACGCGCACGTCGATGGTGCGATCGTCGCGATGACGGGTGAGGGCACGAACACCGTGCTCAACCGGCTCGCCACGCTCGCTCGTTCGGTCCAGGTCGGCAACGATGCCGCCACGCGAGAGCTCGTCGCGTGCTCGTTCGAGATCGTCGTTCACGTCGCGCGTCAGACCGACGGCGGGATCAAGGTCCACTCGATCGAGGAAGTCACCGGCGTCTCGGACACCACGTTCGAGACCCAGGTCGTGTTCGCCTACCAGAACAACGGATTCTCGGCGACGGGCACGGTACCGCGGTTCTACAGCGAGCTCGAAGCGCGCGGCATCCCCGCGGACCAAGCTGTCTTCAGGTAGCCGAGGTCAGCTGCTTCGCGAGATCCAGAACTTCCAGGTCTCGCGGCCACACCGCGCGAAGGATCTCGACGAGGCCCTTCGCGCTCTCGGTATCGCCTGCAGCGAGCCGTTCGCGCGCGCCCTCGATCTGGCTCTTCTTGAGATCGGGCGATAGCACCGAGGCTTTGGTCGCTGCCTGGGCCCGCGTCATCTCGTCGGTGGCACGCACCGCGAGCCGCGCGACCTGCGACCAGAAGTAGCCGGCCTGCGGGTGCTGGACACCTTCGGCCGCTTCGGCGGCCATCCGCGCTTCATCGACCGCGCCTCCGACATCGCCGATCTTCTCGGATACGCGTGCGAGATCGAGCCATGCCCACGCGAACACCGGGTCGTCGGAGACGACCTGCTCGAGCTCGCTGCGCGCATCCTCATCCGCGCCTTGCTCGAGGAGCGCGAGCGCGAGCCGCCAGCGCGGGGCGGGCGCTTTGACATCGCGCCTGAGCTTCGCGCGCAGCTGCTGCTCGCGGATCTTCGGCAACAGGTCGCCTTCTTCGTCGAACACGTCGTCGGCGTACTCGCCATCGGCATCGAACACCAGCTCGAGCGCATCGAGCTCGCCGCCCAGCCAACGGTCGATGCTCGTGCCTTCACAAACCTCGTCCTCGATCGATTCTTCGCGCCGCCAGATCCGACCGCGCCCGTCGATCGCGATCGATTCGCCTTCGCTGGTCGCGAACTGCCAGCGCCCGTTGTCGAACGTGACGTCGTGCGACGGCACGAGCTCGATCGTGTCGACGAAGATCCGGCCACCATCGCAGCGCGCGTAGAGGTCGATCAGGGGTTCGGGGAGGCCATTCGGAAGCACGACTGCCGGTGGTGCGAGATCGTGCAGACCCGGGGTCGCGTCCTCGATCACGCCGAATACGCGATCCAGCCCGTCGCTCTCTGCGCGCCGTTTCTTCGCCATCAGTGCGAGCTTAGCGGAATCGCGCCGACGGCGACGATGGGCTCGCCCGCCGTATCCGCACCCGAGAACACCGCGACCACGCGCGTGCCGTAGGTCGGCATCGCGATCTTCGCGAGTTCTTCGCTGCCACCTGGGAACGGCGTCCGGCCGATCGATGTGCGCACGCCGCGATCGTCCTCGACGAGCACGTCGATCGTGCCGGCGCCGAGGCCCTTCGCGCTGACCGTGACTTGACCTTGATCGACTGCGAGCGCGAGCTCGCCGCGCAGCAAGAAGTCGAGGAGGCCGGTCTCGTAGGCCGCGACCTCTGGCATGATCACGGCGAGCTGCTCGAGCATGCAGTCATCGTCGACAGAGAACGAGATGATCGAGTGCTCGACCCGATAGCGCGCGATGCAGGTGCCGGCCTTGTTGTAGACCGTGGCGCCTTCGTCGCGACCGCCCGCGACGAGGTTGAGCTTCGCAGGGAGCGCTGGCAGCGGACGCGCGAGCGTCGGCGACACCGAGGTCACGCGCCCCGAGACGGGGAGCGTGTTCGGCGAGAAGTACGTCGTCGAGATCTGATCGGCGAGGCCGGAACCGTCGAGCGACGTGAAGTAATCGCGGAGGTGGAGGCGCGTGATCACGCGACCGGGCAGCGGCACGCCGAGCCGGCCATACGCGAGCGCAGCGATCCGCTCCATCCGCGAGCCGACATCCTCGCCACCACCACCGAGCGGGTCGAGGTGCGCCTCTTCATCACTACGCACGCGCGACGGCGTGCCGAGATCGCCGAGCGTGTGGATCATCGCACCTGCCGTGATCAGCGCCGCCGCCATCGCGCGCGACCGTTCGCCCGGGGTCGAGGCCGCGACCGCCTTCGCGTACTGGTCGAGGAAGCCCGCGAGGTTGAACGGGTTCGCCTTGTCGACGACCCAATCCGGCGCAGGTACCCCGCGATCGGGGAGCGTCGAGACGCCGCGGAGCACTCCGCCGACGCCGCGCGACGGGCGTTCCCAGCCGTGATGGGTCGTCGGATCGTAGAAGTGATTCGCGCCGTGCGCGGCCGGCACGTCGGCGAGCACGGCACCGGCGGAGATCCACGCGAGCGCGGTCTGGCGACCACGGGCATCGGGCACCGCGCCGTGGGTCGGCGACAGCAGATGTAGATCGTCGATCAGCGCTTTCGCATCCGCCGGCGGAATCGTGAGTGGCTCGAACAAGCCCCCGTTGAAGCCGAGCATGACGAGCCGATGATGCAAGCGCGACGCGAGCGCGGCTTGTTCGGCGAGGCCTGCGTGTGTGGTCTGGGCTTCCCAGGCGCCGGCGGAATTCGCCGCCAGGACGAGGGCGAGAACAGAGGCGAGGCTCTTCTTCTTCATGTCGGTCACTTACCGCCCGGAGCTCCGCCGAGCCCCATCGGGACCAGCTGCTTTAACCGCGCGTACACGCCTTGCTCGAGCGCGACTGCATCCTCGAGCGACGCGCACTGGCTGTTGCCGCACGTGATGAGGACGACGACGCCGCGCGTTCCGTCTAGAAAGCCGACGCCGCGGATCTCGTTCTCGGCCGTCTGGAACGAGCGGCTCGCGACCTCGTCCTTCTCAGTGACGCCCGGCAGCTGCGAGATCAGCTCGTCGTAGCGCGCCTGCGCTTTGCCGGGATCGAGACGCCACACGCGGATCGCGACGTCCCAGCTCTCGGGACGCCCGAGCGCTTTGAAGTGCTGCGACGAGTAGGTCGCGGTGTCGGGCTCGTCGGAGAGCGGCCCGGTTTCGAACTGACCGTCGTACTTCGTGCGCGCCTTGATATCGACATCGGTGAGGAGCTGCGCCGCGACAACGTAGGGACCTTCGCCGCGCCCCGGGCGCAGATCGTCGCCACTCGGGCGCTTGCCCTCGAGCTCGGCGCTCGCATCGGCGAGTTCCCAGGATGTGAGTGCCGACACCGCCGTGCCGCCACCGACGAACCGCAGGTGACGCGCGTGCGAGAGCTCGTTGCGCCAGCGCTCGAGTAGCACTTGATTGTCGTTCTGCGCGAAATCCATGCGCAGGCCGAGATCCGTGAACCGACGATCGCTGCGGTACGCGATGTAGCCGCGCTTGTAGACGAGCAACGTGAACTCGGTGACGCGCGTGCCCGACGGCACGGACTCGAACGACGGCACGCGATAGTTGCCGGCCGCATCGGTCGAACCGACGTACTCGTGTGCGCCCGCGGGCTCGGGCAGGGCGCTCCCGCGCTCGAGCGTCCACGCCGCATAGACGAGGGCACCGGCGATCGGTGCGTGGGTGGTCACGTCGACCACCCAACCGTTGAACGGGCCCCGCAGCGACCCGGCATCCGCCGAATCGGGGCGAACCCGGAAGGGCGCGATGCGCACGTTGCCACGGGTGCAGGCCCCCGAGCTGGCTGCGACCACGGCAACGAGTGCCAGAGCCGCGAGTTTTCTGAACGGGTGTGAGGGCTTGCGCGGCACGGAGCGGCCCGGTCTTAGCAAGACGCCATCGGCGTTGCAAACCGGCCCGGCGCCATTCCCGATCGTCGGGGTTTTAGACAAACTGAGGTCCAGGGGTGTGATGCGTTGTTCTGTATGTGGCCACGAAAGCCCGCCGGGTTCGTCGTTCTGCCTTAATTGTGGCAGTGCACTCGGTGCCGTTCAGCAGACTCCCGCGCCGAGCGCGGGGTTGCCCGTCATCTGTGGTGTCTGTCGAGGAGAAAACCCGCCGGGGATGAAGTTCTGTCGGGCCTGCGGATCGGGCCTGGCGTCGCTGCCATCGATCGGCACCGGACCGACGGCGCCGGGGCAGGGCTCACCTCCACCTCCGCAACCCGTGGCGCCTGCCGTGCGTCCGGTGATCGTGCCGGTCTCCGACAGCACGATCACGTGTCCGCGCTGCGGCACCGCGACGCCGGTTGGCTTCGCGTATTGCCAGCAATGCGGACTTCACCTCCAGGCCATCGCGCCGACCGATCCCGGCCCGATGCCACGACCGCGTCCGCCGACGAATCAACCTCCGCCGTTCGCCGCGCCACCCAGCTCGGGGCTCGTTGCTGGCATCGATCCGCAGGGCGCGACGATCGCGCAACCGGAGTACGTGCGGCCTTCGCAGCCAGGGTCGGCCGTGCCGGTCGCGGTCCGGATCAGCACGCCGGCCATCGCAGCGGGTGCCGCGTGGGGCACCGCCGTGCTCGTCAACCGCGATGGCAGTGATGGTCAACGGTTCTCGCTGACCTCGAACGATACGGTGATCGGGCGCGCCGGCGCGGACATCGCGTTCGACGAAGATCGGTTCCTCGCGAAGCAACACGCGCGGTTGGAACGCACATCCGACGGGGTCGTCCGGATCCACGCCATCGACACGCTCAACGGCGTGTTCAAAAAGGCAGACGCTCCGGTCGAGCTCGCCGATGGATCGACCATGCTCGTCGGTCGGGAAGTGCTCGTGTTCGAGCGGCTCTCGCCCGAAGAGAAGACCGTGCATCCGCTCGTGCGCCACGGCGTGTCGCTGTTCGGATCGCCGCCGCGCGAGCCGTTTGCGCGCCTCCATCAGATCGTCCCGTCGGGCGGCTATCGCGACGTTCGCCACCTGATCGCCGACGAGACCGTGCTCGGTCGCGAAGAAGGCGATATCGTCTTTCGCGACGACGCATTCATGTCTCGTCGCCATGCCGCGATCACGTGGGACGGCAAGACCGCGAAGGTGACCGACCTCGGTAGCTCCAACGGCACGTTCGTCCGGATCGCGGGGCCGACGCCGCTCAAGCACGGTGACCACGTGCGGATGGGTGACCAGCTCTTGCGCGTCGAGCTCGTCGCCCGGTGACCCCCACGCTCGACATCGCGGTGGCCGCTGCCAGCGATGTCGGCCAGGTCCGCGATCACAACGAGGACAGTTTTCTCGTCGGCGATCTCGATCAAGGAGTCCTCGTCGACGCCGTCCAGCAGCCGTGGCGTGCGACCGCCGAACGAGGGGTCTTGCTCGTCGTGTGCGATGGCATGGGTGGCGTCGAAGGCGGCGAGGTCGCGAGCGATCTGGCGGCGCAGGTGATCTGGCGCGAGATGAAAGGCACGCCGGCAACCCGAGATCCGGAGGTCTTCGCGCGCCTGCTGCGGCGAGCGACGCGCATCGCGAATCACGATGTCCACGCAATGGGCAAGCGCGAGCCCGGCTTGAAGGGCATGGGCACCACCGTATCGGCGGCCGGGGTCGTCGGCGATCGCTTGGTGATCGCCACCGTCGGAGATTCGCGTGCGTACGTGCAACGCAGCAACACGCTCGTGCAGGTAACCCAGGATCAGTCATTATCCTCGGCACTGCTCGCCGCCGGGCACGACGAGATCGAAGCCGCGAACGCAGGCTCGGCGATCCTCCAGGCGCTCGGCGTCGGTGATGATGTCGAACCGTCGCTCTCGATCATCGAGCTCCGCCGGGGCGATCGCGTGTTGCTATGCAGCGATGGGTTGCACGGCCTCGTCGGAGATCCGGCGCTCGCGATCCTGATGTCAGAACCTCACACCGTCGCTGAATCGACGATGTTGTTGATCACCGCCGCACGTGCCGCGGGTGGCAGCGACAACATCACCGCGATCGTGCTCGACGTCGGTGGCGATCGCTTGGTCGCACCGCGCGACGAGGATGATCTGCCGACGTTTCGCGAGTTCGATCCCCAGAAGGAAGGCGACCGCGCGCTCACGGACACCTCCTATGTCGCGCGCCGGTTAGCCGCCCGGATCGGCCTCCCGTCGCAATCGATCCCACCGTCGATCCCCGTGACCGGCCAGCACGCGATCATGGTCTCGCGGGTGGGCATCCGGTTGCCCTCGACCGCGCTGCCGATCGAAGACATCGAGGGGCCCGCGCGCCGTCACCTCAAATCGCGTGGGACCCGGACCTGGCTGCTCGTCGCTGCGGCGGTCCTCGCGTGTGCGATCGCCTGGGTGCTCGGAGCCCGGTAGCTGAGGAGTGTTAGAATGGCGGCGTGCGCGTCGTCATCGACCACATCGCCGGTACGCGGCGTGGCCAGCGTCAGGAGCTCGATGCGTCGAAGCGCATCCGGTTCGGACGACATCCGGACTGCGAAGTGGCGTTCGATCCGTACCGCGACATCGATGCGAGCTCGCGCCACGCGGAGCTGAGGCCTGTCGAGGCAGGTTGGGTGCTGGGCGATCTCGGCAGCTCCAATGGCACGTACATCGACGGCCACCGGGTGACCGAGGCCAAGGTCGCACCGTTGACGCCACTGGACCTGGTGTTCGGACCTGGCGGCCCGCGCGTCCGCTTGTTTCTCGGCGACGAGACCGCGATCGCCGGCCTCCAGCCGCCCGTCCTGGAGAAGACGCGGCCACCCTGGCTGGTTTTAGCGGTCGGCGGTGGCTGCGTTGTCATCTTGCTCGCGCTGCTGCTGGCTCGCTGTTAGTTACGGAAAATGTGTGGAAGCGACGTGCGCTACCCCAGAACTTCTGCGAAAATTCGGGCTGGATGAACTGCCCGTCGTGTAGTTCACCGCTCGAGTCGAATGCTCGATTCTGCGGTGTTTGCGGTCATCGCTTGCAGATGGCTCAGCCACCACCTCCAGTGGTTGCCGCAGCGAGCCCGCCTGCTCCGAAACCGGTCGCACCGAAGCCCGTGGTTCGTGCGGCGCTGAAGCCTAAAGCCCCCGTCGGCGACGAGATCTATCTCAACCAGGTCCTCAATAACCGCTTCAAGATCGAAGCAAAGATCGGCGAGGGCGGCTTCGGTGCGGTCTACAAAGGCACGCAGCTCGCGACGGGCCGCAAGGTCGCCCTCAAGCTGCTCCATCCCGAGATGACCAAGGACGAGAACCTCGTCTCGCGGTTTCGCCGCGAAGGCATGGTCCTTTGCAACCTGCGAGACGCGCACACGATCACGACCTACGATTTCGATCAGACCCCCGACGGCACCCTTTACATCGCGATGGAGCTGCTCGAGGGTAAGAGCCTGCATCAGGTCTTCCACGAGCAAGCACCGCTTGGGTGGAAGCGCGTGTTCAAGATCCTGATCGAGATGTGCAGCTCGCTCTCCGAGGCTCACGCGCAAGGCATCGTGCATCGCGATCTCAAGCCGGAGAACGTCTACCTCGAGACACGTCCCGGGAATCCAGAGTTCGTGAAGATCCTCGATTTCGGCATCGCGAAGGTGATGCGCGGAGATTCGATCGATCCTCAATCGCCTCAGCTCACCGCGACAGGGCAGACCCTCGGCACCCTCGAGTACATGTCGCCCGAGCAGCTGATGGGTAAGGCGCTCGACGGGCGGAGCGATGTCTACGCGCTCGGTGTCGTCGCGTACGAGATGATCACGGGTGGCTTGCCGTTCCCCGATGCGAAGGGCCCGGCAGGTCTCATCACCGCGCAGCTCAAACAAACGCCACCGCCGCCGTCGGCGCGGTCGCCGAAGGCGAACCTGCCGGCCGCCGCTGATCGCGCGATCCTGAAGGCGCTCGAAAAGGACAAAACGAATCGCCACGCCGATGTCAGCGCGATGGCTGCCGCACTCCAGGAAGTGATCGATGCGGCGCGCGAGCAGACCAACCCGGCGATGATGCCGTTCGGCTCCGGCGCGAGCGGTCCCGTGCGCGCCACGGGTGCGGAGTTGCTCGAGACCCGCAAAGGCGAGCTGCCGCAGCTCACGCCACCGCAGATTCCCGAGGCCGCGTTGGGTCCGGCCGCGGCGCCGAACCCGTTCGGCTTGCGGATGAATACGCCCGGCCAGGGCGCATCGCAGCACGTGCCGCCTTCGAATTCGTACGCGCAGCCGCAGTCGCCGTTCCCGCAGCCGCAGAATCGTCAGTCTCAGCTGTCCGGAATGGGCGCGCCTATGATGACGTACCCGCAGGCACCACCGAATGCGAGCTACAACGATACGCACCGCAATCCAGCCAGGTCGAATCGCTGGATCTGGATCCTCTTCGGCCTGCTCGTCCTCGGCGGTGTCTCCGGTGCCGCTGTCGCGCTGTTGATGAATCGCTGACGAACGCTCGGGGTCCGACCTAGCGAGCGAGCAGCGAATGCGCGCGTTCCTCGCCTTGGGGATCGTCGGGCCCGCCTTCGAGCCAGCGCTGGTACCACGTGCGCGCTTCGCCATCCTCGCCACGTGCGCGCGCGATCGTCGCTGCGAGCTCGAGGGCCTCCGGAAGGCTCGGGGCGCGAGCGCGTGCGCGCGCACATGCTTCGCTCGCAGCTTTGCGATCACCGCGTGCGAGCGCCGAGCGTGCGATGCCGAGTTGCGCGCGCGCCGCGCGTAACGACGGCACCCGATCTGGATCGAGGTTCGGATCCGCGGGCACGTCCGCGGGCGGCACCGCGCGATCACCTTCGCCACGCAGTTCGTGACGTAGATCGAACGCGCGCATCCGGCCGCCAGCTTGCGGATCCGCGACCCACAATTGTAGCGATTGTGGATCGAGGATCACTTGCTGGATCTGGCGGCCGTCGTCGATCACGCCGCGGTGACCGGGTGGGCGTGGGCTGTCGTCGGTCGCGTGTTGATCGCGCAGCACCGCAGCGAGCGCGGCGGTATCGGCGAGCGGCACGCGAACGAGGCGAGCGGCGCGCTCGATGCGTCCCGGCGCCAGCATGCGCTTCGCGCGATCATTCTCGGGATCCGAGGACAGCGCGTTTGTCGTGAGCGTATCGGCGAACACCGGCAGCTTCGGATTGCGTTCGACGATCGCCTTCTCGGGCGTGCGCTCGACGATCAGCCACTTGCCGGTCGAGCCATCGACGATCACGATCACGGCCGAGCCAAGCGTTGGAGTTTGCTCGACGAGCTTGACCGCTTCGTCGAGCGTCTTGGCTTGTTCGAGGATCATCCGAGCGAGCAGCGCGACCGGGCGGGCCGTGCGCGTCGGGCGGATATCGCCGGTGCGTGCCGGATCGACGAGCACGGCGAGGCCCTGCGCATTGATCCCGGTCACCGTTCCGAGCTGGCCGGGCCAACCGACCGCGGCCCACGCGATCCGGCCATCGGGATGCACGATCTCGACCACGGGAACGGCGGCTTCACCACCGTCGGCAAGGCCGGGCAGTGACATCGTCCGGCCGATCCACACCCGCGCGGGGGTCGGCGCTTGTTGCGCGATGACGGTCAGGCTGTGAGCGAGCCCGACGAGCTCGCCGCTCGATGGCGCCGGCAACCCGACATCGAGCGTCGCCTGCATCCGGAGTAGATCGTCGAAGCTCACGTCGGTGCCACTCGCGTTTGCGCCGCGCGTCATGCCTGCGACCATGCGCAGATCGCGCTCACCGAGCCCGTCGTCGATGAAGCGCCAGCGCCACGCGAGGCGCATGTTGTGGGTCGCATGGCCGAGCCAGCCGTCGTCGGTGATCGTCGCTTCGATCGAAGGTCGAACGGCGGCGATCATGGCCGGGAGCAGCGGGGCGAGAAGCCTGCCGTGGGCCGCCCCGATCGCGTGGGCATCACCGGTGGCGCGCAGCACGGCCAGCCCGCCGAGCCAGTCGAGGGAAGAGTTGCCGTAGGCGAGCGTCGGGCGCGTGCCCGGGGTTGGCTGGATCTCGGTGATCTCCCCGGTCACTGCGCCACCCGGCACCTCGTACGCGACCGACCGCTTATAAATGACCCACGCCACGACGAGCGCGACGCCCACCATGGCGATCGCGATCATTCCGGCGCGCCACGGCCGGGGGAAGTTCGTCTTGCGTGCGCCGATCACCAGGTCCGGCATCCGGTGACGTAGTAGCAGAAAGTAGCGGTTCGCTTGGTAGTGATTGACCGTTCCGAACCCGGTTGCTAGCCTTTGAGCCGGCCCGAGTCTTATGTCGCGAATCGGTTTGCTGATGAGCACGATGGCAACCGCCGAGCCCATGTTGGTCGCGGTGATCGGCCTGCTCGTCCTCGTGATCATCGGTCTGGTCGCGATGGCGTTCCTCGTGCGTCGTCGCGGTCGCGGGATCGACAACACGACCGATCAAGTACGAGCGATCCCGGCACCCGTTTCGGCATCTGCGGCACCTCCGCGTGTGCGGCCACGACCTCAGATAGTGCGCGGTGGTGGTGGCGGTGGCCTGCTCGCGATCGCGACGTCGACCGCGATGGTGTGCCCGACCTGCCGCACGGAGTTTCACGGCATGACGTACTGCACGCGCGATGCGCGTCGGCTCGTGCCGCCCGAAGAGATGCTCGGTGGCCCTCTGCGTGCCGCCGGTGGTGGAGCGAAGAGTGCGGGGATCGTGTGTATGGCATGCCGTCGCGCGTACGAGCCGGGGTTGCGCAGCTGCCCGCACGATGGCAACGAGCTCGTGCCGTTCCCGGTCTACAACGCGACGCGGCCGCGCAAGCGCAATGCGACGGAGCCGGCGGGGGTGGTCGCGCGGATCTGTCCGGTGTGTGCGACCAAGTACGATCTCTACGCGCGGTTCTGTGGCCACGACGCGGGCGAGCTCGTCGTGATCAACTAGTCCCAGGGCAGGGACTCGTCGCTAGATCGAGTCGCAGAACTCGATACGCCTCGGCACCTTGTACGGTGCGAGGTTGCGCGCGCAGTGATCGATGATCTCCTCCGCGCCGCACTTGGTCTTCATCACGACGCGCGCGACGACCATCGCGCCGGCCATCGGATCGGTGACGACCGTGGCCTGCGCTTGCTTGATCTTCGGGAACGCTTCGAGGCAGCCTTCGACTTCGCCGAGCGCGACGCGCTTGCCATCGACCTTCACCACGTCGTCTTCGCGACCGGTGATGACGAGGCGACCGTTCTTGTCTATCTTGCCGAGGTCGCCGGTGCGCAACCAGCCACCCTTATCGGTCGCGCCAATCGCGGGCATGCCAGATGCGCGCGTCGTGACCGGCGGGCTCTCGGCATCGAACGGGCCGATCGATTTCGGCGACAGCGTCTTGGACCTGATGCAGATGATGCCCTCCTTGGCGGGCTTGCCATCGGCGCCGACAATCTTCACTTCGACGCCACCGATCGGCTTACCGACGGTCGTCGGATACTTGCCGGTGTCTTCGAGCGCGACGGCACCTGCCTCGGTCGAGTGGTAACAAGACTGGATCTTGACGGCGTACTCGGCGAGGAACGCATCCGCCACCGCCTGGTCGAGGCGCGAGCCGGCGGCGATGTAGCGCGGATCCTTGAGCTCGACCTTCTTCGCAGTTGGCAGCTTCGCGAGCTCGGCGTAGAGCGCCGGCGTGCCCGGCAGGACGTCGATATCGTGCTCGCGCATCAGCTTACCGATCCGGCGAGCCGAGACTTCTTCCTCGAGGAACATCGTCGCGCCGAGCTTGAGCGTCGGCATGAATCCGATGTCCCAGCCGTAGGCGTGGAACAGCGGCACCGCGACGAGAACTTTGGTCTTATCGGACATGCCGAACGCGGTCGCGACGTGATCGACTGATGCGATCGTGTTCTTGTCGGTGCGCAACACTCCCTTCGGATCGCCGAGCGAATCGGCGGTGAAGAGGACCGCGATCGGATCGACGCCGTGCTTGGGAGGTTCCCGCTTGTAGACAGCGCAAGTGAGCAGCGTGCCCTGGAGGCGACGCCGTACTTCCGCGGCATCGGCGTTCGGTGGCGGCGGCGGCTCGCCGACCTTCGGAGGCACTGTCGGGCGCTGGACCCGCGAGCGGGGAAGCGTGCTGGGGGGCACCGGTGCGCTCGTGCCGTTCGCGCTGATCGAGCCTTCACTGCCACGAGGCCGGGTGACCAATGCGCGGAGTGGTGCGGCGGCGAGTATGAGCTCGAGCTCGCGACCCCCGGTGGTCGGATCGATCGGAACGATCGCGGCATCGAGCTTCGAGAGCGCGAGCGCGAGGATCACGAAATCGGGGACGTTGCCGAGCATCAGCCCGACCCAGGCACCCTTTTTGATGCCCATGCTGTTGAACTCCTGCGCGCGGCGGTCCACACGATGGAGCAGGCCGCGCCACGACAAGTAATTGTCGCGGTAAACGACAGCCTTGTTGTTGCCTTGAGCCTTCGCGGCCTTCTTCAGCCAATCATAGAGGAGTGTCATGCGTGGGGCACAGGTCGGACCTGGGCCACGCACACCATACCCCATCGACCCCGAATGCTCAACGCGGGTACCGCGGATCGATTTCACGCTCTGCCAGCCGGGCTTGATTTGACCCCCGATTCGGGGCACGAAGGCGGCAGATGAGCATGGCGCCACGCCCTCAGACCGACGACGCCGAGCCCGATCAGGGCCCCGGCGATGCCGACGGCTGGGCGCTCCTCGATGCCCTCCGGCGCAAGCTCGACGACCAGGGCACCCAGACCCGGAAGACCTCGGCGCAGGTCCAGCAGCTCGCGGATTCGATCGCCGCGCTGGTCGACCAGCAACGCAAGCGGGCTCAGTGGCTCAACGTGAACTCGTTCGTCGCCTATCTCATGTTCACGCTGCTCTGTTGTGGCGCGTTTTACTTCGTCTACCAGAGCCGCGTGCACGAGGTCGTGAGCGCGCGCGACCGTGCGGCCACCGATCGCGACGCGGCGGTCCGACGCGCGGACGAAGCGAACGCGAAGCTCGCGGCACGTGAGGCCGCGGATGGCAAGGCATGGGACGCATGGCAGCAGCTTGAAGCCGGCAAGCGCGACGATGCCATGAAGCGGATCAACGAGCTCAAGGCCGCGCCGCTGTCACGGTTCGAGCACGAGGTCCTCGCGGCGCGGGCAAAGCAAGCCGAGATGATGCAGGTCGATGCCGCGCTCAAATCGGCCGCGAATGCGAGCAAGTCCGGCAAGTTCGGCGAGGTCGTCGTCATGCTCGAGGGCGCCCTGAACCTGTCGGGCGCCGCACCGCGCGCCGGCGAGATCCACTACCAGATCGGCATGGCGCAGCTCCACGCGAACGATGTCGACAAGGCGGTGACGCATCTCGAGGCCGCCGTCAGCACGGATACCAGCGACGAAGATGCGAGGTTCCAGCTCGCCTCGGCGCTCGATCGCGTCGGCCAGTGGGGCAAGGCGCGCGCCGAGTACGACAAGTTCGCGACCGCGCATCCTCAGAACCCATCCGCCGTGTTCGCGATGCGACGCAGCGCGACGCTCGCGCGGATGCCGGCCCTCGCGCCGTGGGTCGCGGCGCAACAGGCGCAGCAGGCCAAGGCGCCAGGCACGGCGGTTCCGGCAACGCCGAAGCCAGTGACCCTGACGCCTGCGCAAGCGGTGGCCGTGCCGCCGGGCGTCTCGCCCGCGATCACGACGCCTGCGACACCACTCGGGGCACCCGCGGCACCCACGGCACCCACGGCACCCACGGCACCATAGATGACGGCGCTGCTCGCGCCTCCCGCCGGGCCGTTCCGTGGCGAAGCGCTCGCGGTCTCCAAGGAGATCGCTGCGCGGCTCACTCATTCGTGGCGCGACGAACCGCGCTGCCCACGCGTCGACGAGCTCGCATATCTGCGGCTCGCGCATGTCACGTTCGACGGCGGCGTCGCGACGGGCGAGCTCGTCGTTGCCGCCGCGATCGCCGCGCGCGCGGTCGAGCTGTTTCGTCGGCTCTACGCGCTCGGCTTTCCGATCCGCCAGATGAAGCTCGTCGACGCGTACGCCGCCGATGACGATCGCTCGATGAGCGCGGACAACACCTCGGGGTTCAACTTTCGCGTCGTCGCCGGTACGACCATGCTGTCGCAACACGCGCGCGGCCTCGCGATCGATATCAATCCCGTCGAGAACCCGTGGCGCAAGCCCGATCGCATCGCACCGTCCGAAGGTGCGGTGTTCGCCGATCGTCGCGTGATCCGGCCCGGCATGTTCGTGCGGCCGGGCCCGGTCGTCGCCGCGATCGACGAGCTCGGGTGGGAGTGGGGTGGGGACTGGCAGCACGCGTTCGACGACCACCACCTCGTGTGGTCGCGCTCGCTCTAAGGCAGCATCTTGACGCGCGACCAGTCGTAGCCATTCGGCCCCTTCGCCAACCACACGCTCACCGCACGACCGATGATCGCGTCCTTCGGGACCGAGCCCCAGACCCGCGAGTCACTCGAGCTCGAGCGGTTGTCGCCCAGTACGAAGTACGCATCGGCGGGGACGACATAGTGCAGTTGCTGCGCGCACGCACCGGGCTGCGTGGGTTGCGTCGCGACGATCGTCCCGGCAGCTCTCGGCACCCTCGCCTCCGAGGAGACCTCCGCGTTGCTGCAGTTCGGCGGCAGGTTGATCCCGAGGCGTGGAAAATCGCGCGCGTCGTCTTGCCCGGTCGTCAAGTGCTCGATGCGGTCGGGCGAGCCGTACACGCTGTACGGGTGACCGGCGAGCTCTTCGCGAAACTCCGAGCACGGGCGATCGAACCACCGGCCGCCGACCTCTTCGTAGTCGTGAGAGCTGCACGGCCCGGGCACGAGAGTCGCCGGTACGACCTTGCCGTTGACGTAGACGACCGCGCAGCGCACCTCGACCGTGTCGCCACCCACGGCGACGATCCGCTTGATGTATTCGAGCTGCGTGTCGCACGGATAGTGAAAGAACACGATGTCGCCGGGACCGACGCTGCCGCGGTTCGTGGCGAACACGCGATCGCCGACGTTGACGGTGGGCGCCATCGAGCTCGAGGGCACGCCGAACCCCTGCAGGATGAACACGCGAATCACCACGATCGCAGCGATCGCGAACATCGGCAGGCCCAGCGCTAAGAGCGCGAACCACTCGGCCTTCTTGCTCCCACCGAGCGACCACCCACCGTGGAATGCACCGACGACGCGCGCGACGAACGACGCGTAGAAGCACCACGGCGACACCGCCACGGCCAGGCCGTGCAGCAGCGGCACCGCGACCGCCCAGAACATCGCCCACCAGTTGCGGCCGGCGACCGCCTGGCCGAAACCGGGAAACAGCAACCCGGCGAGCAACACGACGAGCACCAACATCCGCACAACTCCACCACGCCACCTCGCGACGCACAACACGCGGTGTTACCGTTGGTCGCATGCCTCAGGTCGTCGAGTTCCCGCCGATCGGCAACGACCAACGCGGTGCGCTCGCGGCGCTCATCCGCGTGGCGAAGGAGATGCCCCCGAAGGGCGAATCCTTCAAAGAGCTGCGCAGCCGGCTGCGCTCCGCGAAGCTCTGGAACCGCGAACAGCCCATCCCGATCCTGCGCTTCCTCGGCGTCAGCGGCGCCGCGATCACGCCTTCGGACTTCATGGTCGCGCTCGCCGCCGCCGCGAGCGACGAAGAGCAAGCGACGGCCGTCCTCGATCGCGTCTGGTACCTCAACCCCGTCCTCGCCAAGACGATCGTCGACCTGATCTCGCAGCGCGCGTACCACAAAGACGAAATCTACAAACACCTCAACTCGGCCGCGTACGACTACAAGCTGCTGTCGCGCCCCGCGCTCGAGGTCTGGATCCAGATCGCACTCGCGTGTGGCCTCCTCCGCCCACTCGGCGTGGCCGTCGCCTCGGGGCCCCGCTTCGAACGTTACTCGACGCTCGCCGCCGCCCTCGATCTCGAGGACTACGTTTCAGACGACAAGCCCGAGCCCGATCCGGTCGTCCCGATCGTCCTCGACGACGACTCCACCGCAGCCGCGCCTGCCGAAATCGTCGCCGGCGACACTTCGATCCCTGTCACTGCGGGTGCGGCACCGTCCGGATCTCCACTGCCCGGGCCGCTGCGCCACCTCAACGCCGAAGGCGTCCCGACGCCGCGCAACCGCGAGCGCGCGGTCCCGCCGTCGCGCTTCGCATCCGGCTTCGCCGACGACGTCCTCGCCGAGAGCACCACGCGCATCGGCGCGTGGTGGTCCGAGCTCAACCTCACCCCCGCCACCTACCAACCCTCCGACTTCGGCCTCGATTCCGAGCAATGGGTCGAAGGCGCGGACGAAGTCCTCTATCGCATCGCGGTCGCCGCCGCGCTCGCGTTCCGCCTCGATCGCGATCGTGCGGGCGTCATCGCCTCGTACACCGCGCTCGACAAAGCCAACGTCCTTGCCGACCTCTACCAGGGCACGGTCCCCGAAACGCTCCCGTCGCAAGTCGATGCGCGTGCGCTCATGCTCGCATCGCTCGCCGCTCGCCGCTGCGCCGAAGTTCCCGAGCTCGCCGCGAGCCTCGAGGGTCGCGCCTCTGCCGCCGACGTCTTCGCCTCGCTCGACGCCGCGCTCGGCCGCGGCCTGTTCAAGACCGAGCTGTTCTGGATCCTCGACATGCTCGCGCGCCTCGGCGTGATCCGCTACGACGACCTCGCGGACTTCACGGTCACGCCTCACCGCATCGTGCGCGACACCCTGTTCCGGCTCGGCTTCGTCGAGACCCCGTACGCGACCGATGCGACCGCGTTGATCGGCGCGGCGCGCGCAGCGCGCAAGGCCGTCCCGACCGATCCATCGGACGAGATCCTCACCCTCTTCGCGCTCGCCGCGGGCTGCGCCTACGACTGCACGCATCGCAAGAGCTGCGACTTTCCGTGCCGCGAACGCCTCGAGTAGTTTATGGCGCTTCGTACGCGCCGATATCGGGCGGCGTACCCGCAGGATTGGGTCGCTGATTGCCGTCACGATCGACAGTTGTCGTGGACGCAGGATTTCCAGCGCCCTTTGCTGGGCTACCAACCGCCAGATGGAAGTCGCCATTGGCTTCATTGATGAAGAACGTCGAGCTGCTGCCGACAAGGTCTCCGGTTCCAGGCGACGAACTCGTCTGGGCAACGTCGAAGAGCGAGAAGCTCGTCGCGCACCCATATGCACCGTCGGGTCCGAACGCAAAGATGTTGTTCGAGACGTCAAGCGTACCGATGCAGGTGAGGCCCGTACCTCCCAGGCTGTTCGACGACATATCGACCCATGTATTGAAGCGTACGTAACTCCCCGGAGCCGTCGATCCCACCTGCGCGGAGTCTTGATACTCGTACGTCGTCGCAAAGCTGTTGTTCTCGATCGTGACGGTTCCGCCTTGAACGGAGAGCGAGCCCGCCTGAGCCTGGAACGAGTTGCCGCTCAGATGTAACTCGCAGGCGCTCGTGACAACCGCGAGTTCCGTGAAGGTCGACGACGTCGCGGTAACTACGCCACCACCGAAACACGAAATACCGTTTCCGTTTCCGTTTCTTGTAGCCGTGAATTTCACGCGGTCAAGGGTGACAACGCCGCCTGTCACGACGATCGCCCCGTTCGTACTAGCGGTAGCTTCACCCAAGGCCACACGCGAGACGTGCAGGACGCCACCTGTTTCGACATTGATTGCCGAAGCTGCGTTGTCGCCGACCGTGAGAAGTCCCGATAGCGACAACGATGCACTGTTGCCGACGTCGAAAACGGTGCCAGAGCGCGAGAGATGAATGGTGCCGGTGTCGACGTAGAGCGTTTTTGCCACGAGAGAATTGGTGGTCGTGCCGAAGTCGACGGTGTCTCCATCGACGCGGATCACGTTCCTGGCAGTGGTGGTCTTACTCAGTGCGAAGCTGAATGTCGCGCACCGGGCGTCCTTGGTGCATGTCCCGACGTCAATTCCGGACTCCGTGACCCACACGATCGCGACGTCCTTCGCGCACAAGTGCTCGTTGTCCAGGCACACACCGCTCGGACATTCGAAGTCTTCGTCACAGCCCCGGCACGTGTGCGTCGAACCATCGCAGACGGAGGTATTCCCCGTGCACTGCGCGTCCATAAGGCAGGCGTCGCAAATGCCGTCCGTCCCGCAATATGGACGATCGCTCGAACATTGGCCGTCGACGGTGCACTTGGCCACGCAGAGCTGGTCCTCGCAGATCGGTTGGGCTGGCAACGTGCAATCTGCAGAGGTCGAACACTGTACGGCCACGCACGTGCCGGTTCCGTCGCACGTCTTCCCCGAAATGCATCCCGTAACAGCACCAATGCCGAGCACGTCGCACTGTTGTTGCGTCGAGCAACACGAATCCGGGTTGTGCTTCGTACAGCCAAAGACGCCGAGCGCCATCACCAAAATAATGCTTCGCATGTTCACTCTATCGGCCCTCCGCCTCGCTGGATGCGTCTATTGCGCTTCGTCGGCGCCGACATCACGGCCCGCGCCCTTGGGACGCGCATCGCCGTCGAAGTCGTGATCGAGCGTGGCGGTTGTAGCTGCATCGATGGCGACGCTGCCAGCGGTCAAGTGGTAGTCGTACGGCTGCGTATCCGGCGACGCGAAGTGCAGCGTCGTCACGTCGCTGCCTGCGGACACGATCGAGCCCGTGTACGTGCAAGGAGGATTTTGACATTGCACCGGCCCCATCGTGTTGCGAGCGACGATGTTGTTCGATGCTGTCGCTCCGGGCGATCCCAGAAAGAGGCCGTAGCCACCATTGTCGGCAATCGTCGAAAACTCGATCACGTTCCCCGGCTTGTCGCTTTCACTATCGATCCCCGTTTTCGCGTTGTGAAATGCAAAAACGTTCGTGATGTGGACAACTCCGCCGTCGGTGTACAGCCCTAGAAAACCATTGTTGGAAAACTCGCATCGGTCGATCGTCGAATCGAGATCGGCCAATTCCATCCCCGAACCACCATTCGACCTGAATGCACTGCGCCTGGCAGCGACCGTACAGGTGTGGCCGAAAACGCCGGTCCCGGAGTTGTTCAGGAACAACATGTTGTCCAGAACGAGGCTTCTGTTTGCGGGCTGGCCATCGGACTGACAATCGACTCCGTCTCCCACGAGGCTGCTCGACGCGGTCGCGTCAGATATCTGTAGGTTCGCAAGCCGAACGTTGGCTCCGGAGTTCAGCTGAATGATTGGTCCGTGCATCGGATTGGTAAGTACGGGTCGAGCGCCACGGCCAATGAGCCAGCGACCATTCGAAAGGACGATCGTTCCCAAGTTGGCATAGGTCCCCGAGTCGATCACGACGTACAAATGCGTCAGCATGAGCGCCTTCGCGAGCGAGCAGGGGCTGAACTGCGAGCAGTCTTGGTTAATCGTCCCGTTCACAGTGACGTATGAAATGTCACCGGATGCAGCGCACGAGCCATCAGCGCCACAGACGCCCGACGTGCACTCCGTGTGTTCGGTGCACCCCCGGCAAACGCCGGCTCCACACACTGGTGTGGAGCCGGAACAGTCGGCTGCAACCTCGGCACGACACTGTATGCAGGCGCCACCCACGCAGTGGATATCGTCAGCGGTTTGGCTGCCTCCAGGACATTGGGTGTCGTCGGAGCACGCAAGTTCGCACAGTCCGTTCAGGGTCGCGCAATATGGAGCGTCGGCCGTGCAGTCTCGGGACGCGCTACATGTCTCTGCCACGCAAACGTGACCACGGCACGCGAGGCCATCGCCGCATCCTTGAATAGTTGGAATTCCTGCGGTGCTGCAGTCCGCTTCGTCCGCGCAACAGACGTTCGGGTTGGTCTTGGTGCAGCACAGGAGCCCGAGCCCAAGGGCAAAAAGTATAAAGATGATTCGCATGTTCACGCTATCGGCCCTCCGCCGCTCCGGTTGCTTATCCTACCAATAGCTCTTTAGAAACTTTCTACGCAACCGCGAAGCGCTGTGTCCGATATCCCGCGTCATGCGAGATCCAACCGGTCACATGCCCTGGCGCGGAATGTTCCTTCTATCCGTTACGAGCATGACGCTCGCGTTCCTCGCCGCCGATTTTAAAGAGCCGGCGCTTCACGATCCGGCCATGCCGGTCCTGTCGGTGGTGAGCCTCGCCGCCGCGTTCACGACGGTTCTGCTGTCGGTCCTTTTTCTCGCGGCGATGTACTTCTCCAAATACGACGAAGTCGTCCCGCCGATCATGTTGGGCCTGGTCGCGATGCTCTGTACCGCTTGCACACTCGTGACCCTTGCCGAGCAGATCGGGATGAACAAGCACGCATGGGAAAGTCACAGCCATCCGACGCTGCTGCTCGTTACGGCGCTGGGGTGCACGGCGATCGCGATCCATCTCGCGATTCGCTTCGACGAACGGAGTCGACGGCTCGCGACCCTCTTCGAGTTTCGAGACCGCCTGGCGTGGGCGCGCGAGCAGGACCGCGTTCGCAGGTTCCTGCCTTCAGAGACCCCCGTGATGTACCGCGCACCGCGTCGCTAAACGAACAGAGCACCGTCGCCAACCGCGTGCTACGCTTCGTCTGTGGTGGCAGCGATCATCGTAGGTGCACTGACGGCTTGGTACCTCGGCCTTCGCCTTGGCGTAATCATCGCTGCGGTCACGGCTGCGGCGCTCCTCGCGGCGATGGTGGTCCCCGGCCTGAGCCTGACGGTCTACGTGCTCGTCCTCGGTTGGTCCGCGTTGCTTTACTTCTTCGGCTCGAAGATCTCGAAGGCGACGGGGCAAAAGGGCTTCGTCGGCGGCACGGTTGGAAAAGTCGGCGTCGGTGCGGGCCAGGCGAAGAGCTGGGTCGAAAGAGCGCTCGGGCTGAACAAGAAGTAGCTCTTGGGTGGGGGCACGTCGGAATCCCCAAAGAGCGTGCCGAGTGTCAGTTGGTCTCGCAAATCGTTCCGACGACATCGGCACAATTCCGCATCTGCATCCCGACCCCCCGAGTGTACGCGACGCACATTCCCGTCGCCGGCATGGGCTCGCCGTTCGCCCAGCCAAACACCTCAGGGCACCCGGTGGTGTCCAGGAAGACCGTTCCGTTGAACATTCCTGCGATCCAAAAATCGTTCTGGTTCGAAAACTTGTCCAGTACCGCTTGTAGCTCCGCCGAGGTGTTGATCTCGACAACGTATCCGCCAGTGGCCTTGCAGCTCACGTCCGCGTCTGCTTTCGCGTGGGTTCCACTGCTCGCATACGTCGACCCCATCGTTGCGCAGCTTTGATTCAAGCGCGGGGTTTCGCAGAGCGCACCAAGCACCAGACTTGAACCGCTGCACATGATCTCGTGCATGCCGTCGGGGCCTTGGTACACGCATGTATCGAGGTCCATCGTCGCGGGCTCGCCAGGCGCCCACATTAAAAACGGTGGGCAGCCATCCAGGGCCTCTAACCCGTCGTCGCTGTAGTTCGTCCCGATCCAATACGGCGGTGGTTGCGACAAATCTCGACCGTACTCGTCCGTGTCATTGATGGAGGTGAGCTCCATGCCGACCGCTCCGCACGCGCCGTAGGCCTGGCTCCACGTCAGCACCGTCGTGGGGCCGATAAAATGGTAGCGCATGGGGTCGTACGCGAGTGGAGCACAACGTTCGAACGTGGCGTCCACACCGGCGTCGACCGCCTGTTGATGAGAGCTTCCACATCCGGCGACCACCAACAGCACGAGTGCACGCATCAAGACCAAAGCCTACAGGGAATTGAATTTCGCATGCCAGAATGGTCGTCACTGCTAAGAATTGAACGATCTCTGGGGAGTGTAGGCATCGACTGGGGACCCGGCCCCCAGCAGTCCTCGGTTTCCTACTAGTCAGATCAGCTGGTTACCTCAGGCACACATGTTGTATTAGTTGCACAACATGCGCAGCATTCTCCTCGCCGCTCTTACCTCCGTCGCACTCCCAGCCTGTGTCAGCGACATCGCTGGAGGGTCAGGTGGTGGAGACGACACCCATGCCCCGACCTGCGGAAACGGCGTGGTGGATCCAGGTGAGACGTGTGACGACGGCAACACGAACAACGGTGACGGTTGTTCGTCGTCGTGTACGACCGAAAGCACCACCACCCCGCGTGTCTCCCTCGCAACTGACACGGGGTCGGCAACGACCGACCTGAATTCGCCAGCAACGTTCACGATTACTGCGACAAGCGAGATGGGGTTCACCGGTACGGTCACGCTGGCAGCGGTGGCTGATGGAGCGGACTGGACTTCGGCGCTCGGCACCACGTCGCTCACGATTACTAGTGGCGGCACGGCGACTGCGAAAATGACGGTCTCGGCGATGGGAGACACGGCAGCTCTGACGGGCAACGTGAAGGTGACTGCCACCTACTCTGGGCCAGCTTCCGACGCGTCCGTGGCTATGACGTTCAATCCGATCCTGGACGTGAAGTTCGGCGACGACGGTACGGGAAAAGCTCTGTACGACACCAATCACCTGATGGCGAACCCGTTCAAACTGAAAGCGGGTCGTGGAATCAAGGTGATCAACGGGAGCACGACATCCGCGTTCCGGGTCCACACCAACGGGGCGATCAGTGGTTTCATACATCAGCCGGATACGAGTGCGGCGGGTGGCTTCTACATGGGCACTACCAACACGACCACAGATGTCGGTAAAGCTACCGAATTCTACACTCACCCGCAGGGTCCGAGCCCGCAGTTCCTGAACGACCCCTTCGGCCAGAACAATATCCCGCGTCCTCACGTGACCATCGTCCAGTAACGACGTAGATCCTCACCAGTCGCAGGCTCGCACCTAACCGTGCGGGCCTGTTGCCGTTTCGGGGACCACGCAACCCGTGATACGAACGACCGATACGGTGGGTATGGTCAGCAGAATTGTAGTTTGTCTCGCCTCGGTCCTCGCCCTCTCGTCGGTGGCGCGTGCCGACGACGGCATCGCCCTCGAGGTGTTCACCGGAGACCGCTCGCCGGATGCGAGCCGGCTGCTCTCGCCGATCTTTGACGAGCTCGCGCACAACAAGATCAGCTCCGGCGACACGGTCGGCCGGCTGTTCGAGACCGCGATCTCGCGGCCGGCGCGGACCGAGAAGGGGTTGCCGAGCGACTTCAACGAGCAGGCCGACCGCGGCTTCAAGCTGTGGGCGCAGGGCAAGTTCGACGAATCGATCAAGACGCTGCTGCCGCTCGTCGAGCTCGCGCACCGCAACTCGGGCGCCTTCGCGAAAGATACGGCGCTGCGCGAGCCACTGCGCAAGGCGATGATCGGGTTGGCGCTCGCGCAGCAACGCAACGGTGATCCGGGCGCGATGCGCTCGACCTTCGAAGAGATGGTCCGGAGCTATCCGGATTCGAGCTTGCCGCGCGCGACGTTCGGGCCGGAGGCGTCGCAGGCGTTCGAAGAGGTGAAGAAGGGCGTGCTCGCGTATGGGACCGGCAAACTGACGGTGCGGGTCGTCGATGGCGGCGTGGTGTTCGTCGACGAGGCCTATCGCGGGAGCGGTACGACGACGGTCGAGGTTCCGCCGGGTGAGTACCGCGTGGTGGTGATCGCGAATGATCAGCCGAGCCGCACGCACTACGTGTCTGTTCACGCCGGTGGTGAAGCGGCGGTGGTGGTCGATGCCGCGTTCGATCAGAGCGTGCGCACGACCGGATGGACGGGCTTTCAGTTCGCGACCGGCGCGGCGCGCGATGCGCACGAGGCGGGATACGCGGCGCAGCTCGCGCACGATATCGGCGCGAAGTCGGTCGCGCTGGTCGGCATCGATCAGGTGAAGGGCCGACCATCGATCGTCGGGTCGTTGATCAGCCTCGAGACGGGTCGCGAGATCCGCCGCGCGAGCATCGCGCTCGAGCCGGATCCTTCGACGGAACGGCTGAAGGCGCTCGCGAAGTTTCTGGCGGGCGAGGCGCCTGCTGAAGGCCTCGAGGTCGCCGAGGTCGGCGCGAAGCACGAGCCCGTGCGGGAGCGCGAGCGAGAGACGATCGACTCGGGTGGCGAGTTCACGGTCGATCGCCGGTGGGGCGGATGGCGCTGGATCTCGCTGGTTCCGACCGTCGGCTTGTTCGGCGTGAGCGCGTACCTCTATCACCTCAATGGCATGTGCAACGTCGAGCCGCCGAACGGTTCGACGTGCGTGACCTATTACGTCAACCGCCCGGCGGATCGCGCCACGCTGATCGCCGGCATCCCATTTGCGGCGCTCTCGATCTACTTGTTCGCGACGCAGACCAAGACGGTTTCGGCGCGGACGGCGTATCTGCTGCCGACCCCGAACGGAGCTGTCGCCGGTTACGCATTTCGTTGGTAGTGTGCGGTTCATGGGTCGCCCACAGTCCTTCGAAGAGTTCTGGCCGTTCTACGTCTCGCAGCATCGCGATCGCACGTCGCGTCGGCTGCACTTTGTCGGGACCACGATCGCGATGGGATGCGTCGCAGCGGCGCCGTTCTATCCGGCCGCGTTGCTAGCGGTGCCAGTCGCGGGCTACGGCTTCGCGTGGGCAGGTCACTACATCTTCGAGAAGAACAAGCCGGCGACGTTCCGCGGCAAGAAGGAGATCCTGTGGTCGCTACGCGGCGACCTCCGGATGTGGACGAAGATGCTCACGGGCGTGATGGACGCCGAGATCGACCGGCTCGCCATCTCGCACGCGCAAGAGACCGAAGCATTCGAGCGCGCGTACGCGATGGGCTGAGAATCACTTCTCGATCAGGCGACGCTCGCGCGATTCCCAGCGCCACGCCGGGCCGCGCCCGGTGAGGTGGACCGCGCCGCGCCAGGTGTCGATGCCGTGCTCGTGGACGCGATCGATCGCGCCGGCGAGCGCTTGACGACCGAGCGCGGTGATCGCGGTGCCATCGGTGAAGCCGAGCTGCTCGAACGTGGCGAGCGTGTGCGAGAGCAGGCTGTCCGTGATCGGATAGCGCGGATCGATCGCTTGCACGGACGTCTTGAGGTTTGACTCGCCGCGCGCGACGGCCGCGAGTAGCTGGCGCTCCGTGCGCGACATGCCGCTCGTCGGATCCGGGAGTTCTTCGAGGTGACGCTCGATCGCGCCCGCGAGGTAGGGGAGTGCCTTCACGCGACGCATGAGGAACGGCAATGCGCGCGGATCGGAGGAGGTCAGCGCGATCCAGGTCGTGATCGCTTCATCGATCGCATCGCGCGACAGCGGCGTGCGGCGCGCCCAGAGCTCGGCGAGCTGCTCGGGCTTCAACTGCGCGAGGCCGACGAAGTTTGGAACATCGGGGTGGCGATCGATCGAGACGATCGTGAGGGTCTTGGGCAGCCCGCGACGCGCGAGCCGCGACAGCAACCGCGCGAGCGCGAACTGGCTCGAGATATCGGCCTCGAACCAGAGGATCAGCTCCTCGGCGCGGGCAGCCTCGTCGAAGCCCTTGTCCCAGTCGGCGAGCCGCTGGGTCTCGTCGGCGGTACCGCCACGGGCTTTGTAGTGCTCGGCATCACCGACCGCCAGGAGCGGCCCCTGATCGAGGGTGTCGCCCCACACCCGGATCTCACCAGGCAGATCGGCGAGCGAGAGCGTGTCGGCGGTCGAGTCGCTGCTACAGACATGGACGATGCGTTCCATGCCGGGTTCGTAACACGCGGCTCGGAAGCGTGCGGCCTCTTCGGCCGGCGGGGCGCCGTTTTCGCTAGCGCTTCGTGTTGAGCGCGTACTTCTTCATCTTATCGATGAGCGTGACCCGCGAGACGCCCAGCCGGCGGGCCGCCTCGGACTGATTGCCGCCGGTCGAATCGAGGGCCCGAGCGACCAAGCCGCGCTCGAATGCCTCGACCTGCTCCTTGAGCGACGGGCCGTTGCGAGCATCTGGCGGGGGATCCGTCTGATCGGACTCGTGCTGGGGCCCAAGCCGGTTGGTGCTCGATTCGGCGGCGTGGAAATCGGCGAGTCCGATCAGGCCACCGCTCGAGAGTGCGGCGAGACGCGCGAGCGTGTTCTCGAGCTGCCGCACGTTACCCGGCCACTCGTGGTGGACGAGCGCATCGATCAACGCGGGCTCGAGCGAGACGTGGCCGAGTCCGAACCGTTCGCCGTAGCGGCGCGCGAATTCTTCGGCGAGGGCAGGGATGTCTTCTTTGTGGTCGCGAAGCGGGGGCACGACGAGCTCGACCACGGCGATCCGGTAATAGAGATCCTCGCGGAACGCTCCGGTCTTCACGTCTGCAGCGAGGTCGCGATTCGTCGATGCGACGACGCGAACATCGACCTTCTCGATCCGGCCCGAGCCGACAGGCTGGATCTCGCCTTCTTGGAGAGCGCGGAGCAGCTTGGCCTGGATCGAGGGCGGTAGCTCTCCGATCTCGTCGAGGATCAACGTGCCGCCGTTCGCTTGCGAGAAGAAGCCGGGGCGGGTCGCGGTGGCACCAGTGAAGGCACCGCGCACGTGACCGAACAGCTCGGCATCCGCGAGCTCGGGGGGCAGGGCGGCGCAGTTGAAGCGAACGAGCGGCTTGGTCGCGCGCCGCGATTGCGCGTGCAGCAGCTCGGCGACGAACTCCTTGCCGGTGCCGGTCTCACCGCGCACGAGCACGGTGACATCGCGCGACGCGACGCGACTGGTTGCTTCGAGCAGGCGGCGCATCGGCCGCGAATCTCCGACGATCCGGCGACCGAGAGTTTGCTCGGCCGTGAGGCGCTGGTTATCGACGCGGAGCTTGCGCGCTTCGAGCGCGCGTTCGATCACGACCGCGACCTCGTCGATGTCGAACGGCTTGGTCAGGTAGTCGTAGGCGCCTTGCTTCATCGCGGCGACGGCGACTTTTTCCGAGCCGTGCGCGGTCAGGAGGATCACGGGCAGCGACGGATCACGCGCCGCGATCTGGGTCATCAGCTCGAGCCCGTCCATCTTCGGCATCGAGAGATCCGTGAGCACGGTCTCGGCCTCCTCGAGCTTGGTCAGCGCTTCGACGCCATTCTTCGCCGTGATCACCTTGTGGCCGCGCTCGAGCAGCAGCTCGGAGAGCGTGAACAAGACACCTGGTTCGTCATCGACGAGAAGGACGCAGCTCAAACGACTGCCTCGGCGAGCGCAATAGCAGCACCGAGCTCGGGCGGGATGGCCGGGCTGCAAGGCAACTTGATCGTCGCGACGGTGCCACGCCCGACCGTGCTCTTGTACGTGAGCGTGCCGCCGTGTTGCGTGATCACCGATTGCGCGAGCACGACGCCGAGGCCGGTACCATTCGGGCGCGTCGTGAAGAACGAGGTCCCGAGCCGCGCGAGATCCTGGGCGGAGATGCCGCGGCCGGTGTCTTCGACTTCGACGACTGCATCGGGCCCGCCGTTGCGCACGCGCAACATGACCGCTCCGCCATTCGGCGTGGCTTCGATCGCGTTCGAGACCAGGTTGATGAGCGCTTCTTTCAAGCGGCGCGGATCACCTTGGACCTTCGTGCCGGCGCCGTCGAGCGACAGCGTGACGCCACTCGTATCGGCGCGACCGGCGAGCACTTCGAGCACGTCGCGCGAGAGCTCGGTGACATCCAGCTTCTGGGGCTTGAGATCTTCGAGCGGTCGGGAGAACGAGAGGTACTCGCGAAGGATGGTCTCCATCCGGCTGATCTCCGACGCGACCACCGTGAGCCGGTCCTGCGTACGCTCGCTCTCGGGCGACCTGCTGACGAGCTGACACAACCCCTTGATCGACGCGAGGGGATTCTTGAGCTCGTGCGCGACCTTCGCGCCGACCGATTGGAGCCGGCGCAGCTGCTCTTCGGCATCACCGAGGCGCTCCTCGCGCAAGCAGTCGTACTCTTGATTGGTCAGGCCGGCGATCATCGAGAGCTTGCCGACCAAGGTGTGGAGCATGAACAGGTTCCACCCGAGGTTGAGGATGACCGCGACGGAGTAGTGCGCATTTCCGAGCGTGGGACCGACCACTTCGCGCGGCAACGAGACCATCGCCATGATGAAGAGTCCGTTGCCGAGCGCGATCCAGCGCGACACGGACTGCGGTCCGAAGAACAACAGCGACACGATCGCGGGGAACAACGTGCCGGGCAAGAATGGCGAGTGCGCGCCCCCGGTCGCACCGGCGAGCGCGACCACGAATAGCTGCGACATCACGTTCATCTTGATAAACGCGTGCTCGACCCGCTTGATCTCGGGCTTGCGGCGGAGCAGGAGCTTGTGACCGACGACAAAGCCGGCGTAGATGCCGAGGGCTAGCAGAACCCGCCACGTCGGATAGTGATCGTGGATCAGGATCAGCATCTGCGCCGCGAACGACACCATGCCGGTCGCGATCATCAGCCGCGAGGTCTTCTGCGCTTCGCGCACGAAGAACTGGTCGCGGTTATTGCGCCAGACGGCGTCAGTACCAGGCACGCCTGTCTGGGCTGCGAGGCGCGTGCCAGCCGTCGAATCTCCCGCACTCATCCGACAACTCTAGCCCGATCAACGTCTTGCAGAACGAAACCTTACTGCGTAGTCACGAAACGTGATGCCGCTCTGTATGGCGCACCGACAGCATGTCGCTTCAAATCTCGGGTTTGACGCACTGGACCACTGGCACGAGCGGTGCTTTGGTGCGGCTCCATGAAGGCTCGACTCTCGATCGTACTGCTGATGGCGGCGGTGGCACCGGCACTCGCGCAACCGGCGCCGAAGCAACCGGCGCCGAAGCAACCCACGGAGCTGGGTCCCAAGGCCGCCGAGGCAGCGGATGATCCAAAGTCCTTGGAGAAGGACCTCGATGCGCTGTTCACTACCAGCGGCCTGACGGCTGACCAAGCATCGTCGCGCGCAGCTGCCGCTTCTCCGACAGTCGAGCGCAAGGTCGCCGAAGTCGAAGCGCAGATCGCACAGGCCGAAGCGATCGAGCTTCAGCAGGTCCCGCAGATCGGCGGCAAGCTGCAGTACACCCGCAACAGCCTCACCCCGGCATTCACGATTCCGATCGCCGGCATGAACATCTCGATTCCGTCGTCGCTGCCGAACAATTACGTCGCCGAGGCGAACGTCAATATCAACCTGTCGGACTACATCTATCGCTATCCGCACCTCGTGAAGGCCGCGAAGCTCGGCCTCGAAGTGGCGAAGGCGAGCCGTGCTGCGGCGATGATCGATGCCGGTCAGAATGCGCGCCTCGCGTACTACGAGTGGTTGCGCGCGAAGCTCAATGTCCTCGTTGCACAGCGCCAGCTCGTGCAGGTCCAGGCCACCCTCGGTCAGATTCGTGCGCAAGCCGAAGTCCAGCGCGTGTCAAAAGCCGACCTCTTGCGCGTCGAATCGCAAGAAGCCGAGGCCGAACAGACACTCGACCAATTGCAAAACCTCTCGCAACTCCGCGAGGAGCAGCTGCGTCTCCAGATCGGCGCGAACGCGAACGAGACCCTCTCGCTCGGTGAAGACATCCGCACGGACGTCACCGCGCCGCAGACCGGCACGCTCGATGCCTCCGTCGAGAAGGCAACGACGCAGCGCCTCGATCTCCACGTCCTCACGACGGGGATCGAAGCCAAGGAGAAGCAGGGCGAAGCCGAGAACTCGGCGTACCTGCCGAAGCTCGCACTGTTCGGTGTCGCTGATTACGCGCGTCCCAACCAGCGCATCTTCCCGGTCGTCGACGAATTTCGCGGCACGTGGTCGGTCGGTGCGACGGTGTCCTGGACGCTCAACGATGCCCTCGTCGCGAGCACGAACCAACATCGGATCCACGCCGAGACCAACGAGCTCCGCGCCGACAGGGACAACCTGCTGCGCGGGACGCGCATCGAGATCCTGTCTGCACAGCAGGCCGTGAACATCGCGATCCACGCGCTCGCGACCTCGGCCAAAGGTCTGCAGGCATCCGAGGAAGGCTATCGCGTTCGCAAGGAGCTGCTCGACGCGGAGCGCGCGACGGCCGTCGAGCTGGTCGACGCCGAGACCGATCTGACTCGCGCGCGCATCAATGCACTCAACGCGCGTGTCGATCTCCGGGTCGCTCTGGCCCAGCTGACCCACGCGCTTGGTGACGATGTCGTTGCAGCGAAGACGAAGTAGTTCCTGCGGTAGATTGTCCTGGCGAACCGGACCCGACACTGTCGGGAACCCGTACAAGAAAACCTGTCTGGAGGCCGCCTAACCAACGGTTCCTGCAGTGGATCGGATGGCAGGGTCCGTGCATCGTGTTCCTCGCCATGCGTGCCATCCTGTTCTCGCCGCTCGTCGTCGTCGTCGTCATCGTCGGCTGCAAGAAGTCCGATGACCAAGCTGCCACGAAGACCGAGAAGACCCCACCGCCAACAGTGAAGGCGACAACGGTCGTCGCCACCGAGGCGCCAACGCCCGATGTGCTCACGCTCACCGGATCGATCATCGCGGACCAGCGCTCGGATGTCACGGCCGATACCCAGGGCAAGGTCGTCAACGTGATGATCGAGCGTGGCCAGCACGTGAAGCTCGGCCAGCCGGTGATCCAGCTCGACATGCGCTCGGCCTCGCTCTCGGCGCGCGAAGCGCAAGCCGCGCTGCAGTCGGCGCGAGTCTCGAAGACGCTCGCCGATCAAGAGTGCGTGCGCACCAAGACCCTGCTCGAGAAGGGCGCCATCACGCGGTCCGAGTTCGATCGCCAGAACACGCAGTGTTTGAACGCAGTCGAACAGGTCGCGCAAGCCCAGGCTCGCAACGACATGATGTCGAAGTCGGTCGCCGACGGGATGGTCCGCGCGCCGTTCGAAGGCACGGTCTCCGAGAAGAATGTCTCGCCTGGTGAGTGGGTGCAGCCCGGCAAGGCGCTGTTCACGCTCGTCGATGATGACCCGTTAAAGATCGAGCTCTCCGTTCCCGAGAAGTCGGTTACCGACATCAAGCTCAACCAGAGGCTCGAGATCATCGCGGTCTCGCACCCGGACAAGAAGTTCGGCGCGACCATCCAGCGGCTCGGCGCCGAAATCGGCAAGAGTCGGTCGCTCACCGCCGAAGCCGTCCTCGATAAAGACTCGGGCCTCGTTCCGGGCATGTTTGCCGAGGCCCACATCACGATCGGCCAGTCGTTGCACGTGGTGCTCCCCGCCGAGGCCGTCGCGCTACGCGGCGAAACCTGGCACGCGTTCGTGGTCATCAACGGCATCGCCGAAGATCGCATCGTCCAGCTCGGCACCGCGCCGGCAGATGGCAAGGTCGCGATCATTCAGGGTGTGGTGAAGGGCGACAAGGTCGTCACCAAGGCGGTGCCGGCGCTCGTCGACGGCGCGAAAGTGACGGAGTAATCCGCCATGCAATGGCTTGCAGACATTTGCATCCGGAGGCCGATCTTCGCCTTCGTCTTGGTGCTCGCGTTCGTCGTGGTCGGCCTCGTCGGCTACAAGTCGCTCGGCGTCGATAAGTTCCCGAAGGTCGATTTCCCCCTCATCACGATCGTCACGCCGTATCCCGGCGCGTCGCCCACCGCAGTCGAGACCGACGTCACCGAGAAGGTCGAGGAGGCGGTCAACACCGTCAGCGGCCTCGATACGCTGACCTCGAACTCGACCGAGGGGGTCTCGCTCGTGATCGCGCAGTTCGATCTCGAGATCGACGTCGACAAGGCGTCGAACGATATCAACGAGCACCTCGCATCGGTGCTTCGCGAACTGCCGCCGGGCTCGCGCCCGGAGGTTCGCAAGGCCGATCCAGATGCCGCGCCGATCCTCGTGCTCGCCGTGAAGGGCCCCGCGAACACGCCGTGGCGCGACCTCACGCACTTCGCCGACAAGCAGGTCAAGAGCCGGATCGAGCGCCTCGCCGGCGTCGGTCAGGTCATCATCCTCGGTGGCCGCGATCGTCAGATCAACGTGAACCTCGATCCGATCCGGCTCGCGGCTGCGAACGTTTCGGCGCTCGAAGTCAGCCGCGCGATCACCGCGTCGAACGTCAACGTGCCCGGCGGTCAGATCGATACCGGCCCGACCAGCAACACGCTGCGCGTCACCGGTCGCGTGCTCGACCCGCAAGAGCTGTGTCGTATCGTCGTGCGCGAGCAGGGCAATAACCAGATCCGCGTTGCCGACGTGGTCGTGCCACCGGAGCATGCGCGGCTCGGCGAATGCGTCGACGATTCCCAAAAGGACGCCGAGACCGCCGCGGTCCGCGACGGCGAGAGCTCGATCGCACTGTCAATTCGCAAGCAGACCGGTACGAACACGGTCGCGGTCGTGGACGCGATCATCAAGCAGGTCACCGAGCTCCGGGGCCAGCTGCCGAAGGGCTACGAGGTCAACGTCGTTCGCGATAACTCGCTGCAGATCCGGACCTCCGCCGACCAGGTGCTCGAGCACCTGAAGATGGGCGCGCTGCTCGCCGCGATCGTGGTGCTCATCTTCCTCGGTAGCATCCGTTCGACGTTCATCGCCGCGATCGCGATTCCGGTCTCGATCATCTCGACGTTCGGCCTGATGAAGATGTTTGGCTTCACGCTGAACATGATGACGCTGCTCGCGCTCGCGCTCGCCGTCGGCATTGTCATCGACGATGCGATCGTCGTACTCGAGAACATCTATCGGTTTATCGACGAGAAGAAGATGAAGCCGTTCCAGGCCGCGGTGCACGCGACCAAAGAGATCGGTCTCGCCGTGCTGGCGACCACGCTGTCGCTGATGGCCGTGTTCCTCCCGGTCGCGTTCATGAGCGGCATCATCGGCCGCTTCATGTACAGCTTCGGCCTCACGATGGCGTTCGCCATCCTGGTGTCGATGATCGTCGCGTTCTCTCTGACCCCGATGCTCGCCGCGCGGCTCCTGCCGATACCGGCGCCAGAAGGGCAGGAGCGCAAGCGCGGCATCATCGAGCGGATGAGCGACGCGATCTACCATCCGATCGCCCGCGTTTACTCCGGCGTCCTGGCGTTCTGCTTGCGTCATCGCTGGGTCGTCGGCGTCTCGATCCTCGCGACGTTCGCGGTCACCATTCCGATGTGCAAGAAGCTCGGCGGCGACTTTCTGCCGTTGAACGACGAAGCGCAGTTCGAGATCTATCTCCAGGCGCCGGAAGGCACGACGCTCGAAGCGACCACGCTGATCGGCGAGCGCGTCGCGCGTCAGGTCCGCGCGCTGCCCGAGGTCGACTCGACGCTCGTCACGGTCGCAGGTGGCGATCAGCGTCAGGCGAACGTCGGCAACATCTACGTCCACATGCTCGATCCGGACAAGCGCAAGCGCGACCAGTTCGAAGTCATGCAAGAGGTCCGCACCAAGATCCTGCCGAACGTCCCCGCGGGCGTTCGCGTCGCGGCGCAGCCGGTGAACGACTTCTCGATCGGTGGCCAGAACGCCATGGTCTCGTACGTCGTCTCGGGGCCAGACCTCGACAAGCTCGAACACTACGGCAAGCAGGTGATGACCGAGATGAAGCAAGTCCCGGGCGTCGTCGATCTCGATTCGTCGCTGCTCGATCCGGTCAATGAGACCTCGGTCCGGCCCGACCTCGATCGCGCTGCGATGCTCGGCGTCGACCCGTCCGACATCACCAACACGCTCGCCGTGATGGTCGGTGGCATCGAGACCTCGCAGTTCGAGGACAAGGGCGACCAGTACGTGGTGTGGCTGCGCGCGGCCAAGCAGTTCCGCGATGACCCGGCGGCGCTCCAGCTGATCCAGGTGCCGTCCAAGACGCTCGGCCAGGTCCCGCTCTCGGACGTCATCCGGGTCAAGCCCGGCACCGCGATCTCCAAGATCACGCGCCAGGCTCGCGAGCGCGCGGTCACGCTCACGATGAACGTCGCCCCGGGCTTCTCGCAATCAGCGGTGGTCAACGCGATGGAGTCGACCATGAAGAAGCTCGACATGCCGCCAGGCTACAAGGCCGAGCCGTTCGGTCAGTCGAAGGAGTTCAAGAAGATGCAGGCGGCCTTCGCCTTCGCGATCTTGCTCGCCATCGTGTTCATGTATCTCACGCTCGCCGCGCAGTTCGAATCGCTGCTCTATCCGCTCGTCATCATGCTGTCGCTGCCGCTTACCGTGCCGTTCGCGGTCATATCGCTCCGCATCACCGGTGGCAGCCTGAACATCTTCTCGATGCTCGGCATCATCGTGCTGTTCGCGATGGTCAAGAAGAACGCGATTCTTCAAGTCGACCATGCAAATGGTTTGCGTCGCCAGGGTTTGCCGCGCACCGAAGCCGTGCTCGCAGCGAGCCGCGACCGATTGCGTCCGATTCTCATGACGTCGTTCGCCTTCGTCGCAGGCATGGCGCCGCTCATCACGAGCAACGGCATCGGCTCCGGTATGTCCAAGGCGATGGCGCAAGTCGTCGTCGGTGGTCAGACCCTGTCGCTGCTGCTCACGCTCGTCGCGATTCCCGTCATCTACACGTGGTTCGATGACCTCGCACGGCTGTGGAGCAAGTACGGATCGTGGATCGGCTTTGGCATCGGTGTAGGTATCGGTATCGCGATGGGTGTGCTCGCGATCGGTATCGGACCCGGCCTGGGCCTGGGCCTCGGTCTGGGGCTGCTGCTCGGCTTCACACTCGGCGCAATCTTTCCGAAGCTGCGCAACAGCACGGGTGAGGTCGATCGCGGAGCTGCAGAGCTCGGCATTGTCGACATGTACTCCGCGAATAAATAACGGCTCATCCGGAGCGCGCACTTAAAACCGAATCGGGGTTCCGATCCCGATTCGGTTTTGTTATGAAGCGTCTCCCTTCGGTTAGCCGCGCTCGTGACCATGACGAAGACCACACGCAGCACTCGTTCCAGTCGCGACCTTCGCAGCCTGTTGCACGTCCCGCAGCACGACCTCCAGAGCCAGGTGGCGGTGCGTCTCGAGCGGCTCGGCTTTCCGACGTTGCGCGCGACGCACGTCCAGCTACTCTCGGCGGTTGGCCCCGAGGGATGCCGGCTCGCGGAGCTCGTGGCGGCGGTGGCGCTGCCCAAGCAAACGGTGGGCGATTTGATCGATGACCTCGAAGCCATGAAGATGGTCGAGCGTTTCCCCGACCCCGATCACGGCGTGATCAAGCGCGTTCGTCTTGGCCCCAAGGGCAAAGTGTGGGCCGCCGAGGTCAAGCGCGTCGCGGTCGCCACCGAAGCGCGATGGGCCACTCGGCTCGGCTCGAAAAAGATGAAATCGCTACGCGCGCTTCTCGAGGAGCTCGCGGCGACGGTCGAAGCTGCCGGTTCGTCGGCCACGGATTCGAAGCAGAAGCAGCGCGGCTAACGTCCGCCGTGCTCCGAGCGCCAGTCGCTCGGGCTGCCCGCTATGGTGCGGCGGGTGCCGGAGTCTGGGCGGCATTCGGCGCGGGCGGGACGGGCGGTGGAGCTTTCGGCTTTGTGGCCCCCGCAAACGTATAGATCAACGACGCCTTCATGATGGTGTCGATCGACGCCGCCTCTGGCACGAAGCCGGGTGCGAGGTGGTCGATCTTCAGCGGCGCCGGGCGGTTGTCGAAATGCGCCTCGAACGAGGTCTGAACCGCGAGGTTGCTGCCAATCTTCGCCGACAGCGCGATCTTGAGGTTCACGCGGGTATCATTGAACGCGCTGCCATCGGCGTGGGTAGTGAGCGTTTCGTGGTTCAAGTTCGTCAACGCTTCGAGCGAGGCGTCGAGGTCAGCACCTTCGGTCATCGCGGCCTTGTGCCCCACGAAGGCGCGGATCGAGTGGATGTTGATCGCGGCGCCGCCACCGACCAGATCTTCGCGCGAGAAGTCGTAGCCGAGCTCGGCGACGGTCTCGGCGGTCTTGCTCTTGTAGAGCCGGCGGCTGTAACCCGTCTGGCCACCGATCACGGATTGCTTGCCGGCGGGCAGGTCGCGGCTCGCGACAGCAGCGATGAACACCGAGTCGTAGTCGGTCAGGAAGCGGTCGTAGCGGGCCTTGGCGAACAAGGTCTCTGCGGTGATCGACTCGACCGTCTTGATCTCTGTCGCGTCGTCGATCGTGCCGTTACCATTCTTGTCATCGATCGTGCGCAGGCCCGACTTTGCGTACGTGCCGCTACCCTCGAGCGTGAACTTGTTGTCGCCCGCTTTGCGCGAAACCTTGAAGCCGCCGGTGATGCTCGTCGACTCGGAGTTGCCGGTGGTGAACAAGACGCCGAGCTCGCCGGTCGCGAGCCATTTCGGCTTCACGATGTCTTTGAGGTCGTCGACCTTGCCGTATTCGAATTTAGGATCGGCAAATGAAGGCCGCGCGGCGATCAACAGGGCCGCGATAATCAAGCAAGTCCGCATCGAGTCACTCCGTCTTGGGAATAGCGCGGAGACGGTACCCGAAGCGGTGACGAGATTCGATGAGATCACCGATCTCTGATTTGACTAAAGCGCGTCTCACGCGGCGCACGAGCTGCTTCACATGATTCTCGCTCGGTTCGCGCGTGTCCCAGGACAGGTCCGCGATCAGCTCGCTGGAGCGAACGAAGCCACGCACGAGCTCTGGTTGATGCGCTTCTGCCGCCATCCGACGGATCATCAGCGCCATCAATTCGAATTGTGTCGTGGTCAGCTGAACCTGCTTCTCGTTGACTTCGATCAGGCCGCCACCGCCACCGGTCGGCTCGTGCATGCGGAATCGCATCTCGGGCAGGCCGACGTTCGTGGTCTCTTCTTCTTCTTCGAAATTCTTGATCGGTGGCAACACCGATTCGATGTTCGGCGGCTTGATCGTGCTCGTCACCGTGCGGCTCGCGCGCGGAACCGGCATCTTGTCGACGGAGAACAGGATGTAGAACGCGATGTGGCCGAAGCGAACGCGATCGCCGCTCTTCACGGTGACCGCGCCTTCGATCAGCTTGTCGTCGTGGAACGTGCCGTTCGCGGAGCCGAGGTCGCGCATCGTCCACACGCCGTCGTCCAGCGTGAGGTGCGCGTGATGACGCGACACACTCGGCTCGAGGATCGCGAGCCCCTGACTCTCGATCTGACGACCGACGAGCGTGCGCGCCTCGAGGCGATGCACGCGGCCCCACGGATCGAGCAGCGCTGCTTCGGTCGGGCGAACGATCCGTAGAATGATCTGCTCGGGCGTGATCCGGATCGGGCTCGAAAGTTCGTCCCTACACTCCTCACACAACACGCCGACCTCGGGGTCACGTTCGCCGCAAACCGGGCACTTCATGCGCTTCCATCCTATCAACAATCGCGAGCGCCATCGCTGCTCTAGAAGCTTGGAAGGCGGATCAAAGTACAGATCACTCCCAGCTCGTGTACGGCGTGCCCTGGCGCGGCGCCTCTTCGCGGTTCGCGGTCACCGCGAGCTTGAACGGAAACGTCAGCGTGGAGACCCCGCGCGCACACGACGAGAGCAACGGGAGCCACGCGCATCCGTGGCTAGGGTAGCAGCGCGGCGTCATGGCGGAGGTTCGAGCGATACCGGACCTGCGTGCCAGCGACGCGGTCCCAGGGCGCACGCTTGCCGGGGACGCGCCAGGCCGCATGAAACATCGCGAGCACCGGCGCGACGACCACGATCGCCGTCGCGATCTTGAGAGGCGTGCTCTCGAGGTGCTGTTCGGCGGCGGACACCAGGATGACGGTGCCGTACACCGCGAGCTCGCGGACGAACGCGCGGGCCAGGCTCGGGCGCCTGGTTGTCGCGACCGCGATGACCTCGAGCTCGAGCAACGCTTTGCCGGCCGTGGTGCCCCAGCGGGCCAGCGCGAACGTGCTGTACGCGAACGTCATCGCAAAGATCATGTCGCCACCGAGGCTGATACTGCCGAACGGAATCGAGATCAGCGCCAGCAACAGGCTCGGGATCACGAAATCGAGCAAAGCGGCGATCGTTCGGACCCACGCACCGGCGGGACGCGTGTGCTGTGTCGAGACCAGATCGAGCTCGCGCACGAGCTCGTCGTACGTCGCGAAGCGATCCGCCGGCTCGGCCGCCATCATCCGCGCGATCAACGGATCGATCGCGGCGACGGCGGTCCGCGCGTGGCCCTTGCGCGGCAGGATCGGGCGTGCGGCGGTGGCGTGCAGCGATGCCAGATCCGCGATCGTGTCCGCGGTGAACGGCGGCCGCCCCGAAACCAGGTGATAGAGCGTCGCGCCGAGCGCGTAAATATCGGTGCGCAGATCGATCGCGTCGCCACGCGCCTGCTCGGGCGCCATGTACAGAGGCGTGCCTCCGAGCGAGGTTTGCTCGACCGGCCCCGCGCCGATCTCGGCGGTCGGTCCCGCGGCGACCAGCCCGAAATCAAGGACCTTCACCGTTCCGTGCGCGTCGGTCATCAAGTTCGAAGGCTTGACGTCGCGATGCGTGAAGCCGGCGCGATGCGCCTCGCGTAGCCCGAGCGCCGCGGCGCGGATGGTCGCGAGCGCTTCCTCGATCGACATCGGCCCGCGGCTCGCGCGATCGGCGAGGGTCTGGCCGGCGAGCAGCTCCATCGCGAAGTACAGCCGACCGGCCTCCTCGCCGATGAAGTAGATGTGCGCGACGTTCGGGTGATGGATCCTGGCCTGCGCACGCGCTTCGCGGATCAGCCGTTCCCGCGCGACCCCGGAGACGCTGGCCTCGGGCAGTACCTTGATCGCGACGGGGCGATCGAGTGCGAGGTCGGTGGCGAGATAGACCTCACCCATCCCGCCCGCGCCGAGCTTCTTCTCGATCCTGAAGTGACCGAGCCGAAGCCCCACGGCGAGGTCGGTGCTCGGCGCCGATCCGGGCTGGCGCGGTGGTGGCGCACCGACAAACGTCGCGGTGTGCGCTAGTGCGGCGTCATCGATCTCGGCAACCACCGACCGAGAGCATAGCCTTGACTCCGGGAAGAGTTCGCTTACCTTCGACGCCGGATGGCAGGGCAGGATCGCAACTGGACGATCGCGCCGACCCTTGCGTGGTTCGGTGCGTTCCTGGTCGCGCTGCTCGTGTGGTTCGATGGCGGCGTCGACGCGCTCGCGAATCGCCTGACCCAGAAGCGCGAGGCAACGGCAAAGACCGCGGGACCCGCGTTTGCACCGGCCGTCCAGGTCGCCGAGGTAGATGGGCCTGACGAGCCCGCGAAGTTGCCGCCATCGCCGGCGGGCAGCCACGATGTCGGCGCGTTAGCGGATGCGTGCGTCGAGCCGCGCGCTGCCGAACCGGCGGCCTGCAAGCAGTGGGCGATGGACAGCTACTACCGCGCGGTCGCGCAGGCAAGGCAGAAGAAGCTCGGCCATGCGGTACGCGTATCGTGGTACGGCGACTCCGTCGTCGCCGATGATCAGATGGCGCATCGCTTACGCGAGCGGATGCAAGCCGACCTCGGCGCCGGTGGACCGGGCTTTGTCTACGTGATTCCGCCGCATCGCTTCAACGAGAACAACTCGATCAAGCGCAGCCAGAGCGGCACGTGGTCGCCGCACTCGATCTCGCTCATGCAGATGCCCGATGGGCTCTACGGGGTCGGTGGCAGCACGGTCGAGAGCGCCGATGGCGGTCGCTCGGTGATCAAGCTCGCGACCGGCACGGTCACGAACCTCGAGCTGTACTACCTCGCGGTGCCGAAGGGCGGCACGGCGACCGTGACCGCGGATGGCACCGAGGTCATCAAGGCCGACACGAGCGGCGAGAAGGCAGCGGCGTGGGCGAGCGGCACGATCGCGGGCGGGGCGGCGGCGATCGAGATCAAGACCGAGCGCCGCGTGCGGTTGTTCGGCATCGATCTAGAAAACACCTCCGGCGCCGTCGTCGACAACCTGGGCGTAGTGTCGACGAACGTGAAAAGCTTCGCGAACAATGCTCCCGAGCATTGGCAGCTCGAGCTCGGGCATCGCGCGGCCGATCTGATCTTGATCATGATCGGCGCGAACGAAGCGGAGTGGCTAGGCCCCAAGGATCAAGACACCAAGGACTATCAAGCGCACTACGAGAAGGTGCTGGAGATGATCCGCAAGGGCCGTCCCGATGGCACGTGCGTGGTCTTATCACCGACCGATCAAGCGGAAGCCAAGGACGATGGCTACGAATCGCGTCCCGTGATGCCGGTGCTCGTCGAGGCGCAGAAGAAAGCGGCAGCGGCGCAGGGCTGCGCGTTCTATTCGACGTACGCCTGGATGGGTGGCAAGGGCTCGGCCGCGAAGTGGTTCAAACGCAACCTGGTCTCGAGCGACTTCCAGCACCTCTCGAAGAAGGGTGCCGAGAAGATGGCCGATGCGCTCTACGACACGCTCGCGACGGGCTTCGGAGCGTATGCAAAGGTTCACTGATCTCGCGCTCACGCTCGGGCTCGTGGTGATCGTGGTGCTCGTCGGCTGCGGCAGCTGCGATGGCGATCGCAGCAAGAACCTCCACCCCCTCCCGGTGCCACCCGCCACCGCCGATGGTGCGGTGAGCGGCGTGACGAATCTCGGCTCGGCGAGCGAGGGGATGCCTTCGACGATCGGCTACCTCGACGCACCACCGGGCACGCTCGATGGCTTGTTCGACGGCCTCGCCAGCGTCGATCGCGGCGATCCGGCGGGCCGCGTGGTGCTCGAGTTCTTCGGCGATTCTCACACCGCGGGCGATTCGCTGACCGGGCGATTGCGCGCGTCGTGGCAGGCGCGGTTCGGCGATGCAGGCCGCGGCCTCGTCGGTGCAGGCAAGGTGCCCACCAAGCACTATTACCAGCGCGACGTGCACTACGGAAAGCAGGGCGACTGGCACGCGATGGTCGGTGGGGCGCGCGGCGATACCGAACCGTTCGGCATCGCCGGCATGCGCGTGACGGGCAAGAGCAAGGGCGCGCAGCTGTGGGTCGAGAGCTGCCCGGAGTGCTCGTCGGGCAAGGCGGTCAGCCAATTCGAGATCCTGTACTACGCGGCGCCCGATCACGGCGTGTTGCGCTTTCGGATCGACGAGCGCCCCTGGCAACAGCTCGCGACCAAGACCACGGCGATCGAGCCGCCGCATCCGGCGCGCCGGGTGGTCACGGTCGAGGATGGGCCGCACAAGCTCACGATAGAGCACGGCGGTGGCGGCGTGCTCGATCTGTTCGGTGTCGTGATGGAGCGCGCGCACGCGGGCGTGATCGTCGACTCGCTGGGTATCGTCGGACGCCGGCTCGGCAGCTTGCGGTCGTGGGATTGGTCGGTGATCGGCGAGCAGCTGGCCACGCGCGATCCTAAGCTCGTGGTGCTCCAGTACGGCACCAACGAAGCCGACGATCCGGATCTCGTACTCGATGATCTCGCGCGCTACTACGACGACACCATCCTGCGGATCCGTGCCGCGGCACCGACCGCTTCGATCCTGATCCTCGGTCCACCGGACATGGCCGTGCGCGAAGGCGGGAAGGGCTGCGATCGGATGAAGACCAGACCCGATGCGCAGCCCATTCCAGAGTGCACGTGGCGGACGCCGGGCGTGATTCCGGAGATCATCTCGACCGAGCATGCCGCGGCGACTCGCAATCACGTCGCGTTCTTCGACACGTTCGGCGCGATGGGCGGTCCCGACAAGATGGGGGTGTGGGCCGAATCGGATCCAAAGGTCGCGTACAAAGATCGCGTTCACTTCACCGATATCGGCTACCAGCGCTGGGCCGATGCGCTCGGCAACGCGCTGCTCGGAAACTACGCGCACTGGCGCAGCGCGCAGAAGCTCCCCGCCGTGAAGGCGGTCGCGCCACCGCCGATGTTCGTGCCGTCCGATGCGCTGCTGCCCGGTCCGGTCGCTCCCTAAATGCTGTTCTCGAACCCGGATTACCCGGTCTTCCTGATCGCGGTGTTCTTTCTCTACGCGCTGTCGCGGTTCGGCGGCGTGCGAGGACGATGGGCCCGGATAGCGATCATGGTCCTGCTCGGCGACGTGGTGTTCACGCTCGTCTCGAAGGACCCCGACATGTTGTGGGATCCGTTGGGGCACATCCTCTTGCGGCTCGCGTCGAACCAGCGCCTTGGCTGGCCGAGCGGGCTCCTCGTCGGGCGCTGGGTGATCGGGCTCGCGGTGCTCGGCGGCGCGCTGGTCCTCGGGGGCCGCGCAGGCGCGTGGTCGAGCTCGGGTCGCGGTCAGCGTTGGGTCGCGCGCGGGTTAGTCGCGGCGGTGCTCGGCATCGGCCTGGTGGTGTTGATCGCGTCGTTGTTCGACCGGCTATTCCAGGTGTCGGAGGTGATCGCGGCGCACGGCCATCTGCTCGTGCTGTTGGTGCTCGGTATCGGTATTGGCGCGGCCCAGAGCAATGCGCATCGCACGCTCGGTCGGGTGATCGTCTTGTTCGTCGCGTCGAGCTTGTTCTATCAGGCGTGGGCGGTCGCGATGCCGGGGCCCTATCGCTACCTCCTCGCCCTACTCTTGTTCACGATCGTCCTCGATTACTACCTGGGTATCTGGATCGAGAACACCGAGCATGCCGCGGCGCGGAAGGCGCTCGTGGTGGTCAGCCTGTGCTCGAACCTCGGCATCTTGTTCTTCTTCAAGTATGCCGATTTCTTCACGCAGGACGTGCTTCACCTCGGCACGCGTCCGCTGCATCTGATCTTGCCGGCGGGCATCTCGTTCCATACGTTCCAGTCGCTGTCGTACACGATCGATGTCTATCGCAAGCAGCTCAAGGCGACGCGCTCGCCGATCCAGTTCGCGACGTTCGTGCTGTTCTTCCCGCAGCTCGTCGCGGGGCCGATCGTGCGGGCCCAGGATCTGCTTCCGCAGCTCGCGGAGCTGCCCGTGCTGGAGCTCGAAAGGGCGACCCGCGGCCTGTGGCGCATCGTCGTCGGGTTGTTCAAGAAGATCGCGCTCGCCGACACGCTCGCGATCTCGATTGTCGACCGTGTGTTCGAGGCGCCAGGGCACTTCACGTCGCTCGAGGTGCTCGCTGGCGTGTACGGCTACGCGTTTCAGATCTATCTCGATTTCTCCGCGTACTCCGATATCGCGATCGGCTCCGCACAGGTCCTCGGCTTCGAGCTGCCCGAGAACTTTCGCACGCCTTATCGCAGCACGGATCTCCAGGAGTTCTGGCGGCGCTGGCACATCAGCCTCTCGACGTGGTTGCGCGATTACCTCTACATCACGCTTGGCGGCAGTCGCGGCGCACCGTGGCGCACGTACGTGAACCTGTCGTTGACGATGTTGCTCGGCGGCCTATGGCACGGCGCGAGCTGGACATTCATCGTGTGGGGCGGGCTCCACGGCGTCGGCCTCGCGATCACGCGGTTCTTCCAGCGCGGCATCGCCAAAGCGCGCGTGATGGTGATCTGGTGCGCGACGATCGCGGCGACCGGGGGCGTCGTGCTCGGGTGGTTCGTGCCCGCGAACGCGAGTACCTGGAGCGTGCTCGGCTTTGGCTGGTTGACGATCACGCCGCTGTGGGCGGTGACGACCGCGTGGCTCGCGAGCGCGCCGTGGACCCTGACAAAACCGATCGGCATCGCACGCACCACGATCGAAGGTCTACGCATCGCATCGTGCGCTGCCGGTGCAGGCTTCATCGT
>JAYVLQ010000113.1:0-86042 GCA_043759355.1 Kofleriaceae bacterium
TCCTTGCCCTTCTTGTAGAAGCCGCCCTTGGTCTTGTCGCCGAGGATGCCCTTGGTGATCATGTGGGTGAGGAAGTCCGGCGCCTTGAAGGTCGCGCGATCTTCGTCGGCCGTCAGGGTCTCGTAGCAGTTCGCCGCGACGTGACCGACCGTATCGAGACCGACGACATCCGCGGTGCGGAACGTCGCGCTCTTGGGATGGCCCATCGGGATGCCGGTGATCGCGTCGACATCTTCGGGCGACAGGCCCTTCTCGATCATCAGGTGGATCGTCGTCATCATCGAGTGCAGACCGATCCGGTTGCCGATGAAGTTCGGCGTGTCCTTGGCCCACACGATGCCCTTGCCGAGATCCTTCGCGAAGGTCTCCGCGGCCTGCTTGGCCTCGGGCTTGGTTTCGGGACCCGCGACGAGCTCGAGCAGCTTCATGTAGCGCGGCGGATTGAAGAAGTGCGTCACCATGAAGTGTTGCTTGAACGCTTCGGTACGACCGACGAGGAGGTCCGCGATCCGCAGACCCGAGGTGTTCGACGCGATGATGGTCTCGGGCGTGACGAGCTTCTCGAGCTTCTCGAACAGCGCGCGCTTGATATCGAGCCGCTCGACGACTGCCTCGATGATGAGGTCGCAGTCGGCGACCTTGCCCAGATCGTCGTCAAAGTTGCCGATCGTGATCAGCTGCTCGTTGCGGACGTGCATGAACGCGGCGGGCTTGTTCTTCTTGAGCTTCGCGAGCGCACCGCTGGCAAATGCGTTCTTGCCGCCTTTGCCATCTGGCGGAACGATGTCGAGCAGGACGACGGGGATGCCGGCGTTGGCACAGTGAGCGGCAATGCCGCTGCCCATGACGCCCGCTCCAAGCACGGCGACACGGCGAATGGGTCGAGTCATGTTGCGGACCATAGCGCGCGGCTTGGGATATGGTCCCGACGTGCCGCCGAAAAACCTGCTCAAGATCTACGGACTGATGTTCGTGATCGCCGTGATCGCGGTGGTCATCGTGATCATCGTGGTGATGGCCACGGGAGCGAGTGGTGGCACGACCGATACGACGCATGCGGCGGTCGATCGGTCCTCGTTGGTTCGAATTCAGGTCCGGGCACCGAAGCGGGCGACCGTGGTGATGAACAATCGTCCCAAGGGACAGGCCCCGATGATGTTGCTCGTGCCGCGGAGCGACACCCCGATCGACATCTCGGTCACGGTCGACGGGCACGTCTTGACCAAGCAGGTCACGCCGCACGAGGACTCCGTCCTCGATTTCCCTTGAGAACTCCGGGTCGCGAGCCGGAGCCGCGGTGAATCACTCGAGGATCGGGGCGTCGGTCGAAACGCCAGCGCCGTACCAGCGCTCGGCACCCGACTTCAACATCGTGGCGATGCCGGTAATCTGATCGATCTGGATCACCTTGCCCGCGGCGGTGCCGCCATCGACGAAGCCGTAGATCTTACCTGCCCAGTAGCCGAGGCCGAAGATGTTGTTAAAGCCCGTGCTCGAGCCGAGGATCGTGGCCTTCCACGTCGCCGGATCGATCTTCGCGAGGTAGTCGTTGGCCTCGGTCCCGACGTTGACGGTCGCGTAGATGCCGAGGCCGCGCACGCCGATGATGTCGCCCGACGAGCTGACCTTGCCGCGCGGGCTGGTGCCGTAGCTGCCGAGCTGGGTCGCGGCGCCCGTCGTGGGATCGATCTTGAAAACCGTACCCTGATCGTTCGCGGTCACGAGGATGTCGTCGCTGTTCGGATCGTTGAGGTCCATCGGGACGTACGACAGGCTGGTCAAGCCGGTCACGTTGCTCGCGAGCGCCTTGATCAGCGTGACGGTGCCGTTGGTCTGATCGATCGAGTAGAGCTTGGTCTGCGTGACGCCGACCATGTGGTCGTTCTTGTCGATCGCGATGTCGGTCAGGCTGTCGCTGCCGAGGCCCGTCATCGCGCCGACCATCTCGGCCTGGTAGGTCGCCGTGTCGACGCGATAGAGCGTCGTGCTCGTGTGCGCGTAGACCCGCGAGGTATCGGTATTGCTACCGCTACCGCTGCCGTTGCCGTCGTGGGGCTGATTGGACGCATCGACGTTGATGCCATCTCGGTTGGGCGGTCCGCAGGCAATCAATCCGGCGGCTAACAATGACCAGGATAGAATTCGCACGGCGCGGAACGTACAGTGTCCACCGATCGCTTTGCACGGGAATCTGAGGTCGCCGGCTCGGGTTTTGGGTCGGCACTCCCATTATGTCCGCTGACCCGAACGATCGCACCGCGACCCTCCCTCCGCGGGTCTCGCGGGTCTCGCGGGTCTCGCAGGTCTCGCGCGTCTCGCGTCCAGACGATGCCCAAGCCCTCTTACCGGTTGATGATCCTGACCGCTACGAGCAGATCGGCGAGCACGCACGTGGGGGGCTCGGCCGGATCGTCCGAGCGATCGATCGCCGGCTTGGTCGGACCGTCGCGGTGAAGGAATTGCTTCGCCGCGATGACTGGCACGAAGCGAGGTTCGTTCGCGAGGCCTTGATCACGGCCCGCCTCGAGCACCCCGGGATCGTGCCGGTCCACGAGGCCGGACGGTGGCCGAACGGCGATCCGTACTACGTGATGAAGCTGGTCGAGGGTTGCACGCTCAAGGAGCTGATGTGCACGCATCAGAGTCCGCGCGAGAGGCTCGCGCTCCTGCAACACGTGATCGCGGTCGCTGATGCCGTCGGCTACGCGCACTCTCAGGGGGTGGTCCATCGCGACGTCAAGCCCTCGAACGTGATCGTCGGGTCGTTCGGCGAGAGGATCGTCGTTGACTGGGGCCTCGCGCGCGATATCCGCGACACGGTTCCGGAGCCCGCGCCCGACGTGCTCGCCGAAGCCTCCGGCGTCGCCACGATCAGTGGCAAGGTCGTCGGCACGCCGGCGTACATGGCGCCCGAACAAGCGCGCGGCGAGCTCGTCGACGCGCGCGCGGATGTCTACGCGATCGGCGCGGTGATGTACGAGCTACTCGCCGGTAAGTCGCCGCATCACGACGAGACGCCGCGCGCGATGCTCGATCGCGTGATCGCGGGGCCGCCGGTCGCGATCTCCTCGATCATGCCCACGGTGCCGCCCGACCTCGCCGACATCATCGGCAAGGCCATGGCGCGGTTGCCCCAGGAGCGCTATGCGAACGCGACGCTGCTCGCCGAGGATCTCCGCGCGTTCCAGACTGGCAAGCTGGTCAGCGCGCACGCGTACACGCCGTGGCAACTCGTGCGCAAGAAGCTCGCGCAGCATCGCGGTGTCGTCGTGATCGCCCTCGCGAGTGCGGTCGCGCTCGGTGCGGTCGGTGTCGAATCGGTGCGCAAGGTCGTCGCCGAACGCGATATCGCGCAGAGCGAGCGCGGTCGCGCGGACTCCGCGCGCGTGCTCGCCGAGGTCAAGCAGCGCGAGCTCGTGTTGCTGCAGGCCGAGACCTCGCTGCGCAAGGATCCGACCGCCTCGCTCGCGTGGTTGAAGACGTACCCGCTGAGCGCCAGTGATCGCGAGCACGTGATCGACGTGATCGATGAAGCGACCGCCGCCGGTTCGGCACGCCACGTGTTCCGACCGGGCGCCTGGGTGTTCGATGCGGCGTTCACACCGGATGGCCAGGCGGTCGTCCTCGTCGCGCGCGATGGCCTGGTGCGCCGCTTCGATCTCGCGAGTGGGCGGGCGCGCGTGATCGGCAAAGCGCCCTCGGAGCCCGAGACGCTCGCGATCTCGCCCGATGGCAAGGTCGTCGTCACCGGCGGCGCGCTCGGCGAGGTGATCGCGTGGTCGCTCATTGGCGGGCCCGAGAAGAAGCTCACCGAGCGAGGCAAGCTGGTCACGAGCGTCAAGTTCGATGCGAGCGGAACCCAGCTCATCGTCGATCGCGAAGGCCATGCCGAGCTCCTCGATCTCGCCGGCCAGCTGACCCCTGTGGGGCCCGCTACCGCGCAGCGCACGGCGGTCGCAGAGCACGATACCTCGAAGCGAGTCGTGCTCGTCGCGCCGAACAAGGTCGCGGTCGGTAATCGCGTGATCGCGCAGACCGATCGGCAGATCGAATTTTTGTCGCTGTCGCCGGATGGTGAGCTCGTGATGATCCACGACGGTCACTCGGTGTTCGTCGCGCCGTACGCTGGCGGTCCGCTCGAGAAGTTGTGTGCGTTCGATTCGCAGATCAACGAGATCGTGTGGACTCGCGATCTCGGTCACGCTGCGGTGATCGGCAAGCGCGCCGATGTTCCGCTGATCGATCTCCGCACCCACTCCGTGCGCGAGCTCCGCGGGCACACCGACTCGGTCTACAACGGCGTGTTCACGAGCGATGGTCGCGAGCTCCTCACCGCGAGCGACGATACGACCGCGCGGATCTGGAACCTCGACGACGGCTCGTCGCAGGTGCTGCGCGGTCACGAAGACGATGTCTATCGCATCCATCTTTCACCCGACGAGGAGCTCGCGGTGACCGCGTCGCTCGATGGCAGCATGCGCGTGTGGTCGCTCAAGAATTCAGATGCGCGGGTATTGAACGAAGGCGCGCCGATCCTCTCGCTCGAGCTCGTCGATGGCAAAGCGGCCGTCCGGACCGAGACCTCGCTCGCGAGCTGGGATCTCGAACGCGGCACGCGCGACGCGGTGTTCTCGTGGCAACAAGGGCTCGGTCAGGGCAGCCCTTCGCCGGATGGCCAGCACCTCGTCACGCTCGGTGCGAACTGGACACTCGAGCTGCGCAGCCGCGCGCCGCTGACAAGCGCGATCCTGCTCGCCGGGCATCGCGCGATGATCACGCACGTCGAGTGGAGCCGCGACAGTAAGACCGTGTACTCGGCCTCGGTCGATGGCACGCTGCGCAAGTGGGATGTCGCGACCGGCAAGGGCACGCTGCTCGTCGATGGCAACGCGCCGGTGCGTGGCTTCGCGGTTGCTGCTGACGATCGGATCGCGGCGCAGGTCGGTGAAGCCGCGATGATGATCTGGCCGGATGGTCGCGCGAAGACGCTCGGCACCGGACCCGCGTATTGCACGGCGCATGCGAGCTTCGATCGCGTGAAAGATCGATTACTCGTGCAGCGCTGCGATCGCGGCTTCGCGATCCTCGACGGCGACAAGCTCACGAGCCTCGACACCGATGACAAGGCGATTGTCTCGATCGCGGTTTCGCCCGATGGCTCGCGGATTGCTGGTGCGATGAACGACCGCACCGTGCGAGTTTGGGATGCGAACGGCGGGCTCTTGCAAGTACTGCGCGGTCACACCGATCTCGTGCTCGATGTCGCGTTCTCGCCCGACGGCAAGTTGCTCGCATCGGCGAGCCACGATCGCACGGTCCGGGTCTGGCAGCTCGCCACCGGACGGCATCGCGTGATGCGCGGCCACGGTGCGGCCGTCAATCGCGTGCTGTGGCGCGATGCGAGCCATCTCGTGACGGCCTCGGCCGATGGCACGCTGCGGCTGTGGCCCGTGCCTTCGACCGATGTTCCGACGCAAGCCGAGGTCACGGAGCGGCTCGATCGCGCCACGACCGCGACGATCGACGCGCAGAACCGCGCGACCAGCGTCGGCGGCTAACTACTCCCAGCTACCGTCGATGTTGATGTAGACGCCGTTGCGGTTTTCCCAGCGAGCTTCACGCCACTGGTGACCCGCGCGCTCCCTCTCGTAGTGGCCGCCGACCCAGACCCACTGGCCGCCCGACCAATCCCAGCGACCGCGTTGCCAGAAGAAGCTGCGGCGCGGTTCGAACCGCTCTTCACGAAGCACGGGCGGTGGTGCGGTCGGCCCCATTGCATCCCAGCCACCTTCGGTGCGGACATAGACGCCATCGCGCGTCTCCCAGCGCGGCTCGCGCAAGCGATACCCGGAGCGCTCGGCTTCGTAACGACCTGAATTCCACACGTAGGCGCCGCCGCGCCACTCGTAGTTGCCGCCAATCCAGACCTGGCCACGGCGATTCTCGTGGCGCTCGAAGCGGGCCGCGGGGGGTGCGTTATGCGACCAATCGTGACGCTCTCCGTCACGCGGCTCGTCACGCCGCTTGTCACGCCGCTCTTCGTGGCGCTCTTGGTGGCGCTCTTCGTGGCGCTCTTCTTTGCGCTGTTCCCCGTGACGTTCTTCCTTGCGATCATCGCGACGATCTTCGCGACGACGTTCCGGATCTGCAAATGCCGACGTCGAGATGACGAGGCCGAGCAGCATGGCGAGCAGCGTAGTTTTCTTCATGAGATTCTCCGAGGACGGTCGCCCCGATCGTACCCGTCTCGCCTATCGGAGTTAACCGCTCGACAGTAGTTAACAATTGGCGCCCGAGAACCTACAGAACGAGACCGTGCGCTCACGCCACAGGGGCAAGCTCGGCCTCGATCGCGGCTTCGCCCTCGCGGAACGTCGGATAGCGCAGGGCCAGCCCGAGCTCGGTCTTGAGCTTGGTGTTGCGGATGCGGCGGTTGCGATGTGCGACCCGCGGCGCGCCGGGTTCGTACAGCGACCGCGAGGGAGGCAGCGGAATAGCCATCCGCTCGCACAACCAGGTCGCATAATCGCGCTGGGTAGTCGGCTCGTCATCCCCGACGAGGTACGTCGACTTCGTGACCGCGCGGTCCTCACACGCCTTGACCACGTTCACGACATCGTCGACATGAATGCGCGAGATCGCGTGCGAGCCATCGTCGAGTAATTTGTAATCACCTTTGGTCAGGCGATTGCGCACGCCGCGGCCGGGCCCGTAGACCGGGGCGAGGCGCAGCGTGACGAGGCGCAGCCGATCGAAGTTGCAGCTCTGGATCTCCTGCTCGTCAGAGACCACGTTCTTCATGCTCGGATCGTCGTGCGCCACCGGTGTCTCTTCATCGATCCACACGTCGTCGTCCGGCCCTGCGCCATAAAGCCCGCACGAGCTGAAGTAGATGAAACAACCGGCGCCCGCCCCGTATGCCGCTTGCAGGGCTGCACGAAGCGCCATCCCGGGCGGCAGGTTCGAGACCGGCGGGATCGAATAGAGCAGGGTACACCCGGCCATCGAAGCCACTGCGACCGGCAGCTGCTTGGGCACGTTCGCGTCGAGATATTTGATCTCGGCACCGAGGGCGCCGAGGGGTGCGAGCTTTCCTGTCGATCGCCCACACACGCGCACGGATCGACCTTCGGCGAGCGCGGCGCGCGCGATGCGAGAGCCCACGTAGCCACAACCGAGCACGATCAACGGGATCACCAGCCAACTGTTGCACGCGCCGTTTGCCAACCGTTAGTAGACAGCAACAACGTATCAACCGATTGGGGGTGGTGGCCGATCTAGCCTCGCATGAGCCCTCGTCGGATCTGGATGTCAGCAGCGCTGCCACTTTGGAGCTTGCTGGTGGCTGCTGGTGTGGTCGAGATCGTCCGCTACGACACGCCGTTCGATCCCTCGCCGGCACTCGCGGTGTGGCCGCGCGAGAGCGAGATTCGCGCAGCACCGTACGGCACGACGATCATCCACGCCCAGACCCAGGGCTCGTTGGACATGCCTGTATTCGGTTGCGAGTTCGAGGCCTCGTGAACCGCACCGACGAGATCGGTAGCGCTATGCGCGTGATCGATCAGAGGGCGTCAGACCAGAGGGCGTCAGACGGTCCACTTCCGCACGGTGTCGCGATCGACGTCACGAAGCAGACGAACCTCGAACCCGAGCTCTGGCAGGCGCAAAAGCTCGAGTCCGTGGGCCGACTTGCCACGGGATTCGCGCACGAGATCAACAGACCGATCCAGTTCGTCAACGATAGTGTCCGGTTCTTGCAGACTGCGGCCGAGGACGTGATGCTCCTAGCCGGCAAACACCGACGCATGGCGTTGCAGCTGACCTGGATCGTCGACGATTTTGTCGAGATCGCCGGCACCAATTCGGGCACCGGTAAGCTGACGTTCGAGAGCGCGAGGGGTAAGGGCACGGCGTTTTTCGTGACCATCCCGTTCCAGCAGCACGTGCAAGAGGCAGCATGATCGAAGTCGCGCCAGAGAAGATGCGGATCTTGTTCGTCGATGACGAGCCGTCGATCTTGTCGGGTCTACGGTCGCTGTTGCATCGCCAGCGCAAGGACTGGGAGATGGTATTCGCCCTCGGTGGCGAGCAAGCGATCGAGCAGCTCGAGACCTCGCAGTTCCACGTCGTCGTCACCGACATGCGGATGCCGAAGATCGACGGCGCACAATTGCTCCAGATGGTGCGACAGCGCTGGCCCTCGACCTGCCGGATCGTGCTCTCGGGCCATGCCGAGCGCGAAGCGATGCTGCGCGTGCTGCCCGCGATGCACGTGTTCCTCGCGAAGCCGTGTGATCCCAAGACGCTGCGCACCGCGATCGACCGCTGTCTCAAGGTCTCCACGTTCACGGACGACCCCGCGCTCCGTGCCCTGATCGGAGGCGTCGACAAGCTGCCGTCGCCACCGCGGCTCTACACCATGCTCACCAAGCTGGCCGACGATCCGCGGACCAGCCTCGACGAGGTCAGCCGGGCGATCTCGACCGATACGGCGTTCGCCGCGAAGGTGATGCAGATCGCGAACTCGGCCGCGTTCGGCGAAGCAGAGACCACGTCGCTGCCGCGCGCGATCCACTATCTCGGGCTCGAGTTGCTTCGCGCGATCGCGCTCTCGACCTCGATCTACGCGCCGCCTTCGGGCCCGCCACTCCCGTTCTCGCTCGAGCGCATGCAGGATGTCGCCTTGCGCGCCGCGGGGCTGGCGCGTCGCTATGTGCGCAATCCCGCGCTCGCGGATCTCGCGTTCGTCACCGCGCTCCTCCACGATGTCGGGCGAATCGTGCTCGCGCTCGGGCGTCCGCGCGATTACGCCGCGATGACCAAGGACTGCCTCGCGAGCGGTGAATTCGTCTGGCTCGCCGAGCGCCGTTATTTCGGTGCCGATCACGCGCGCGTCGGTGCGTGCCTGCTCCAGATGTGGGGCCTGCCGCAGATCATCGTCGATGCGGTCGCGGCTCATCACGAACCGCGCGGTTGCACCGGTGAGCTCGCCGAGGTGGTCGCTGCTGTCCATGTCGCGGATGCGTTGTCGGGGGACGACCAGCCCACACCCGTCGATCTCGAATTCCTTCGCGAGAGCGGCTTTGCCGGCGATCTCGAACGCTGGCTCGAGCTCGCGAGGCCGGAGCCGTAAATGGCGCCCAACTCGAAGATCCTCTGTGTCGACGACGAACCGAACGTGCTCGCGGGCATCCAGCTCAACCTGCGCCGCGAGTTCGACATCCTGGCCGCCGCGAACGGCGAGCGGGCGATGGCGATGCTCAAGACATCTTCCTGAACGGCGCGCTGCTCGTCGCGCGCGGCTACTCCATCACGTTGCCGCGGGCGCGGTGAAGCAGCCGATTCGCATCCTGATGACCAACGACGAAGCGCAGCGTCAGCATGCAGGTGGGATATCTAAGTGAGCGAAATCAAAGCTCCTACATCTCCCAACGCCGGCTTTTCTGTGTGATCGCCTACTAATTGTTAATGGCAGGGTGATCGCGTACCCCGTGAGGGTATGTCGCTGGGTTAAGCACCGGCTAACGGTGAATCCGCCAAGCCTTTGTGATCAGCAGCATGAGTGGATGTACGTCTCCCTGTGATCCGTCGATCGAATCGTTGGCCCGCTAGTAGCACTACGAAACCATCACGATGAGCGAGCTCAAAAGTTGGCGCCGGCAGTTTGCTTCGGAAATCGTCGGCGAGTCGGTGGAGATTGTCGAAGCGCTCGACACCATCCGACGCGTCGCGAACACCGACTGCTCGATCCTGATCACCGGCGAGACCGGCTCGGGTAAAGAGCTGTTCGCCCGCGCCGCTCATCGCGCGTCGAACCGCCGCGCGAAGCCGTTCATCCCGGTCAACTGCGCTGCGCTCCCCGAGACGCTCATCGAAGCCGAGCTGTTCGGCCACGTGAAGGGTGCCTTCACCGGCGCGATGACCGCTCGCGCGGGTCGCTTTCTCTCGGCGCAGGGCGGCACGTTGTTCCTCGACGAGATCGGTGACCTGCCGCTCTCGGCGCAAGCCAAGCTCCTCCGCGTTCTCGAAGAGCGCGTCGTGTGTCCGGTCGGCGCCGACAGCGACACCGCTATCGACGTCCGCATCGTTGCAGCGACGCACCGCAACCTCGAGCAAATGGTGGCCGAAGGTAAGTTCCGCGCGGACCTTTACTTCCGCCTGTCGGTCGTTCCTCTCCACCTCCCTGCGCTGCGTGATCGTGGTGACGACTTCGACATCATCGTCGACCTCACGCTCGTTCGCATGTGCGAGCGCACGGGCCGCGATCTGATGACTCTCGAGCCGTCGGCGCGCGCGGCGATTCGCAGCTACAGCTGGCCGGGTAATGTTCGCGAGCTCGCCCACAAGATCGAGCGCGCGGCGCTCCTGGCCCGCGGCACGCAGATCTGCGAAGGCGACCTCTCGCTCCCGAACTCGGCGGCGCGCACGGCTCGTTCAGCCCAGCCCGTCGCGTTCGTCGTGACGGCCGAGGGCTCGGGCCCGATTCCGAAGATTGGAGCGCCCATCCTCGACGATTCGACCCTCGACCTTCGTAGCGCGCTCGAAGCGGTCGAGCGCAAGCTGATCGACCGCGCACTCTCGAAGGCGAACGGCAACCGCACGGAAGCCGCCGCGCTCCTCGGCCTCAACCGCACCACGCTCGTCGAGAAGCTCCGCAAGTACGCGGCGTAGTTGGCTCGGCACCCTGCGTCGTCACCATGGGCGGCCGGCACCGCCCGAGTCCGAGCGACGCGCTACTTGAAGCTGAGCGGATCGATGTTGTGGCGCTGGAGCAGCCGGCGAAAGTTCGTGCGATCGATACCCGCCATGCGCGCGGCCTCTGCGACCGAGCCCTGCGCGCGCTGCATGATCTGCTGGAGGTAATCGCGCTCGAACGCCTGGCTGACGCGGCGCTTCGCTTCGACGAGCGAGAGCTGCTCGTCACCCTCGAGCTCCGGGAGTGGAATTGGCATCGAGCCGCGGATCTTGCGGATGTGGGGCGGGAGTGATTCGACTCCGATGATATCGCCGGTGCGCATCGCGATCGCGCTGATCAGGCAATTCTGCAACTCGCGCACGTTGCCCGGCCACGTGTAGTTCGTCATCGCATCGAGCGCCGACGAATTGATCGTGATCGGAGCGCCTCCTGCGTGGGCTTGCATGAAGCGCGCGGCGAGGTCCGGAAGATCCTCGAGCCGCTCGCGCAACGGCGGAATCGTCAGCACCACGACGTTGAGGCGGTAGTACAGGTCTTTTCTGAACTTGCCCTGCTCGGCTGCGTGGTTGAGATCGACGTGCGACGCGGCGATCACGCGAACGTCGACCTTCTTCGTGCTCGACGAGCCGACCGGACGAACCTCTTGCTCCTGGAGCACGCGCAGCAGGCGCGCCTGGACCGCGAGCGGCATGTCACCGATCTCGTCGAGGAAGATCGTGCCGCCCTCAGCTTCGACGAAGAAGCCGGCGCGGTCGGTGAGGGCACCGGTGAACGAGCCCTTCGCGTGCCCGAACAGCTCGCTATCGATGAGGCTCTCCGGGATCGCGCCGCAGTTCACCGCGACGAACGGCTTGTGCTTGCGCGGGCTGCGATCGTGGACCGCCTGCGCGACGAGCTCCTTGCCGGTGCCGCTCCCGCCCTGGATCAGGATCGAAACGCCTTGCTCGGCGACGCGCTCGATCGCGGCGCGGAGCTGGCGCATCGGCACCGAGCTGCCGACGATCTTGGTATTGGTTTCGGTGATCGTCCGCGGCAGGACGAGCGAGCGGCGGAGGCGCGAATGGCGCGCGGCCGAGACCACGCTATCGACGAGCTCGGTCGGCTTGAACGGCTTGGTCAGGTAATGAAAAGCCCCGGCGCGCATGCAAGAAGCGGCCGTGGTGGCACTCGCATCCGCGGACAGCATGATCACCGATGCGGTCGCGCCGTTCTCGCGAAATTGGTCGAGCAGGCGAGGGCCCGAGATGCCGGGCAGATCGACATCGAGCAGCACGACATCCCACGGTGCCTGGCGCTGTTCGAGCTTGTAGAGGATCGTCACGCCATCGGGCGCGGTCTCGATCTCCACGTGTTCGCCTTCGAGCTTCCTCGTGATAGCGCTCGTGATAGCAGCGATCATCGCCTGATCATCGTCGATGATCAGGATCCTGAGCGGATCCACTTTGCTCACCGGTTGCTCACCGGGCGAAGCTACCCTCGGCCGGGCAACCTAACGAAAAACGTCGGCCCATCGCTAGACCCACGATACACGATCCGTCCGTTGTGCGCCTCGCAGGCCAAGCGGCAAAAGTACAAACCGAATCCACGTTTACCGTTCGAACCCTTCGAGTACTTGCCAAATAAATTGCCCTGAACTTCAGGCGGAATTTCGGGACCATTGTTGAACACGCCGATGTCGACGCTCTGTGGGTCGGCCGGGTCGCCGCGATCTGCAGACACTCGGATCTGGCCATCGGACTGGCAATAGCGGACCGCATTGCCGACGAGGTTGTGGAGGACGCGCTCGATCAGCGCGACGTCGAACCAGCCGGTAAGCTCGGGCTCACATTCGATCGTCACGGCAACCTTGCACCCGACCGCGTGAACTTCGATCACGCTCTCGAGCAGGCCCTTGACCTGATTGAGCGTGCAGTGCGGCTTGACCGCGGCGTCTTCGAACCGAGCGATATCGACGAAGTTCGCGACCAGGCCCGACATGCGGCGGAGTGCGTTACGCGTCGAGGTCAGCGCCTGCGACTGATCCGTATCGAGGGCCTCGACCGCGGTCGACTCCAGATAGTCCATGTTGCAGAGCGCAACTGCGAGGCCGTTGTTGAGATCGTGTGCGAGCATCGCAGCGGCTTCGGCGCCGTACGCGAGCAAGCGGTCGGTACGCTCGCGTGCGATCCGAGAATCTACGAAGGCGCGCTGGGTCCGGGCGGCAGCCACCATCCGGCGGTGGAGCTCGGGAATCAGCGCGGGCTTCGCGATGACATCATCGGCACCCGCATCGAAGCAGGCGCTGCGCATCTCGTCCGAGTCTTCCCCGGAGAGTACCGCCACCCACACCGCGTTGCCGTAGAGCTCCTTGAGTCGCTTGACCACGACGATACCGGGTGTGGGCATCTCGAAATCGACGAGTGCGAGGTCGGGTGCGGTCGTCTCGGCGAGGCTGATCGCGGGAGCGCCATCCTCTGCCGTCATCACGTGGAAGCCGATCCGCGAGAGTGCGGCCGCGGTCGAGCGACGCACGCGCGGATTGTCGTCGACGATGAGGATACGAGCACCCGTGGGGGCGAGCGAGTGCACGCCCGACATCGTGGCGCGCGAGTCGACGGGTTGTTGGACGACGCCGTCGATCTGGAGAGGCACAGCTGGGTTCGCCACGCGGTGCGTTGTTGCGAGCGGCGTGCCGCAGAGACTTGTCCTGAATTCGCATGCCTGACGAACTTGGCACGCGGCTTTGACCGAGCAGGGGCGTCAACCTTGCCGACACTAGATGAGACCTGCGGATGGTCGACTACCCCTTGTGATGGCGGCTTCAGTGGTCAATATCGTGGACCTGGCTGACGCGATTCTTCATGCCGCCGTGAGCGCGGATGCAGATCGCGTCTGGATCGATCCCGTTCCTTTAGCGGAGGGCTGTTACATGGTCTCCGTCGAGCGTCGCGCGAAGGTCATCTCGACCACGACGATCGATGAAGCGGTCGCCTTCGCGCTGATCCAGCGTCTCGCGATGATCGCGGAGGTCGACCTGACCTCCGCGAAGCCGACCACGGGCGCGGCCAAGGTCCGCTGCGGTGCCCACACGTACGAGCTCGTCGTGTTGGTGCGCCCGGGCACCCAGCCCCGCGCCGAGCTGATGTTCCAGCGCGACACGCGCGGCCAGCAGCAGGAGCGCTATCGAACCCTCAAGGTCGGCGACATCGTCGATCACTATCGCGTCGTCGAGCGGCTCGGCTCCGGCGGGATGGGTCGCGTGTACCGCGCGGATCACATCACGCTTGGTCGCCCGTACGCACTCAAGGTCCTGCACTCCGAAGTACTGCTGCGCGATCCACGCAGCATCGACCGGTTCGTGCGTGAAGCGCGCGCCGCGTCGCGGATCCATCATCCCAACATCATCGACGTGTTCGACTTCGGCTACCTCGCCGACGGTCGCCCGTACTTCGTGATGGAGCTGCTCGCGGGCGAGAGCCTCGGCGACCGGATCGATGCGAAGGGTCCGATCTCACCGCCGCGCGCTCTTTACATCGCGAAGAGGCTCTGCGATGCGCTGTGCGCCGCGCACGATGCAGGTGTCATCCACGCGGACGTCACGCCTTCGAACATCTTGGTCTGCGACGACGACGTCAAGCTCGTCGATTTCGGCCTCGCCGAGCTGCTCGCGACCCAGGTCGTCGATGACATCGCAACGCACGTGATGGGCACGCCGCGTTATGTCGCACCAGAGCGCCTGCTCGGCCGTGCCGCGACCGAGGCGTGCGACCAGTATGCGCTCGGCATCGTGATCTTCGAGATGATCGCGGGCATCACGCCGTTTCACGCGCCGGACCTGCGCACGCTGTGCAAGCAGCACATCTCCGAGCCGGTGCCCGAGCTGATCAGCCCGTATGGCCCGGTGCCAATGGAGCTCGACAAGCTCCTCTCGCGGTGCCTCGCGAAATCGCCGGCGCACCGCTTTCCGAGCATGGCCGCGTTTGCCGCCGAGCTCGATCGCGTGGCGTGGCTCGTTACCCAGGAGAACCGTCGTGCCTCGTGAAGATGAACAGGTGACCCAGCCGATCGTGATCATCGTCGACGACAACGCCGGCGTGCTCGCAGCGGCCGTGAAGGTGCTCAAGCAGCTCGACGTCCACGTGATGGCGACCACCGACGCGTACGAGGCGCTCGATTGGATCTCCACGCGCGACATCGCCGTCGTGGTCTCGGACTACGAGATGCCGCGAATGAATGGCGCCGAGCTGCTCTCGAATGCGCGCCGGCAGCAGCCTGCCGCGGTCCGCATCCTGATGACCGGCATGCAGGCACTCGAGACCGCGGTCGACGCGATCAATCGCGGGGAGATCTTCCGCTACGTCCAGAAGCCGTTCGACGCGAGCAAGATGCGCTCGGTCGTCGATGATGCGGTGTCACGGCACCGCGAGCTCGCCTTGGTTGCCGCTGATCACGAAGCGGTGGTCCGCCGCGAAGCCTTCTATCGCGACCTCGAACAAGACCAACCGGGCATGACGAATGTGTCCCGGGATGACGAAGGTGTCTACGTCATCCCCGATGTGTGCAACGCGGAGGCGGTGCAGTTCTTGGGTCTGGCGACGTGATGCTGACAGTTTTGACGGCGTGTGCGGGAACCGCGTCGAGTGATCACGGTGGGATGGAGCGGCACGACGGTTGCTCTGAGAGAACCGTATGAGTGACGCACCGCCCGAAGAAGCACGAGCAGACGAGCATGCTGCTGATGCCAAACCCAAGAAGCAGGGTGGCACTTCTCCGATCGTGATGGCGCTCCTGGTGTTGAACCTCGGCGCGAGCGGCTTCGGCGTATTCAAGATCATGACGGCGTCACCGGCCTCGGCCGCGCCAGCGCCCGATCACCACGAAGAGAAATCGGGCAAAGAGATCACCGGCCCGGTCATTCCGCTCGAGCCGTTCGTCGTCAATCTCGACGAGCCCGGCCCTGCGCGGTACCTCAAGATGAAGGTCCAGCTCGAGCTCGTCGGTCCGCATGATGGTGAGGCGGTCGAAAAGAGCAAGCAAGTGCTTCGCGATGAAGTGCTCGGCTACCTCTCCGGCCTGCATGTCAAAGACACGCTTGGCGCGACCGCGAAGGACACGATCCGCGACGCGCTGATGAAAAAGATGGAGGCCGTCGTTGGCGAGCACAAGATTCGCCGGATGTTCTTCGAGGAGTTCATGGTCCAATGATCATCAAGACACCCGCAGGGGCACGGGCCATCGGCAAGGGCCATGCGCCCTTCATCGTCGCGGAGCTCTCGGCGAACCATCTCGGTAGCCTCGAGCGCGCGCACCGGATCATCGACGCTGCAGCCGGTGCCGGCTGCGATGCGATCAAGCTACAGACATTCACGCCGAGCGCGATGACGCTCGAGCTGCGCGAAGGTGACTTCGCGATCAACGATGGCCCCTGGCAGGGCCGTAACCTGTGGGACCTCTATGGCGAGGCGCAGACTCCGTGGGAGTGGCACGCCGAGCTGTTCGCGCACGGCGCGCAACGCGGCCTCGTCGTATTTTCGACCCCGTTCGATGAAGAATCGGTCGAGCGTCTAGACCGGCTCGGTGCGCCGACGTTCAAGATCGCGTCTTTCGAGCTCGTCGATCTCGAGCTGATCGCCGCGGCCGCGAAGACCCGGAAGCCGATCATCATGTCGACCGGTATGGCCTCGGACGCCGAGATTGCCGAGGCGTGCGAGGTCGCGCGCAGCAACGGCGCCGATGGCATCGTGCTCCTGCACTGCGTGTCGGGCTATCCGACCCCGATCGATCAGATCAATCTGCGCCGCCTCGATGCGCTCCATCAGTGGGCCGACGAAGTGGGCATCTCGGATCACTCACCGGGTTCGATCGTGCCGATCGCGGCCGTCGCTCGCGGCGCGATGATGGTCGAGAAACATCTCACCCTCTCACGCGCCGACGGCGGACCCGATGCGGGCTTCTCCCTCGAGCCGCACGAGTTCGAACAAGTCGCGAGTGGCTGCAAGGCTGCCTGGACCGCGCTCGGCGATGGATCGTCGAGCCGGCCAGCCGCCGAGGCGGGCTCGCGCAAGTTTCGCCGCTCGCTCTACGCGGCGACCGATATCGCAGCAGGTGAACGGTTCACGCGCACGAACGTGCGCTCGATTCGCCCCGGCCACGGGCTCGCGCCACGCGAGCTCCCGCGAGTGCTCACGGGCCGCGCCAAGACCAAGATCGTGCGCGGGACGCCGCTCGCGTGGGAGCTGATCGCGTGATCGCGCTCCGCGCCGCAACGCTCGAAGATTGCGAGCGCGTCTGGGAGTGGAACTTCGCTCCCGACGTTCGTGCGGTCTCCAACACCCCGACCGTCGTCGAGCTCGATCATCATGCGACGTGGTTCGCCACGCGCCTCGATGCGGGCGCGTTCTGGATCATCGAGGTCGCAGGATTCGCGTGCGGCTCGGTACGCATCGATGGCGGACGGATCTCGATCGCGCTGGCTGTGTCCGCGCGTGGCAGAGGCATCGGCAAGCAAGCGATCGCGGCCGCGTGTGCAACCTGGGCGCAACCGGTGACCGCGCAGGTCCGCGAAGATAATCAACCGAGCCGTGCCGCGTTCGAGGCGTGTGGCTTCGTCGTCGACCAAAACGCCAGCCAACATGCAGATCGCGTCGTCACATACCAATGGAGACCCTGATGCAGAATTCGTCGCAACTCGCGCTCTGGCGCTCGGAATTCGGTCGCTCGTATACCGATCGCAATGATGTCGCGAAGCCGGAGCGCGTGCTGTCGTGGCAACGCCTGCTCGGGGGCATCGTGCCCACACGCGCGATCGAGGTCGGCTGCAACGTCGGTTGGAACCTGACCTACCTTCGCGAGCTCGGCGTGCAAGAGCTCTACGCGGTCGAGCCGCAGCCGTACGCTGTCGAGCGCGCGCGCGCTCGCAACCCGGAATACAACGTGATGTGCGCGACAGCGTTCGATCTGCCGTTCAAGGATGGCTTCGCCGACCTCGCGTTCACGAGCGGGGTGTTGATCCACATCGCGCCGGCTGACATCGCGAAGGCGATGGCCGAGATCTATCGCGTTTCGCGTCGCTACATCGTCGCGATCGAGTACGACGCGCCGGCCGAGCAAGAGATCAAGTACCGCGGCAACGCGGACTCGCTGTGGAAACGCGATCACGGCGGGATCTGGCAAGCGGCCTATCCCTCCTTGAAGTTGCTGCGTCGTCTCGAGCTCTCGCCGCTCGAGGGCTATGACGACTGCACCGCTCACCTCTTCGAAAAGCAGGCCTGAGTCATGAGGATCGTCGCGATCGTTCAAGCACGCCTCGGCTCGAGCCGGTTACCGGGGAAGGTCCTCCAGGATCTCGCCGGCGATACGATGCTCGCACGCGTGGTAGAGCGGCTGCGTGCCGCGCGGACGATCGACGACATCGTGATCGCGACGACCACGAAAGAGACCGACGATCCGATCGTGCAGGAAGCCACGCGCCTCGGTGCGCTGGTCTGGCGCGGCTCGGAGGCCGACGTGCTCGAGCGCTACATCGGCGCCGCGCGGCGATTCTCGGCCGGCGCGGTCGTGCGCGTGACCTCGGATTGTCCGCTCCTCGATCCCGAGACCGTCGACCGCGTCGTCAGTGGCTTGCGCTCGGCGCCGGTCGACTACGCCTCGAACGTCCACGTCCGCACGTATCCCCGCGGGCTCGATACCGAAGTGTTCTATCTCGAGACGCTCGAGAAGATCTATCGCCAGGCGACCTCGCAGGCGGCGCGCGAGCACGTCACGGCCTACGTGATGGAGAAGCCGGGCGAGTTCGCGCTCTCGCACATCACCAGCGAAGTCGACGACAGCGATCTGCGCTGGACCGTCGATACCGAAGAAGACCTCGCGCTCGTTCGTGCTCTCTACGAGAGCCTCGATCTCGGGCGCACGCTTCGACCATACCGAGAGGTTGTCGAAGCCGTGCGCGCGCGACCCGAGCTCGTGAAACTCAATAGCCACATCGCGCAGAAGAACTGGCAGGATAGCCATGTCGCTTGAGCTCCTCGATACCTGGCGTGTTCTCCTCGCGGATCTCGGCGAGCTCGGCGGCGCGCTCGCCCGCGCGATCGAAGCCAACGACATCCTCGGCGGCGTCGCGACGATGTTCGAGCTCCGCCGCGTCCGCTCCGCGCTCGCGCGGGTCGAAGCACCGGTCCGGCTCGAAGCGAACCCGGCGGTGGTCGCGGCCCTCGAGGACGTGACGCAGGCCCTCGTCAACGCGCGCACGGCCGAAGCCATGATGGCGTCCTGGCGCGCGCGGAGCGTGCCGCCCGATGCGACGCTGCTCCGTTCGCCAATCGGCGTGGCGGTGCTCGCCGACTACATGCTCCCGGAGGTCTGGGACACCGAGCTCGATGCGGTGATCCTCGTTGGCTCGGGCCTCGAACCGGTGGCCGAATTGCTGCGCGACCTCGGTCAGCGGCGGATCGTCATCCACGAGGGCGGCGCCCCCGAAGGCTCGATCGCGACGATGAGCCATCCGGAGATCGTGACCGCGATCCGGACCATGATCCCGAACGCCCCCACGCGGTTCCTCGTCAAGGTCTCGCTCGGCATCGACCTCCAGGAGGTCGACACGATCACCGAGCTCGTGCGCGCGGCGCTCTCCGATATGCGGATCCACCGCAACACGGTCCAGACGTTCTCGCGCACCTGGCTCGATCAGGCGGCGGCGAACCTGCCGTTCGTCGCGAAGTGGCCCTCGATCGCGTCGCTCGACGGCAAGTTCGCGAATCGCCCGATGATCATCGTCGCGCCGGGCCCGTCGCTCGCGAAGAACATCGATCAGTTGCGCGCGCTCGATGGCAAGGCCGTGCTCGCGTGCTTCTCGCACTCGCTCAAGCCGGTGGTCGCCGCGGGCCTGACGCCCGATGTCGTCATCACGGTCGATCCGCAAGACGTCCGCTATCACTTCGCCGGCTGCGATGTCTCCAAGATGACGCTGGTCAACGCCGTGACGTGTCATCCCGCCTTGTTCGAGTTGCCCGCTGCACGCTTTCTCACGCTGTCCGCGAACTCCGCGATCGACGACTGGATCTTCGAAGGTGTTGGCGAAGAAGCCCGCGCCCCGGGTGGTGGCTCGGTGGCCACGTCCGCCTTCTCGCTCGCACTCCGCTGGGGGTGCGACCCGATCGTGTTCGTCGGTCTCGATCTCTCGTTCCCGGGCGGCGAGTACTACGTCAAGACCTCGGTCGATGGTGACGTTCACGCGAGCACCGACGACGACGGTCACCTCAAGGTCAAGGGCTGGAGCAAGGGCTTCACCAGGATGAAGGCCGCTGGTGGTCCGTCCGCGCCGCACGAGCGATCGATCATGCTGCCGGGCTGGCACGGTGGCGAAGTGCCCTCGAGCTTCATGTTCTCGATGTTCCATCGCTGGTTCGTTGACATGATGCGCCTGGTCAACAAGGAGACCGGGCTCAGCGTGTACAACTGCACCGAGGGCGGCGCGTTCATCCTGGGCATGGATCACCGCCCGCTCACCGAGCTCCTCGCGACCTTCGACGAGCGCGTGCCGACCGCCGAGCTCCTCGACGAAGCGGTCGCCAGCGCCGGCTTCATGCGCTCGAGCCAGCTCGCCGCTCACCTCCGTACGTTCCGTCGCGGGCTCAAGAGCATCCGCTACCACGCGGTGCGTGCGCGCCGCCTCGCACGGACCGGCGGCCGTGAAGAGATGAAGCTCCAGAAGACCGAGAGGTCGCTGATGTCCGCGCTGCAGCCCTTCCCGTTCGTCTCGCTCCTCGCACAGCACGAGATCGAATCTGCGTACTCGATCGCCTTGCACAGTGCATCGAGCGACAAGTACCTCGCGGCCTCCGCGAACTTGTTCGACAAGTTGATCGGGGTGCTCGACGTGCTCGAGCCGCTCCTCGCGGGTGCCTCCACGAACCTCGACGCGATCGAGCGAGAACATGAAGCAGCGTAAAAAGCCGGTCCCTCGCATCGTCGCGGTCGCCGGTGGCAAGGGCGGCGTCGGCAAGTCGACGATCGCTGCAAACCTCGCGCTCGCGATGGGCCGCGCGGGGCACCGCGTGGTCCTCGTCGACGCCGACCTCGGTGCCGCGAACCTTCACACGATGCTCGGCGTGATCCGCCCGGCGTGTAGCCTCGCCGACTTCTTCGACAATCGGATCTCGTCGCTCGAAGAAGCGCGCGTCGTCGTCGCCCTGCCGACCGTCTCGTTGATCCCTGGCACGTCGCGGCCCGGTGCGGCGAATCTCAGCGCCGTAGACAAGGCGCGCCTGATCAAGGGCATCGCGAAGCTCGATACCGATGTGGTGATCCTCGATGTCGGCGCTGGCACATCCTTCAACGTCGTCGATCTCGTCGCGGTCGCAGACATCAAGCTGTTTGTCGTCACGCCACAGCTCCCATCCCTCCACAATGCTTACGCCCTGATGAAAGCGTGCGTTCATCGCGTCGTGCGCAAGCTCGCGGCCGACGATCTTGGTGAAGCGATGATCGATTCCGCGCTCGGCCAAGAATCCAAGTCGCGCACCATCTCCCAGCTCCTCGCAGTGCTACGCCCGATGGACGAGCATCTCACCACCCAGATCGAAGATCAGCTCGCGCGCTTCGGCGTCGGACTCGTGGGCAACCAGCTCACCGGTGACAAGGAGCTCGGCGTATTCCACCGGATCGCGACGATGATCCACGAGCAGCTCCACGTCCACTCCCCGGTCATGGCCGCGGTGCGCCGCGCGGCGACGCTCGGCGGTGGGCTCAAAGCCGGCGTCGGCACGATCGCCGACCGCGGCGAGCCGGCGCATGCATCGTTTCGTGCCCTCGCTACGACCTGCCTTGCGATGGATCTCGATCAGCTCCGCGGCCAGGCACGCGTGCAGCACGAGCGTACGATGCCGCTCTGGATCCAGCGCGACTTCGAAGCGACCGGCACCTGATCGCCCAGGGCCTTCGGCCGCTCTTCGAGCGGCGCGAGATGACCGTCGCGAGCGCCTGCTCGGTTGTCGGACACATGAAGGAGTCGGGTCGCGGCCGCTCGCGGGCCTCTCGCGGGACGGCTCGAGTTGGTCAGAGCAATAAAGGATACGTCGAGGTGAGGCCCGCGTGCGAACCACGCGAGCACCCGTGCCGACGAAACTAGCGGAGCGGAAGTTCGATCGTCACCACGGTGCCGGAACCCGCGACCGATTCGATCGTGATGTCGCCACCGACGCTGCGCGCGATCGCGCGGCACTCGGAGAGGCCGAGACCGACATGAACTCCTCCGTCGCGTTGAGTCAGCGCGGGCTCGAAGATCGTCGCTAACCGCGACGCAGAGATGCCGGCGCCGGTATCGCGGATCTCGACGATCGCACGGTCCGGATCAGCGGCGGCGCGCGTCGTGACCGTGACTTGATGGTTCGGCGCATCGCCGAGCGGGATCGAGTGCCCGGCGTTGCGTAGGAGGTGGACGAGCATGCGGCCGAGGTCGGGCTCGGTCATCGCGACGGCCGCGTCGAAGTTGAATTCGGTCACCGCGAACGCGCGGTCTCGTAGGTCAGGCGCGGCGACGTGTACGGCCCAGTCGATCGCGCGACGAAGCTGGTGCGTCGCGCTCGGCATGGGTTGCGCGAACGCACGCATGTTCGCGGTGATCTGGCTGATCGCGGCGATCGCGGCTTCGAGCTCCTCGAGCGACTCGGAGATGTTGTTGTAGAGCTTCGCGTCTTCGCGATGGCGGGCACGGAGCGAGATGACGTCGTCTCTGATCAGCTCGGCGTGGATGTTGATGATGCCGAGCGGATTGTTGATCTGGTGAGCGATCGAGGCCGCGGTGCTGCTGTGCTCGGTGCGGTACTCGGCGAGCTCGGCGCGGTGCGCGGCGATCGTACGATCGGTGACGTCGTGGAGCGCGACGACCGTCGAACCAACCGAGGCCATACTCGACGCCAGACTCGCGATGATACGGTTGCCGATCAACTGGTCGGCGCCGAGCGTGAAGTGCGCGCCGATGGTGAAGCCGAGCGCGGCCGCGGCGGGATTTGCGGAGACGATCGTGCCCTCGGGATCGAGCACGATGACGCCCGACACGAGAGTAGCTACAACGTCAGCGATGTCGGCCACTGATCATCACTATCACAGCGCTTCTTCGACGATGCGCTTGGCGCCATCACTATCGGCAGTTGCGAGCGCGCGCTGGCGTTGGGTGGCTCGGCCGCGATCGTCCAGGAAGAACGCTTCGAAATCGGCGCGCAGCATCTCATCGGGAGTCTCCGCCCACGTACGGCCTCCAAAGATCAGTCCGATCCGGACTTGGTGACGCGCGGGCACGATCTGATCGGGCGCGATCGCGTAGGCGAGGGCAGGGCAACCGAGATACGCGAGCTCGCCGAGCGTACCGCCCGCGGAACAGATCGCGGCATCGGCGCTGACAAACAACGAGCCTGGATCGTCGGGTGACCGACGCAGATCGACGGTGTGGCCAGCGTCGATGGCGTGCTTGATCGCCACGAGCAGGGCGTCATCGTGGATATAACCAGGGCCGGCGATCACGACGAGCTCGAGTGGACGGTCGTCTGGGAGCAGGCGCAGGGTGCGCGACGTGGCATCGGGCGGATCGCTACCACCGAACGTGATGATCACGCGCAGGCGCGACATGTTCATCGGCCGGCACGAGCCGCGCGTGTAGCGACGGATCTCCTTGCGCAGCATCATGTAGCGCCGGCCCATCAACCGCTTCTTCGCGTTCGGGTACGTGTTCTTGAGGCTGTCGGCGTGGATGTTGTGGTTGATGACCGCCGCGACCGGCCAGGTCAGGGTGCCCTTGTCATCGATCACGACCGTGCGAATTTTCCGCTCTGCCAGCTTGGGCGCGAGGTCGGTGACCAATGCCGGACCATCGAGCACGACGGTCTGAACGCCCTGGGACTCCACGACCTGGACGATCTGCGTGAAGCTCCAATCGCCGATCAGCGCGTTGAGGTTGTGATACTGGCACCAGCCGGCGAGGGCGGGAGCATCACCACCGAACATCGCGATGGCTTCGTCGTCGCGATCCTGGAGCTCTTCGATGATCGCGCAGATCCGGGCGACATGACCGAATCCACCACCGTGGGAAGCATCCGCACGGAATAGGACTCGGCGTGGGCTCATGCGACACGGGACACTTTCTCACGCGTCTCCTCGAGGCCCATACGAGGTTCGGCGATATCGCTCGAGTAATTGAAGTTCTCGGGGACCGGCGTACCGGGACGAACGTTCTGCAGGGTCGCCGAGTGGAAGGAGAATTCCGGCCAGACCACGAGCAAGTCGTCCATATCTGACGTGCGCCGCGCCTCTTCGACGGAGATCAGGGTTTCATGAAGCTTCTCGCCGGGACGAATGCCCACGACGGTGCGAGCGACGCCCGGGGCGACGGCCTCGGCGAGCGTCTCGATATCGGAGGTCGGCAGCTTCGGGATGAAGATCTCGCCGCCCTGCATCAGCTCGAGGCCGCGTAACACGAGAGCGACCGCCTCGGGCATCTCGATCCAGAACCGCGTCATGCGCGCATCCGTGATCGTGAGGTTGCCGTGCTTCATCTGGTTGCGGAACAGCGGAATGACGCTGCCGGCCGAGCCCATCACGTTACCGTAGCGCACGAGCGAGAACCGCGTCGCGCGGTCGCCGGAGTAAGCATTCGCGGCGGTAAGGAGCTTCTCCATGCAGAGCTTCGTCGCGCCGTAGAGGTTGGCCGGCGAGACCGCCTTGTCCGTCGAGAGCGCGATCACGCGCTCGACCCCGTTTGCCATGGCGGCTTCGATCAGGTTGCGCGCGCCGTTGACGTTGGTCTGGACTGCCTCGATCGGGTTGTACTCGCAGATCGGGACGTGCTTCATCGCGGCGGCGTGGACGACGATGTCGACGTCGCGCAGCGCGGTCTGCAGACGATCGCGGTCACGAATATCGCCGACGAAGAAGCGCACGCGCTTGTCGCCGCCGAAGTGGCGCTCGAGATTGTAGTGCTTCTGCTCGTCACGCGAGAAGATGATGATCTTCTTTGCCTTCGAGGTCAGCGCCTTCTCGACGAACGCGCGGCCGAACGATCCGGTCCCACCGGTGACGAGGACGGACTTGCCATCGAGGACGGTGGTGGTGGCATTATCGAGGATCGATTTGGTCATGGCTGTTCTCCGAGTGCGCGTGCGAGCTGGGCGACGACTTCGCCGACATCGGCGTCGGTCATCGCGGGAAACATCGGGATGCTGAGCGTTCGTGCGTAGTACTGGTCGGCGCCGGGACGTGCGCGGCCGAGCTCGGCAGGGCAGTGCTGCGCGTGCAGCGGATGATGGAGCAGCGGGATGTAGTGGACCTGCGTGCCGATCCCAGCCGCGGCGAGGCGCTCGGCGACGAGCGTGCGAGTCGTTTGAAAGCGCGGGAAATCGATCGCGACGGCGAACAGGTGATACGAGCTTTCGCGCTCGGCGAAGCCCGGCGGCGGCGTGACGCCACCGTTCGAAAACACGCGCGCGAGCTCGGTGCGGTAGAGCGCTGCGATCGCGCGCCGGCGGGCGACGAAGCCATCGAGCTTCTCGAGCTGCGAGAGGCCGAGTGCGCAGGAGAGATCGGAGAGCCGATAGTTCCAGCCGAGCTCCTGGACCTCGTAGGCCCAGATGCCATCGGGTGCGGACTGCATCTGCGCCGCGTCGCGCTCGATCCCGTGCCCGCGAAGCTTGTCGATCTGGCGCTTGAGCTTCGCGCTCGGTGTGACGATCGCGCCACCTTCACCCGTCGTGATGTGCTTGACCGGATGAAAGCTGAACACCGTCGCATCGCTGCGCGAGCCGACTGGGGTGCCGTGATACGTCGCGCCGAGTGCGTGACACGCATCTTCGATCAGCGCGACGCCATGGCGTCGCGCGATCGCGTGGAAGGCTTCGAGGTCGACCGGCAACCCACCGAGATGGACCGGGACGATCGCCCGCGTTCGCGGGGTGATCAACGCTTCGACGCTCGCGGGATCGAGATTGCCAGCTGCATCGACGTCCGCGAACCGGACCGTCGCACCGACGTAGTACGCCGCAGCGGCCGTGGCCGAGAACGTGATCGGGGTCGTGATGATCTCGTCGCCAGCCGTGATGCCGAGGGCGGCGTACACGAGATGAAGCGCCGCGGTACCGTTCGCACACACACTCGCGTGGCGAGCACCGACCTTGGCAGCGAGCGCCTGTTCGAACTTCGCGACGACGGGTCCGGCCGTCAAGAACGGCGAGCGCAGGACCTCGACGACCGCGGCGATATCCGCTTCGTCGATGGTTTGACGGCCGTAGGGAATCACGAACCACGGCTATTGCGAGCATCGCGCCAGGTTCGGAGCGGCTGATTCTGCCCAGTTAGAACGGGGCGACATGTAGGACGTCGTCGAGAATGACGATCATCCCACGGCAGCGTCAGTAGGACGCGTGAATGACAACGCCGTCACCGGCGCCATCGGACACGACCACGTGCGCCGCACCCGGGTAGCCGACCGAGCTCGGTTGCGCGAGATACGGTGAGACCACACCTTGGGCGACCGCATCGGCGGGCGCGGTCACGGTGACCGGCGTCAACGAAGCGTCGACCGGCGCCGCGAGATCCGCGAGGCCCGCACCATGGAGATAGCGATAGGACACACCACTCGTGGTCTCGAGTACGACGATCGTATGACCGGCACCGAGGAACGTGGCGAGCGCACCGGCAGCCTGTGCACCGGCAGCCTCTGCGGCCGCCCCATCACCAACCTGTGGCTCGATCACGATCGCGTCGAGTAGCGCGAGGGACGTCGCATCGACCGCCGCGAGCATCGAGGCGGACGCGCTCCGCCCGCTCTGCGCGAGGCCGCGCGTGACCGCCGCCTTGCCGCCTTCTTGCGTGGCCGTGCCGCGCCAGTAACCGACGCGTACCGCGACATCGGTGAGCGGATTCGCATTGAGACTGACGCCGTTCGCGACGAGCCGATCCATCGCTGGATCCGCCGCCTGATAGTCATGACCGATCACGACGATGTTGCCGGCGATCTCGCCGACACACGAGCTCGCCGAACAGATGCCGCTCTGGCACACGTGGCCGCAGTAGCCACAGTTGAGCGGATCGCTGTCGAGTAGCACGCATGTCTCGCCACACTTCGTGGTCGGCATCGCGCAGGTCATCGCATCTGCAGGCGCATCAGGAGGCACCGCTGCATCCGGAGCATCCGGAGCATCCGGAGCATCGATCGTGAGCAGCGTGCCACCATCCATAGGGTTGACGATCGTGACCCCGGTATCCTGGTGGACACCGCCATCGGGCTCCGAGTTGATGCGGCCGGCTTGGCACGCACCCTCGACCAGTTGATAGCCGCTCTGGCACGGATCACCGACGAGCGAGCTGCAGCCCCCGGCGAGCGAGGCGACGACAGCGGCGACGACACCAGCGACGATAGCGGCAAAGCGGTTCATGGTTCCTCGATCGGGTGCGGCGCGCGATCGATGACGAACTCGACGCGGCGGTTACGATGATGTGCTTCGGGGGTGGTGCCCTGATCGCGCGGGCGGGTGCGGCCGTAGCCGACGGTGTGGACCCGCTCGGCCGGGAAGCCGGCGCGGACCATCGAATCGCGGGTGCGGTCGGCGCGAAGCTCGCTGAGCTCCTGGTTCCACGCGTCATTACCGCGGACGTCGGCGTGACCTTCGATCGTGATCGAGAGCCACTCTGGGTGCTTCGCGGCTGCCTTGACGATCGCCTTGATCATCTCGCGGCCCGCCGCATGGACATGAGCATGGTCGGTGTCGAACAGCACGCGATCGTCGAGGATGATCCGATCGCCGACGACCTCGACAGCCGCTCCGGGACCGCAGCCACTATCGGCATCGAGGAACTCGAGTAGGTCGGCGCACGACGCGGCCTGGTCGACGACGCGGTCGTTGTCGAACGGCATGATCGGCTTGGCCTCCATCGCGGTCGGGATCACCGGAGCAGGCGCTTCGGTGCGCACGAAGTGCGGCACTCCGTGGTGGCGGTGCTCGTGGCCGAACTGAAAATCGACACCGACGAGGATGAGGTCCGCGCTACCGAGCGCATCGCTCGCCGTGGCTTCGAGACGGACATAACGCACCGACGGACCGACCGCGAGGTGCTGGAAATCGAAGATGTAGCCAGCGCCCATCTCGAACGCCGGCACCATGTCACTACCGGTGATGCCACCGCCCGCGACGAGCTCGACGTACGCACCACGATACGTGACGCGGGCGGCGAGCCCTGCCGTGGCGAGCCCGCCTGTCGAAGGGTCCATGCGGTTGTCGCCGACCAGCATCGCGGCATGACCGCCGTCGCGAAGCACGCCGGCGCGCAGGCGTGCGCCGAGCGAGAAGAAGCTGTTCAGCTGGAGGTAGCCACCGACCGCGGGCATGGCCCCGGCGCGAAAGGTCTCCTGTTGCACGTCCGAAACCGCGACCGCTGTAGGCAGTTCGGCACTCATCCAAGCATCCGCGTACGCGGTCCCGGCGAAGCCGAGAAGTACTAGAGCGATCGCACGCTTCATGGTTTACGAGTCGGCCGCGTCCAGCGACCGTTGATAACGGTGCGCCTGGCGCATGTGGATCCGCTGCGCGCCCACACGATGCCGCGCGGACAGCAGCGCCGTACGCCAGAGCTGTTCACGCGCCAAGATTTCGGTCGTGATCGCTCGATCCTCGGGCATGACCGTCTGTGGACGATCGGCTTCATCGAGGAGAGCTTGCCGTGCCGAAACGACGGAAGCCCACGCTGCGAGCAGCATGGTGATGTCGTCGGTTTCGGGCGGTGGCGAAGTGGCCTCAAGTAGGCGCTCGAACCACGTGATCATTTTGGCGCCTGACGGAAGGCGTCGGCGAGCTCGGCCATGATCTTTGCGGCTTGATCGAGCGGCTTGGTCTGGAGCTTCGAGTTGGCCTCGCTGAGCCGATCGACCACGAAGTCGTAGAGCGCCTGGAGGTTCGCGCACAGGTCGGGGGATGCTTCGAAATCGAGCGCGGCCTTGAGCTCGACCGTGATCAACAGGGCGTGATCGAGCGCCTTGGCTTTCTGGAGGATGTCCTTGGCGAGGATTCCTACGCGAGCCTCTTCGACATCGCGCGCGAACCGCTCGTACAAGCGATCGACGATCTGATACTTCGGCGCCGATTCGAGATCGACGCGTTTGTAGGCGGCTGCACCACGACTCATTTGAAACCTCAGGCGGAGGACGAAGAAGAGAACATCTGCGTGATGTAGGAGCTTTGACTCTGGAGATTCGACATCGCGGTCTCGAGCGCGTTGAACTGCGCCTGGAGCCGGGTCTGCAGCGCCGCGGCGTTGGTCTCGATCTCGTCGACGGAATCCTGAAGCAACTTGGTGCGGTCGGTGAGCCCGGCACTCTTGGTGACCAGGACTCCATCGCCGGCTTCGGAATACAAATTCGTGAGGTTGTGGACCGAAGTCGCGAGCCCACCGGTGACGAAGAGCTTCGTCATCGCATCGGGGTTGGTAGTCAGTGCGGTCGCGAGCTTGTCGCGATCAAGCGAAAGGAGGCCGTCCTTGTCCATCGACAAGCCGAGGTCCGTCATGGTCATCGAGCCGAAGGTCTGGCTCGTGAAGGAGCTGAGCGAGTTTTGAAGGCCACGCAGGGTCGAATCGCCGAACAGGACACTCTGGTGTTTCGCACTCTGGTTGTACGTGAGCTGACCGGCGACCGCGCCCGCGACCGAGTTGAACGAGCTCACGAACGCTTGCAGTTTCGTGGTCAGACTCGAGACATCGTTCGTGACACTGACCTGCGAGTCGCCGTCGCTGGCGCCGTGTGGTGAGACTGCCGTGATCGTGGTGCCCGCGAGAGCATCCGTGATGATGTTCGTGCTGCGGATGATGGTCACGCCATCGATCGTGAGGCTCGCGTTCTTCGCGGGGACCTTGACGTTCGCGGCGTCGGACAAGCCGAGGCTAGTTCCAGTCTCGGTGAATGTTGCGGCATTTGCAGTGCCGGGCGACTTCGAGGCGAGCATCAAGCGATACGTCGAGCCATCGAACAGGACGGACGCGGTGACACCTGCGTTCGCATTGTTGATCTTCGTCGCGATCGAGGACAACGTGTCGGTCGCGTCGTAACTGATCGAGCCGGTTGTCGTACCGCTCGTGATTGCCAGCGTACCGGAGCCGGCAATGCCCGCGGTATCACTCGCGTAGGTGTTCGACGAGGCGACCTGCGCGATCGCGAGGGAGTTCACGCGAATGTCGTGAGTTGTCACGGCCGCCGTACCGGAGACCGCAACGGAAACATGGGAATCGCTCGAGCTCGCGGCGCGCATCTGGAGCGTTGAGGGCAACGCCAAGTCACTTGCAAGCGAGCCGAGCGATGACACCGAGGACGTCAGCGCGTCGACGATGTTCTTTTGTGCCGAGATCACGGTCTGCTGAGCGGTGTAACGGGTTTCGCTTGCCTTCTCCGCCGCCACCAATTTGGTGACGAGCGAAGCGGTATCGAGGCCGGAGGCCAACCCGCCGAACGTTACAGCAGTCATAGGATGCTCGACTTTTCTAGCTCAGCGAGCGGTTAGCCCTGGAGGAGCGACAGTGCCGACTGCGGCATCTTGTTCGCTTGTGCCAACACGGCGAGGCCGGCTTGGCTCAGGATCTGCGACTTCGTGAGGTTTGCAGTCTCCGACGCCACGTCGACGTCCGAGATCCGTGACTGCGCGGCCGACAGGTTCTCCTGCGAGACGGAGAGGTTGCTGATGGTCACGTTGAGACGGTTCTGAGTTGCACCGACCGTCGCACGCGCGCTCGAGAGCTGTTTGATCGCCGTATCGAACACCGTGATCGCCTTCTGAGCGTTCGTGGCGGTAGATAGACTGGTCGACGCCATGCTCTGAGCAGCAGCCGAGGCCTTGCCGAGCGTGCTGGTCGACAGCTTGGTGATCTTGAAGGTCAAGCGATCATCAACCGTGTTGTTGATGCCGACCTGAAGGGTCAGGCCAGCAGAGGCCGAGCCGTCGAGCAGCTTCTGGCCGCCGAAGTCGGTCACGTTCGAGATCCGGTTGATTTCCTGGCTGAGTTGCGTGAACTCGGTCTGGATGTAGCCGCGCTCGTTCGTGCCGAGAGTTTGGTTAGAGGACTGCACGGACAGCTCGCGCATACGCGAGACGATGCCCTGCATCTGGTTCATTCCACCTTCTGCAACCTGCGACATCGAGATGCCGTCGTTGGAGTTGCGTTGCGCTTGAGCCATCGACTTGATGTCGGCTTTGAGGCTCTCGCTGATACCGAGGCCAGCGGCATCATCTGCAGCGCTGTTGATACGCATACCGGACGACAATCGTCCGATCGAGCCTGCGAGCGACGACTGCGTCGCGGCGAGGTTGCGTTGAGCGTTGAGCGATGCGACGTTGGTAAGGACGGAGATCATGGCTGTGTTCCTTTGTGCTTTCTTTTGTTAGGACCGAGCTCGTCGGTCCCAACTAGTGAATCGTCCCGCTTCGGCCCGTGTAAAGGCCCCGCGCGGGTGGAGCGTTACTTCGAGGGATCGAGCAGCGTGAGGACGTGTGACGTCACGGTATGCGACACGGTGAGCGCCTGACTTGCCTTGGCTAGCTCGCTCGCTGCTGCGACGGTATCGATCTCGACACTGTTGGAGATCGACGTCGCGATGCGCACCGACAGCTCGTCGTGCGCGGTCTTCGCAGACTCGAGCACGGCCATGTGGCCACCCGTTTGTCCTCGCAGCTGCGCAAGCTGCTTGACTGCCTGTTCCATGCTGCCGACCAGCGTCTGAACCGTCGGTTGGTCGTTCGCGTTCATCGCATCGCCGAGCTGCTTGAGCAGCGGCAGAATATCGACGCCGTTCGCGGCGGCCGTCGTCAGTGAGGAACCGGCAACGGTCGCGACCTGCGTCGAGACGGTGTCCATGTTCACGCCACGTGTCGTGGCATCGCCGGTGTAGACCCCCGTCGTCGAATCGAATGGCTTGGCGAGCGAAGTCGTGCCGGCGAGCAAGTACTCGCCGCTGGCATCCACGGTGTTCGCCGTCGAGACCGCAGCCTGAAAGATCGATTGCATTTCGGCCCCGATCGCGGACCGGCTCTCGGCCGTCTGGGTGCCGTTCGCGCCCTGGACGGCGAGCTCGCGCGCTTGCGACACGAGACCGGACAGCGTCGACAGCGCACCATCACTCGCGACCAGGCGAGCGTGACCGATCTGGATTGCTTCGGTCGTACCGTCATTGAGTGCCGCACGCACGCGCGCGCGCTGTGCCGAGAGCCACGCCGATGGATCATCGGACGGCTTGGACACGCGCAAACCCGAGGAGACTTCCTGCGCGAGCTCGCCTACGCGGGACTCATTGCGAACGGCCGACGCCGCGGCCATTTCGACGATGTGGTGATCGGTGATGCGCATGTGTGCTCACAGGGCTCGGATGAGGTTCGTCAGGAGGTCATTGATCGAAGTGACGAACTTGGTCATCGCCGTCGATGCATTCTGGAACTTCGCCAGGTTCGTGAGCTCTTCCTGCGTATCGACGCCCGAGATCGAATCACGGAGCGTATCGAGATGATCGGCGACGACCTGATCGCGCGCGCTGTCAGACTTGGCACCCGCGCCGGCGACACCGAGATCGCTGACGACAGACAGCGCCGCATCGGTCAGCGTCTCGGTCCCGCCCGATGCATTCTTCGCGGTCGCGAGCGCGAACAGGGCGAGGCCGCCCTGGTTGTTACCAGCGACCGCACCGGCGGCGGCGAGCGCGACCTTGTCGGAGTTGGAATCGAGCGTGGGATCGATCTTGAGCGTCGCGGCAGCGCCCGCAACAGCGGTCGGCGCGACAAACATCAGATTGCCGATCGAGCCATCGAGCGCGGCGTTGCCACTGTGCGTGGTGTTGAATGCGGTCGCGGTGTCGTACGCGAGCTGGTCGAGCTTGTCGGCCGCGGCCTTCGCGGTCGTATCGCGGAACGTGACGTCCGCGCCGATCTTGCCGCCGATCTGGTTCGTGACATCGCGAACGTTGTTGCCGTTGACGACTTGCAGCTGGTTGTAGCCGGTCGTCGGATCGGTCGCGGTCTTCAGCTGCGACGCGTGCGGGCCATCGACGAGCACGGCGCCACCGTCGAGGACGAACCGCATGTTGCCATCGGGATCGATCCGCGCCGCGCCGCCCACGAGCTGCGAGAGCTGCTTCGCGATCTGATCGCGATGGTCGGAGGCCGCGGGATCCTGAGTCTTGGCGACGAGCTTGTTCGCATCGGCGAGCTGCTGCGCGAGCTGCGAGGCTTGCGGTGCGTTATCCGCGATCCGGAGATCCGCGGTGTGGCGTGCATCGGCAATGCCCGAGGCCTGGTTGTTGATCGAGGTGACGAGGTCGCGCGTCGCTTGAACGACCGCATCGCGCGTCGCCGAATCCGTCGGCGTCGCGCTTGCTTGCGAGATCTTGGAGAACAGGCTCGCGAGGCGGGTATCGACAGAGGTGCCCGACGTGAGCGTATCCTCGAGATCGGAGACGGCAGACTGGGTCTGGGCCGAGTTGGCGAGCGAGCCCGCCGAGGCGCGGATCCGGCCGGCGAGCAGCTCGCTCGCATAGCGCGCGGTCGAGCCAGTCGTCACGCCACCGTACACGACCGAATCGAGTAGTAGCGACTGACGCGAATAGCCCTCCGTGTTCGCATTCGCCGCATTGTTCGCGGCGGTCGCGACGCCGTTGTTTTGCGCCGCGATTCCGGCAGCACCCAGGCTCAGGAGGCTCATCAAGTCAGACATCAGAACGCTCGCAAATTTCGAAAGGCGGGTCCATACGTCCCCGTGCGGTTCGCGCGGCGGTCGTAGCCCGTAGGTTCGGGGATGCCGAGGATGGTGTTGACGGCCTTCATGGCCGTCGCGGCGAGCTGGGCGGTCGCCTGTGCTTCGATGCGGATCGCTTCGAACAACGTCTTGGCTTCGGCGTTCGCAGAGGGCGTGATCGTGTGCTGGAGCTTCACGAGCCGAACAGCGATGCGCTGTTTCGAATCCGAAAGCAGAGTCAAAGCCTCGTGGTCGAGCTTCGCGATGGCGTTACGTTCGGCCATGAAGACCGCGCGCAGCTCTTCGCCCAGGAGGCGAAGCTCGTCGAGCTCGCCATCCGTCACGACGTGTGGCTGCCCCGCACGATGTCGTCATCCACGATCTTCGACGCGAGCTTGTCGAGATCGATGGGGTACGTGTCGTGCTTGATGGCATCGCGAATCTCGTCGAGACGCGCGCGGTTCTTGGGGCTGATCTCGTCGGGATCTTGGGCCTGAGCTGCCGAGGTACCGGCAGCCGATAGCTTCACCACGGAAGCGGGGTTCTCAGGTTTTTTGGCGGCAGGAGGAGTTGTCGACGCAGGCTTCGCGCGCGAATCTGCGACAACGGCGACACCGACCTTGGATTCAATACGCATGGACGACCTCTGTTAATTAGAGTTTCGGCCGCTGGGATTGAGTGTTGATAGGTAGAAACGGAGCAGGATCGATCGCTTGGCCATCCTTGCGAACTTCAAAGTGAAGATGGGGGCCGGTCGAATACCCTGTCGTGCCTACATTGCCGATCTGCTGCCCCTGTTCGACCCTATCGCCTGCCTTCACGGTGGTCGCCGAGAGGTGGGCGTACCGAGTTTCGATGCCATTGCTGTGGCGGACCGTGACGAGATTGCCGTAGGTGCCTGCCGGTCCTGCAGAAACCACCGTTCCTGCGGCCGCCGCCGAGACCGGCGTGCCCGTCTTCGCCGCCAGGTCGAAGCCAGGGTGCTTGATCTCTTTATGTTGGATCGGATCGATTCGGGAGCCGTAACCAGAGGTCGGAGTTCCAGCCACCGGCATCGTGAAGCGAGGCATGCCGTCGAGCTCGGGGCCCTTCGGGATCTCGAAGGCGGACATGGCTCCGGGGGGGTGAAGCTGGGCCGCGATCTGGGTGCCCGGCGCATCGCTGCCCTGGGGCTTGGCGCCGAGCTGCTTCGCGAACATGTCCGCGAGGCCGATACCGCCGGCACTCGACATCTTGTCGGCGACCGCTTCATCGAACATCGACTTGAACGTATCGCCTGCAAAGCCGCCGTCACCACCGCTCTGCGTCTTCGCCTCGGACAGCAGCTGTCGTAGGAAGAACGACTCGAGCTGCTTCGCGGCGGTCTGCGCAGGGTCCGCCTTGAGCGTGTGCGCTGCGAGCGGGCCGGGTGTGATCGGCTTGAGGGTCACATCGTCTCCAGCTCCGCACGCAAGGCACCAGCGGCCTTGAGGGCGCGAAGAATCGAGACGAGGTCGCGGGGCTTGGCGCCGAGCGCGGCGAATGCGGCGGCGACATCACCGACGGTGGTCGCCTTCTTCATGACCTTCATCGGGTGACCGGCTTCTTCATCGACCTTGATCGTGCTGTTCGGCACGACCTGAGTCTTGGCACCCTTGCCGCTGAACGCCGCGGGCTGCGAGACGATGGGAGCTTCGGTGACTTCGATCGTCAGCGAGCCGAACGTGATCGCGGCGGTACGCAACGTGACGGCTTCTCCAACGACGATCGTGCCGGTCTTTTCGTCGACAACAACCTTCGCTTTGACATCGGGATCGACTTCGATTGCCTCGAGCTTCGCTATCAGCTCGGGCACCTTCGGCTTCCACTCGCCACTGATCGTCACGGTGATCGCTCCTGCATCGCGCGCGCGAGCCATCCCGGGCAGCACCGCTTCGATCGCGGCCTGCACGCGAGTGGCGGTCGTGAAATCGGCCGTGCCGAGGATCAGCGTGAGCTCCTTGCTCGGCAGCACGGTCGGTGCAGCCGCCTCGAGCGTGGCGCCGCCGGGAATTTCACCCACGAGCGTGTGGTTCTTCTTTGTCGAGCCGCCGCTCGCACTATCGGCGGTGAACCCACCGACGGTGAGCGCGCCTTGCGCGAGGCCCCAGGTCTTGCCGTCGGGGCCCTTGAGCGGCGCGATCAGCAGCGTTCCACCCGACAGGCTCTTCGCATTGCCCATCGAAGAGATCGTGACGTCGATCTGCTGACCCGCACGCCCGAATGCGGGGAGCTCGGCGGTGAGCATCACGGCCGCGACGTTCTTCATTTTCATGTCGGTCGGGTTGACCGTGTTGCCGAGCCGCTTGAGCATCTTGGTCAACGCGGCCTTCACGACCGGCGAGCGCGTGTCATCGCCGGTACCATCGAGCCCGACGACGAGTCCGAAGCCCGTCAGATGGTTGTCGCGAACGCCTTCGACCGACGCCAGATCTTTGATCCGGTCGGCATGCGCCGTGGCGCTGGCGAGGACGACAAGCGATGTGATGAGGAGATTGCGCATGGTGATCTCGTTAGAACGGCCAGAGCTTGCTCATGACGCGAGCGAGCCAGCCGCGACGCTGCGTGTCGCTGATATCGCCCTGGCCGGTGTATTCGACCTCGGCATCGGCGATGCGCGAAGACGGCACGGTGTCGTCCTCGGCAATATCGATGCGGCGCACGACGCCGCTCATGTAGATATGGTGCTCTTCATCACCGACCATCACGATCTTGGATCCTTCGATCACGAGGTCACCGCTCGGCAGCACGTCGATGACGCGCACCGGCAGGGTTGCCGTGACTTGGCCTTGGCGCTGGACGCTGCCATTGCCAGTAAACTTTTGATCCGAGGTCGACGCGAACAGCGTCTTCGGATCGATGCCCGGATACTTCTTGGTGAGCGCGGCGACGAAGCCGAGCGCGTTCGGCATGCCGTAGGTCGTGGCATCCGATTTGTTGAGCTTGGTGTCCGCTTGATGGGAGGCGAGGTCCTTCTCGTCGATCTTGATGACGACGATGTCGCCGATCCGACCCGCGATCGCATCCTCGAGCAACCCGGAGTCGCCCTGGGCGTAGAGGCTGCCGGTACCGGCGTTCGAGCGCGAGCCGTACTTGGCTTGCTCGAACGTGCGGTGTTTCGGATGGTACGGCGCGATGTGACTCGAACAGCCAGCAACGAACAGTGCCCCGGACAAAAGAGCAGCGAGCTTCATGGCTGATCTCTGACGGTGACGACGCCCGGAGCCGTCATCGTGCCTTTGAGGATGGTCTGGTTGTAGGCGAGCCGCACGGTGGCGGTGTCGCCGACCCGTGCCGAGAGCTCGAGCACGCCGGTGCCCCTGATGTGAACGCCGCCGTGTGAGATATCGACGCTGACGCGCATGCCGCGCGGCGAAGGTGGCGGCAGGGCGATGTCATGCGCGCCGACGGGAGCACCGGCATCGAGGTCCCGGGTCAGCGTGCCACCGGCGACTTGCGCGGCGGGTGCACTCGCACCTTCGACGGCGCGATGTTCGATCGAGAAATCATCCGAGGAGATCATGCTGCCCGCCGCGACGGCGTGGTTGAGCACGGCGACATCGACCAAGGCGGACAGCGCGACCTGGACATAGATCGTCTTCTTCCTGTACGTCATCTTGATGCTCGGCCGACCTGCGCGCAGCTGCGCGGGCGGCTCGACCACGAGCCCTGACAGCTTCGCATTCGCGAGCGATGGGGGCACGAACACGCGGGCGATCCCGAGGTTCGGCGGCAGCATCGGCGTGAGCTGCTCGGTGATCGCAACTTCGATCGAAGACCGCGTCGAAGACGGCGTCGCGGACGCTGTTGCGGTCGCGCACAAGATGACGAGCAGCGCTTTCATCGCAGTTGCGCCGTCTCACCGAGCATTTCGTCGGCAGCCTTGATGACGCGGGAGTTGACTTCGTACGCGCGTTGACCGGAGATCAGATCGACCATCTCTTCGACGACGTTGACGTTCGAAACCTCGAGCATGCCTTGGCGAATGTTGCCGGCGCCACCCTCACCAGGGTTGCCGAGTACCGCCGAGCCCGAGGCCGAGGTCTCGCGAAACAAGTTGCCGCCCTGACCTTCGAGACCGCCGGGGTTCGCGAAGGTCGCGAGCTGGATCTGGCCGAGCTCGACCGGCTGTGAATCGCTCGCGATCGTGGCGGTGACCTGACCGGTCGACGAGATCGTGACGGTCTGCGCATCGGTTGGAATCGTGATGTCACCACCGACCGCGTAGCCCTCGCTCGTGACGAGCTTGCCTTCCGCGGTCATCTGGAGCGCGCCATCGCGCGTGTACTGCGTCGTGCCATTCGGCACGGTCACCGGGAGAAAGCCGTGGCCTGCGATCGCGACGTCGAGCTGGTTGCCCGTGTTGTGGAGCTCGCCTTGCGCGTGCTCGCGCGCCGTCGAGGTGAGGCGGACGCCGAGCCCGATCTCGGTCGCGGCTGGCGCCGAGGTGCCTTGGCCCGTCGAGGTGCCCGCGCCCCGCGTCTGCTGATAGATCAGGTCGGCGAACTCGGCGCGACCCTTCTTGAACCCGTTCGTCGAGACGTTCGCGATGTTGTTCGCGGTGACGTCGAGCTTCTGTTGCTGGGCTTCCATGCCCGAAGCTGCGGTTGCGAGTGATCGAAACATGGGTCAGCCTTTCGTTACTTCGGTCCACCGAGCTCGCGAGCCGCTCGGCTCTCGACATCGTGGTACCCCTGGATCATTTTCATCAGCGACTCGTAGGTGCGCGTGGTCTTCACGAGATCGACGACACCGCGGACGATGTTGACGTTCGAGCTCTCGAGGACACCGCTGCGCACCTTGGGAGCCTCTCCTGCTTGTGGCGTGCCAGTCGCGGAGAACATCGATCCGCCCTCGCGCTTCAACTGAGAGGAAGAGAACCTGACGAGCGCGAGCTTGCCGACGGAGTTGCCGTCAGCCGTGACGTCACCTTCGCCGGAGATCGTGACATTCTGTGCGTCCGGCGGAAACGTGACGGGTTGATTGCCCTCGCCCATCACCTGATAGCCGTCCTGGGTGACGAGTTGCTTCTCGGCGTTGAGCTGGAAGTTGCCGGCGCGCGTGTAGCGCATGCCTTGTGGCGTCTTCACCGAGAACACGCCATCGCCTTCGAGGGCCACATCGAGGGGATTGTCGGTCTGCATCAGTGCACCCTGCGAACCGTCGACGGTGTGCGCGGTCTGCGCGGAGACCAGCGCGGAATCGGCAGACTTCGCGGTGCCGAGCGCCTCCCTGAACGAGACGCGCTCGCCTTGATAGCCCGACGTCGATGCATTCGCGATGTTGTTCGCGGTCGCATCGAGTGCTATCGATTGCGCGACGGCACCGGCGGTGGCGATGTAGATGCCGGAGCTCAAACGACGTCTTCCATGTCGCCATTGCCCTTGCCCATGATGATGGAGCGGAGGCGTGCGACGGCGCGACCGTGGAGCTGGCACACGCGCGACCGCGTGATGCCCATGACGTCACCGATCTCGGTGTAGGTCAGCTCCTCGGTGTAGTAGAGGTTCAGGATCAGCAGGTCGCGCTTCTCGAGCAGCTCGAGCGCTTCGCGAACGCGAGCCTTGCCGCGGCGATGAGCGAGCTGCATCTCCGGCGACGCTTCCTCGTCGATCGGCATCAGCGAATCGTCATCGAGCTCGAGGGCGCCGACCGAGACGTGGACGATCTGCTCGAGCTTTGTCTTGTACTCCTCGGTGGTGACGCCGAGCGCTTCGGCGACCTTCTCGTCGGTCGCTTCGCCGTGCTGGAGCTCGAGGTTCTGGATCGCATCGCCGATCTTGCGTGCCATGCGGCGCATCCGCCGCGGCATCACATCGCCGCGGCGAAGCTCGTCGATCACGGCGCCGCGGATCCGCTTCTCGGCGAACGACAGGAATGGCTCCTGGCGCGTCTCGTCGTAGCGCTCGGCCGCCTCGGCCAGGCCCACCATGCCTGCGGCCACGATGTCGTCGCGCGAGATCCAATCGGGGCAGCTACGCGCGATGCGAAGCGAGATGCGGCGTGCGATCTCGAGATGCTCGGAGATCAGTTTGTCGCGTTCACGGACCGCAGGTTTCATCTGTTGCGCATAGGCCTTCATCGAGACTCTCCTTGTGCGCTTGCGCGCCACCACGTCGCTGGTTGGCTCGCGAGCGAGCCGAGTGCTTTAGCTAGTTGACGAATCGCTCGTGCGGCCGGGGAATCGGGCGCGTGGACGAGCAGAGGAACACCGACCTGCGCTGACTCCGCGACCGCGGGGTCCGAAGGAATCGGCGGTAACACGGTGAGCTCGAGATCGAGGAAGCGATTGACGAGCGCGCTCAAGCGCGCGGTGACTTCATCGGCGTGTGCACGAGACAGCACGCGGTTCGGAACGAGATACGCGTGCTGCACCTTCTGCTCGACATGAAGCACCTTGAGGCAGGCGTAGGCATCGGCGATCGAGAGTGGCTCGGGGTTCACGACGACGACCGCATCTGCGGCAGCGCCGGCGAACATCGTCTGGACTTGACCGATGCCTGCAGCGACATCGATCACGAGCGTCTGGTACTGCGTCGCGAGCGAGGTGACGAGGTCCATGATCCGACGCAGACCAGTCGAGCCGAGCGTCGAGAGCAGGAACGAACCGTTGAGTGCTGGGAGGAGCGCGATGCCATGTGCCTTGACCAACACCTCTTCAAGAGGCGCGCCACCCAGCGCATCGAGCAAACTTTTCTCGGGAGCCACGCCTAGCAACAAATTGAGGTCCGCCATGCCGAGGTCGGTGTCGACCATCAGCGTCTTGGCGCCCATCTGCGCGTAAGCGACGGCGAGATTGACGGCGAGCGTCGATTTTCCGATGCCGCCCTTACCGCCGGTGACGGCGAAAGCGCGACGACGAGTCTGCGCGACAGCGTCATCTTGCTGCTTGCCGCCGCGGAGAACTCGGAGAGTGGCTGCTTGATCAGACATGAGGGCTGCTTACGCGGCGTGGGTACGGGTCGAAGCGATGCGACCGAGACCGCCGAGTCCGGACGCTGCGAGCTCTTGAACGCGAGCCGTCGTCGGCTCTTCGAGGTCTTCAGGAACAGACTGCCCGGTGGTCACCCACGTGATAGGTAGCGAAAGCCGTGCCGGAGCCCGCGACAACTCGGGCGCCTCGTCGACTTCGTCGACTTTCGTGAACAGCAGGCGCGACGGCTTGAGCGCGCGGTAGCGATTCGCTAACTCTTCGATACAAGTCGCGGAGCTAGCCGCGGCGCACACGAGGTGTGTCTCGATCTCGGGCAGGTTCGCGACGATGTTCGCGAGCTCTTGGATCGCACCTACATCGCGCGGCGATCGGCCGGCGGTGTCGATCAGCGTCAAATCATCCCCTGCTTCGTCAGAGGCGTTGATCGCGTTCGTCAATTCGGACGGCGACTCGAGCACGCGCAGCGGCACGCCGATGAGCTCGGCGAACGTGCGAATCTGGTCGACGCCACCGACGCGGTAGTTATCGAGCGTGATCAGCGAGACCCGCTTGCCATCGATCAGCGCGGCGCGGGCCGCGAGCTTCGCGATGGTGGTGGTCTTGCCTACCCCGGTCGGGCCGACCAGCATGATCGCACGCGCGTGGCTCGGCGCGGTCAGTTGCGCGCGCCCGACGGCATGAACCTGCACGGGCGCGGCAGGCGGCGGCGTCACGAGTTGCTCGATGAGCTTTCTCAGGGCCGCCACTTCGTTGCGGAGCTCGGCGGTGCCGCGGCTGTCTGCCGTCGCGGCGCGAACGAGCGCACGCAGCGACTTGAGCTCGCCGCGGAGCGGGCTGACGACACGTTCGACCTCGAGCTCGGCCTGGAGCTGGCTCTTCTCGTTAGATGACGGCGTCGGGTTGTTGAGCTGCGAGCTCTGCGAGTTTTGCGCTGCGTACGCGGAGCCGAAGCCGCGGGTCGGACCCGAATCCTCGTCGTCGTTGTCGATGGCCGCCGAGATTTCGCAGGCCGTTCCGAGGAGACCGCGGCGAATCTGGCGGGTCGAGACGATGACCGCTTGGTCACCGAGCTCGGCCTTCACCTTCGCGACGGCCTCGCGCATGTTGCTACCTTCGAACTTCATGATCTTCATTAGGTTTGCGCCTCTTGGGCGGAGATGACTCCGCGGGTGACGAACGGAACGGTCGGATCAACTTCGCGATAGCTCAGGACTACGAGGCCCGGAGCATGACGTTGGGCGATGCCTGCGACGGTGCGACGCAGATCCGGAGCGACGACGAGGAGTGGCGGCTCGTCGCGCATCGCGAGATCGCGAGCGCGGTTGCCGAGGTCCTCGGTGAGCTTGGTGAGCGAACGGGTGTGCTTGACGCCGCCTTCGCGCAGCATCTGCTCGACGCGCGGGTCCAGGACGAGCGGGCGGAGCGCACCATCCGGCGACAGCTGGTTGCGAGTGAGCCTGCGAGCGAGGCGCTGGCGAACCAACTCGACGAGGTCGTCGGCGACCTTGACCTGCGGCGCGTGGTCCGCGAGTGCCTCGAGGATGGTGCGGAGGTCACGAATCGACACGCCCTCCATGAGCAGCTTGCGGAGCACCTGAATGACCGTGCCGAGTGGCAGGAGCGTCGGGATGAGCTCCTCGACGACCTTGGAGTTGGACTTCGACACCACGTCGAGCAGGTCCTGAACTTCGCGGCGACCGAGGAGGTCGTGCGCGTTGCGGCGGATGAGCTCGGTGAGGTGCGTCGCGATGACGGCAGCCGCATCGACCACCGTGCAGCCCGCAGCTTCGGCGCGTGCGCGCTCGGTCGGGGCGAGCCACTTCGCGGGCAGGCCAAAGGTAGGTTCGGTGGTCTGCTCGCCCGGGAGCGACTTGGTCGCGGTACCGGTTGGATCGATCGCGAGGACGCGGTGGACGTACACCTCGGCTTCGGCGATCGTGACGCCCGAGAGCAACACGCGATAGGCGCCTGGACGCATCCGGAGGTCGTCGCGGATATGGATCGCGGGGACGATGATGCCGAGCTCGCCGGCGAGCTGCTTGCGCAGCGACGCGATGCGCTTCAAGAGCTCGCCGCCGCGCGACGCGTCGACCATGTTCAGGAGGTCGAGGCCGACCTCGAGCGAGAGCAGCTCGACAGGGAGCGCAGCTTCGATCTCACCGCGCTGGCTCTTCTCGTCGCTGGCCGGCGCCTTCTGGCCTGCCTCGGCGAGCGGACGCGAGGGGTCACCGGCTTCCGCGTTTGCCGAGAGGTCCTTCGCACGCGACGCCGCGTAGGCAGCGACACCGCCGAGGCCGAGGAACAGGAGGTGGGGCATGCCGGGCAAGAGACCGATCATGCCAAGCAGCGCGCCGGTGACCTGCAGCGGACGCTTGCGCGCGAACAGCTGGCCGGAGAGCGCCTGGCCGAGCTGCGCGTCGTCACCACGAGTCGCGAGCAGCGCCGAGCCCGTCGAGACGAGCAGCGCGGGGACCTGCGCGACGAGACCATCACCGATCGAGAGCACCGTGAACGTCGCGCCGGCGTGTCCGAACGACATGCCCTTCTGTGCGACGCCGATGATGATGCCGGCGACGATGTTGACGATGAGGACCAATATGCCGGCGATGGCGTCACCGCGAACGAACTTCGAGGCACCGTCCATGGCGCCGTGGAAGTCCGCTTCGCGCTGGACGGCGAGGCGGCGGGCGCGCGCTTGCTGCTCGTTGATGAGGCCGGCGCCGAGGTCGGCGTCGATCGCCATCTGCTTGCCCGGCATCGAGTCCAACGTGAACCGTGCGGAGACCTCCGAGATCCGCTCCGCGCCCTTCGTGATGACCACGAAGTTGACGATCACGAGGATGAGAAAGATGACCGCACCGACGACGAAGTTGCCGCGGATGACGAAGCGGCCGAACGCGGCGATCACCGAGCCGGCAGCGTGCTCGTCGGTGCCTGTCAAGATCAGGCGGGTCGATGCGATGTTGAGTGCGAGGCGAAACAGCGTGACGAACAGGAGCAGCGATGGGAACGATGTGAAATCCGTCGGCTTCTCGACGTAGAACGCGACGAGGAACGTCAACGCGCTGATGCACAGCGACAGACCGATCAAGAGATCGAACAACTGCGGGGGCAGCGGCGCGAGGGCGATCCCGAGGATGCCGACGAGCGCCGCGGCCATCACGAATCCACTGCTCTTTTTCACGACGTGGCGCTCCGGTTCTTGATCCGGTAGACGTACGCGAGGACCTCAGCGACCGCGCGATAGAGGTTTGCCGGAACGGGCTTGCCCTCTTTGACGAGCTTGTGGAGGGCACGCGTGAGCGGCGGGCGGCTGATCACCGGGATACCGTGCTTGCGCGCAACTTCACGGATCTTCTCGGCCGACTCGTCCATGCCTTTGGCGACGACGACCGGAGCCGCGTCCTTCTTGTCGTCGTACTTGAGGGCGACTGCGTAGTGCGTCGGGTTGACGATCACGACATCGGCTTTGGCGACGGCGACCGACATCCGGCGCTTCGCCATCTCGCGCATCTTCTGGCGACGCTTGCCCTTGATGTGCGGGTCGCCTTCTTGCTCCTTGTGCTCGCGCTTGAGCTCGTCGGTCGACATCTTCATCGACGTGGTCATCTTCCGCTTCGCGAGGTAGTAATCGAGCCCGGCGACCGCGAGCAGCACGCCAATGACAGCCTCGAGCACGCGGACGATCGATGCCGCGGCCATGCCGGCGAGCGCGAGCGGCGTCGTCGGATGAACCTTCGCGGTGCCCGCTAGGGCGAGCGCGACAACGACGCCGACGGCGATCATCTTCGCCATCGCGCCACCGGTGCGACGCACGACCGCGCTGAGGCCGAACGTGTTCATCAGGTTCGCGCCCGGGTTGATGCGGGTGAGGTCGAACTTGATGCCCTTGAATGCGGGCGGCCAACCGAGCTGGCCGAGGATGGCGACGATCGCACCGAGCCCGGCGCCGATGACGACCGGGAACGTGGCGCTCGTGAACGCGTGAAACGCCTCGCTGTTCAGGCCGTCGTGGTTCAGGCCATCGGCCGACATCGCGACGTCGCGCGCGAGGCCGCGAATCGCAGCCCAACCCGAAGCGCCCGTGACGAGCAGCGCGATGGCGCCGCCGGAAAAGGTCGCAGCAGAGACCACATCCTTCGAGAGCGCGATGTCACCGCGTTTGCGGAACTCGCGAACTCGCTTGGGAGTTGGCTTCTGGGTTTTCTCGGATTCACTCACGTCGGCACAGGTTCGGGTGCTAGTTCAGCAACCGCTGTGCCCGCGCTACGTGCTCGAAATGTCTCGCTTTCCGATCGTCACTGTCGCCAGGGCTGGCGCTGCCAAACGGCAGGAATGACGGCCACTATCGTAGGACATTCACGGACGTGTGCGCCACATCCATGGCACCTGCGACGAAGCCACCCGCGCTGGCGACGAGCAACGCCATACCGACGAGGAGGACCGCCGAGAGTGCGATCGAGAACACGTTCACCGCCGGGGCCGCACGGTTCATCACCGCGAGCCCGAGATTGCCGACCAGCGCGGCGAGCATGATCGGGGCAGCGAGTGACAACCCGTAGCCGAACGACGAGCAGGCCTGGCGCACGAGCTCGTTGCTGCCAGCGAGGATGTTGAAGGACGAGGCGGGCACCGTGACACTGCGCACGATGGCCTCGAGGCCATGCGCCGAGATGAAGGCGAGGCTACCGAGCGTCGAGCACAGCGTGCGCAAGATGCCGGCGTTCTCACCCGCATGGACGTCGTACTCCGACGCGAACCCGAGGCCGAGGCTCATACCCATGAGCTGGCCCGCGTTCGCGACGCGCGCCATCACGAAGCGCGCGGTGAGCCCGGTGACGAGCCCAGAGCCGAGCTCGAGCAGCGCTGCCGCAGGGAGCTCGTCGAGCTCGACACCCGGGCGATTCGCCGCGAGCGCGATCGCGACAGAGACGCAGAACACGAGGCGCGCGCGGACCGGGACGCCGCTGTCACCGATCACCGGCGCCGTGAACGCGACGGCGCCGACGCGCATCAGCGCGACGAGGAACGCGCCGAGCTCTGCGGGGGTGACGATCATTAGCGCGGGTTGTCGGGGGTGCCGAGGTCGGTGGGGCCGGCGTTCGTCGTCGACGTTGCCGTCGAAGTGAACGCCGTGATGGCGAAGCCGCCGAGCTTGTCGAGCATCCAGTGGCCGGCGAGCGCGAGCGTGACGAGCGCGACGGCGAGCTTCGGGACGAACGTCAGCGCGGACTCTTGCAGCTGAGTCGCGGTCTGGACGATCGCGATCACGAGGCCGATCACGAGGCCGATGATCAGGAACGGTGCGGCGACCTCAGCGGCGATGGTGAGCGCGGAGCGCCACAGATCGAGCAGCGAGTCCTCGGTCATCCTCGGACTCCTCGCAGGAGCGATTCGACGACGAGGTGCCAGCCATCGATCATCACGAACACGAGGAGCTTGGCGGGTAGCGCGACGACGCTCGGCGGCACCATGACCATGCCGAGCGAGGTCAGCACCGTCGCTGCGACGAGGTCGATGACGAGAAACGGCAGCAAGATCGTGAGGCCGATCTTGAAGGCCATGCGGAGCTCCGAGAGGATGAACGACGGGATCAGCGCGCGCATCGGAATCTCTTCCATCGTCGCGGGACGCGCCGACTTCGAGACCTCGAGGAACAGCTGTAGATCGGTATCGGCGGTGTGCGCCATGAGGAACTTGCGGAGCGGCGGCAGCGCGGCTTCGAGCGCCTGCTTTTCGTCGAGCTGGCCCGCGAAGTACTGCTTGCCACCCTTGTCGTACATCTCCATCGCGACCGGCGCCGAGACGAAGATCGTCATGAACAGCGCGAGACCGACGAGGACTTGGTTCGGCGGAGCCGAAGGCGTGCCGAGTCCCGTGCGCACGAAACCAAGCACGACGATGAACCGGACGAAGCTGGTACACGACAGGACGATCGCCGGGAGCAACGTGACGAGGGTAAGTAGGACGATCATCCCGAGCGGGCCAGCGGTCGTACTCGATTGCTGATGCAGTTGGCTCGGGTCGATACCGAGCTGGCCAAGCGGGTTCACCGGCGACCGCCCGTGGCGGTGAGCATTTCTTTTGCCCACTCGAGGTCGGCATCTTCGTCGTCGGTCGCGATGTCAGGATGGATCGGCGGGAGCGTCGGCTGAACGGTGCCGGCGCGAGCGCGCAGCTTCAAGATGCCGGCGACCGCGTTGCTCTGCGGTTGCAGCGCGGGTGCTTCGACTTCGGCCGCCAGTTGCTGCTGGAAGGTCTGGTTCGTGGGGGTAGCGTTCGTGATGTTCGTGAGGGCACGCTCGAGCTGCGTCGCCCGAGGCAGATCCTTCTCGGCGCCTTCGCGGTCGGTCTTCGGCCACGAGCCGAGCATCTGCACGTTCTGCTGGGTGACCGAGACGAGCATCTCGCGACCACCCGCCGAGAGCCACATGACCTTCGCCTTGTTCCCGAGGGCGCGCTGCGCGACGACGTCGATCGTCGAGGTGACCGCGGCATCCTGCTTCTTCTTTTTCATCATGTAGCCGCACGCGAGGAGCGTGACGAGCGCGCCGACGCCGTAGACACCGGGCGAGGTCGAGAAGCCATCTTTTGCTTCGGGCGGAATCGGATGCGATTCGGGCTTCGCGGGCTCGATCTTGGGCTCGATCTTGGGCTCGATCTTGGGCGCGATCTTCGGTTCGAGCTTGGCGACCGGCGCCTCGATCTTGGTCAGAGTAGGCTTCTCTTCGAGCTTGGGTTCTGGCTTGGGTTCTGGTTTAGGTTCGAGTTTCGGTGCGACGACGATCGCGGGTGGCGTGACCTCGGCCAGGGTGTGGCGCGGGATAGCGATGTGGAGGTCGGTCCCGACCTGCGTCGCCTTGGCGAGACCGGCGAGCGTCTTGACTTCGGGGCGGTCGAGGCGGGTCTTGATGCTCAGCACGCGGTTCACGCTGCCGTCGAACTCGACGAGGAACACCGTCGGGTCAGCGCTCATCATGCGCATCGCGCCGACGGACGCGCCGTTGACCTGGATCTCGATCCGCGAGCGCACCGAGGAAAAATTGAGGTTCTTCGCTTGGACGTTGTGCGCGATGACTTCGACGCTCTGGCCGTGGTCTTCGACGTCGAAGCTGATCGCCGGGTCGGCGTGGGCGAGCGCAGGCGCGAGGGCAAGTACGGTGACGAGCGCGAAGCGCATCTTACGATTCCTTCCCGTTGACGAGCTCGATGATACGGATGCCGGTGCGCTCGCCGATCGCGATCGCTTCGGCGCGCGCGACGAGGCGGCTGTTGACGCGAACGTCGAGCGGCGCGCCGGTCGCTTTGTCGAGGGTGATGATCGAGCCTGGACCCAGCCGAGACGCGAGCTCGCTGATGTTCAAGCGTGTACGACCGAGCTCGATCGTGATATCGAGCGGAACGTCGTGAAGCAGGGTTTCGAGCGCCTGCGGATCGAAAGTTTCGTCATCACTCATGACTGTGTTCCTTGGCCGTGCACGACGGAGATGATCTGGATGGCAAGCACGCCGCGACATACGACGGGCTTGGCCCAGGCCTTGAGCACACCCGCGACGTACACGGGCACGCGTGAATCGACGAACTTGGGAAGCGTGTGAATCGAGCCCTGCTCGAGCGTGCGAATCTTGCCGAGCGACATCCGGAGCGTGCCGAGCTCGACGACGACCTCGACGGGGACGTTCATCAGGGCGTTCGCAACCGACAGGCTCTTCGCCTTGATCGCGGCGAGTGCCGCTGGCTTCGGCAGCAGCGCTTCGGGACGCGCGTAGATCTGGACGCGGCCACCGACCGCGCCACTGAAAGCGAGGGTGACGCGCACGACGAGGCGGGCGTCGATCAAGCGCTGGACGATCGCGAGGTCACCCGACGGCTGGAGCTCGTTGTCGAAGATTTCTTGCCACGACGGCGCGAGGCTCTCGAACAAGGTCCGGCCGACAGGTTGGAACAACCGGAGCGAGATGGCGGACGGCGGACGCGAACCGTCGGAGGTCGGCTCGGCTTCCCCGCAGCGCTTGGCCGCGGCGATGTCGATGATCGAGCCCTGGACCGCGAACACGAGCTCGGCGCCGCCGGAGGTCCCACCCGCGACCCAGGCGCCACGCAGCTCTTCTTTCACCGACAGACCATCGATCGACTCGGCACCGACGACATCGAGCTGCCACGTACCGGGGAGGTGGTTGCGGAGCGCCTTCGTCGCGCGACGCACCCAGCGGTTCATCACCGTGAGGAGCAACGGTCGCGCCGCATCGCCACTGCGATCGTCGGCGAGGAGGGCCAAGCGCGTCGGCTCGACATCGGGGTCGAGCCCGTGTGAGTTGCGCTTGGGAGCGACTTCTCGGATGGCGTTCTGAATCGCCTCGAGCTCTGCCGCGTCTAGAAGTCCATCACTCACGAGCTCTACTAGTGCAGCCGCTGTGCCCGCTCTAACTCGGCGACTTCGCTAGGCCATGGCCCGTACTGTCGCCAAGCTTGGCGCTAGTTAGCGCTTGAGGTCGTTGACGGTCGTCAACATCTGATCTGCCGTGGTGACGGTCTTGGAGTTCGCTTCGAATGCCCGCTGATACGCGATCAGCGTGACGAGCTCGTTCGAGAGATCGACGTTCGACGCCTCGAGGCTGCCACCGGCGATCGAGCCCCGCTTGCCCGTACCCGCGATGTCGACGAGCGGTTGGCCCGAGTTCTCGCTCTCGGCGTACAGGTTGTCACCCGAGCGCGTGAGGCCTTCCTCGTTCTGGAACGACGCGACGGCGACTTGCGCGATCTTCTGCGTCTGGCCGTTGTCGAACGTGCCGGTGATCGAACCGTCGCTGTTGACGGCGACATCCGTCAGCTTGCCCGAGGCACGACCGTCGATGTTGGTCGCCGAGACCGCGTCCGTGCTCGCGTACTGTGTCGTGCCTGCAAAGCCCGTCCCGCCCGAGGCGATGTCATCGCCGAAGTTGAACGCGATCGCCTGGTTCGGGGTCGCGCCCGTGAAGCTGGCGCTCGAGACGGTTTGCGCCTGGGACTGGAGCGAACCGTTCGTATTGAACTTCATGGTGCCCGCGGCGACCTCGGTCGGCTTGCCGGCGATGCCACCGGTCTCGCCGCCGTCGACCATCGCGTGCCACTCCCAGGCCCCGCCACCGTTGTTGTGAAAGTAGACCTGGGTCTGATGCGCCTTGCCGAGCGAGTCGTACGTCGTCGTCGAGGTCGAGTAGTTCGACGTCGCCGTCGCGGTCGCCGTACTCGTCGGATCCCAGCCAGCCTTCACCACGTCATCGGAGTCGAGATTTACGGTCATGCCCGCCTTCGTCGTGGGAGCGGCCGGACTCTGGCGCTGTGACAGGTCGATATCGCCAGTCGTCTGACTGCGCGTGCCATCGCTCGCGATCGCGTACCCTTGGAGGCGGAGGCCATCCCGGTTCTGCACGAAGCCCGTGCTACCGAGGCTGAACTGGCCGTTGCGCGTGAAGTAGGTCGAGTTGTGGCCGTCGTGGTTGCCCTTGACGACGAACAGCCCGTGCCCGTTGATCGCCATGTCGAGCGGATTGCCGGTCGCGGTGATCTGGCCCTGCGCGAACATCGTCTGCGTCGCACCGAGGTGCACGCCGCCGCCTTCGCGTTGGCCGTTGATCTCACCGCCGAGCATGTCGGAGAAGTAGGCGCGGTCGCGCTTGAAGCCGACGGTCGAGGCGTTCGCGATGTTATCGCCGACGATGCTGATCGCGTCGCCGTGAGCGGCGAGACCGTTGGCGCCGATATAGAGCGAATTGAAGATGGTCATTAGATGTTTCCGTTCGTGGCGAGCGCGGCCGTGATGGCGTCTGTAGTGGCGATGGTGGCGGGCGCGCCGATCGTGGTGATCGTGCTCGGCGAGACTTCGATGCCGCCCATCTTCAGGCTCGATCCGGTCGCGCTCAGCACGACGCCGTCGATCGCATGGGCCCAGTTCGCGGTGATGGTCGTGGTTGTCGTGCCGGAATCCACCGACATCGAGTAGCTCCCTTGCTTGATCAGATTGCCCGAGGCGTCGCGCCCATCCCACGCGACGGGTCCTCCGTTCGCCGGGATATCGATGCGTCGCACTTCGTTACCGTCGGCATCTTTGACGACGACCGAGGCGCCCGAGATCGTGCCGGTCGACGACACGTTGATGGGGGGAATATTCGACGCGTCTTTGATCGTCACATCGCCGAGCCTGGCGGTGCAGCTCCGGCCGACGAGGCTCGACAAGCTCGCGTTCGCGGTCGAAGACTGGCTTACCGCGAGCGCGGCAAGTTGTTGATTGGTTTGGGTGCTTTGTTCGACCTGAGAGAACTGCGCGAGCTGCGCGACCATGTCGCTGCCGTCTTTGGGCGAGAGCGGATCTTGGTGCTGCAACTGCGCCATGAACAGCTTGAGGAATTCATCCTTGCTGCCCGCCAGTTTCGTGGTGTCGGCACCGGTCGTCGCGGATGAAGCGCCTGAAGTGATTGAATCGATAGAGCTCACGAATTTTCCTCGAGGGTGAATGCCGACGGCTTGGGCTGCTTCTCGCGTTGCTGATACGCCGGCTTGTCGCCGTTCTGTTCACGCGCGAGATCGCGTTGAGAATCGAACTGTGCAAGTGAAAGGCCACGTCCACGCATGGCGTCTCCGAGCGATCCGGCATTGCGCGCAAGTGCGGCTGCGGTCGAGTCATCGCTCGCGCGCATGGTGACGTTGACGTCGTTACCGCGAATGGCGACCGTCATCACGACCCGACCGTTCGGATCATCGATGACGAGATGTGCGTGGTTCTGCGAGACCAGCTCTTGCGGTTGCGGCTGCGCGATCGGCGCGGCGTGTTGGACCTCGAGCGCGGTCTCGAGCGAGTTGATCGTCTGTTGCGGGACGAGCGAGACGCTCTGCATCGCCATCGTGGGGTCCGGGCTCGCCTGCTTACGCTCGGCAACCTCGTTCAACATGTCGTGGACCGCTTGCTCGAGCGGGGTGAGCGGTGGCTCCGCGGGTGCGAGCTGCGGGGCGAGCTCGGGCTTTACTGCGACCATCTGCTCGACGAGCGCGTTGACGGTCGCATCCGCGGTCGCGCCTTCGGTGGCGCCTGCGGTCGCTCTGGCGACCGCAGACCTGAGCGCGAGCTCGGGATCTTGGAGGTCGGGCTGCGGTGTAGCGCTAGCCGCTTGCGTCGCCATGCTGCCGCCATTGATGATCGCCGCGATGATCTGCGCGAGCGCGGACGTATCGGGCGTTGTTTGCGCGAGGCCCTGTGGAGCGGTGGCATCACCGAGGTCTGCGGTCGGCTTCTTGACGACCGGTTTGATCGCCTTCTGGAGCTGCTGCGCGAAGTCGGACGGCGCCGCCTTGGCGGTCGCGGCGGTCGCGGCGGTCGCGGCGGTCGCGGCGGTCGCGGCGGTCGCGGCGGTCGCGGCGGTCGCGCTGGAGGCCGTTGCCTTTGCCGACGTCGGCTTCGCATTGGTCACGTCGGGCTTCGCCATCGCGGTGACATCGGTGCGGGTGATGGCGGTCATTTCATCCTCGAGCTCGCGAGGTCGTCGTTCGCGCGCTGTTCGGCCTTGGCATCGCGCACGGCGCGCTCTGCCTTGACCATCTCGACGACGCGCTCGGCAGTCTTCAACTGGCGGATTCGTGATCGCAGCCGCACTTCGGCGAGATTCGTGACTTCGGCTGCCGCGGTATGCGCCTGCTGCGCATGAGTGATCGCGAGGCGCTGGCACTCGACCAGTCCGGCGACGCTGTAGAGCGCGTAGACGCTCGTGACGCCAGTCAGCGTGTCCTCGGCTTCATCGAGCGTGTCTTCGAGGAGGGTCTCTTCGATCGCGATCTGGGTCTGGGCTCGCTTGCTCGCGGCTGCGGCTTCGCCGTGCTCGGCCGCAGCGAGGTCGCGCAGCTTGGACCGCATGTCGCGTACCGAACGTGCGACGCGCGAATTGATCGGCATGGCTATTTGTTCTCCAGCGCCGCCGCGAGCCCGGCGAGGGCAAGCTCGTGCGTCGATGCTTCTTCGGGCGCTTGGCGCGCCCAGGCATCGATGCGAATGCCGATGGAGAGTGCGTGATCGAGGTCTTTATTGACGCCCACGGTGTATGCACCGAGTGCTTGCAGCTCCTGCGCCTGCTTTCGCTGGGCGAGTTGCTCGCGCGCGCGGCTCGCGAGCTGGACGGTGGCTGCGCCGGCAACCCGACGCGCGACGCGCGACGCAGATTGCAGGATATCGATCGCAGGGAAGTGGCCGCGGCCTGCGAGGTCGCGCGACAGCACGATGTGTGCGTCGAGCAGCGAGCGCGCGGAGTCCGCGATCGGATCCGAGAGGTCATCTCCCTCGACGAGGACGGTGTAGAACGCAGTGATCGAGCCCCTGTTGACGCGTGGTGCGACGCGCTCGAGCAAACGCGGCATGTTGGCGAACACGCTCGGGGGATAGCCCTTCGTGGCCGGCGGTTCACCGAGCGCGAGGCCAATCTCGCGGGTCGCCATCGCGAAGCGCGTGAGCGAATCGATGACGAGCAGCACGTTCTTGCCGCGGTCACGGAAGTACTCGGCGATCGCGGTCGCAGCGGTCGCGCCGCGCAAGCGCTCGAGCGGCGAACGATCGGAGGTCGCCGCGACGATGATCATCTTGCTGCGGCGATGCGAGCTCATCAGCTCGACGACCTCACGGCCGCGCTCGCCGATCAGGCCGATCACGATCACGTCGGCTTCGCCCTGGCTCGCGATCTGTTCGACGAGCATGCTCTTGCCACAGCCCGCGCCAGCGAAGATGCCGATGCGCTGACCGCGACCACAGGTCAGCATGCCGTCGATGACGCGCACGCCGGTATCGAAGCGCGTGTCGACGCCGCCGCGCTGATCGATCGGCAGTGCGCCACCATCGAGCGGGACGCGATCGGTGCAACGCGGCTGGTCGCCACCGTCCATCGGCCGACCGAACGGATCGATCACGCGGCCGAGCAGCGCATCACCGACCGCGACATCTGCCGCGCGCCCTGTCGGCCGGGCAGGCGCACCCGCGGCGATGTTGCGCGCGGGCACGAGGGGAATCGCGAGCAGCGTCTCGCCGCGAAAGCCGACCACTTCACACGGTACGACGCCGGTGGTGGTCTCGACTTCCAGGACGTCACCGAGCACCGGGCCGTTCTTCTCGGTCACCGCGATCTGAACGAGTGTGCCGGCAACCTCGGTCACGCGACCGAGCACCTTCGGCATCACCCAGGCGCTGGTCGCCTTGCGGATCGTTGCGAGGGCGGTGATCACGCGGGATCCTGCTCGAGCGCGGTCGCGATCACGTCACGGAGGTCGCGCAAGCGCTCGGCCCACGCATGCGTCGTATCGAGCGCTTCGCCTCGGATCTTGAGGTCGTTCGGCTGCAGCGTCGGATCGGCTTCGATCGTGATCGGTGCATCACCGATCGCAGCTTGGAGCGCGGCGATCCCACTCGGGTGAACCTTGGCAACCGCCGGAGCTGCTCCCGCACGCGCGATCCAACCGCGCACCACGGGCTCGAACAACTCCTGCTTCGGTGCGGTGAGCACGAAGCCTTCGATCGCGGCGATCGCACATGCGGCGATCGCCTCGGCGATCTTATCGATCTTTGCGTCGCGTGCCGCGGCGAGCTCGAGGACCATCGCTTTGAGCGCGTCGCGCAACACCGCGGTCTCACGCAGTCCCTCGGCGCGGCCGGCTTCGATCGCCTTCGCTCGCTGTTCGGCGAGCTCTTGCTCGCGCAGGATCGAGGCACCTTCGTCGACGGCGCCCGGGGTTGCGCCGGGCCAGGTACCCTGCGGCAACCACGGCGAGGCGACTGGTTCGGTAAACTGGATCTGGAGTGCCGCGGCAAAGGGGCGCGAACCCGCCGCGAGCACCGCGAACAACGGCTGGAGGTCGTCGTCGTTGGCCACGAGCTACTCTTCGCCTCCGCGAGCAGGCAGCGTGATCTTGCCTTCGCCGGCGAGGCGCAGCGTGGCCTCGATGATCTCCTTCTGCGCGGCTTCGACTTCGGAGAGCCGCTTCGGCGCTGCGGACCCCATATCGTCGCGCAGGGTCGAGGCCGCGCGCTGCGAGAGCGAGCCAAGCACGTGATCCTTGAGCTCTTGTGTCGCGGTCTGCATCGCGGTGACGAGCGTCTCTGCCTGAACGGCACGGAGCACGTTCGCGAGCTCTCGGCCCTGGATCCGCATGAGGTCTTCGAAGGTAAACAGCGCTTCGCGGATCTTCGAGGCGATCGATTCGTCACGCTGCGCGATGACACCGAGCAACTCGTCGCCTTGTTCGCTCGTCATCTCGTTGACGATCGAGGCAGAGAAGGCGAGGCCATCGAACTCGGCGCGGGCATCGCTGGTCGCGAGACCGCCGACCGCTTCGAGTGCACGGACGAGGCTCTCGGACGCCTCGGTAACGGCGTGCTCGGGAATCTCTTCGAGAGCCGAGATCCGCGCCGTGAGGTCAGCCGCGACCGGTTGCTCCATCAGCGCGAGCACCTTCGAGGCAACGCGCGGCGGTAACTGAGTGAGCACGACCGCAGCGATCTGCGGATGCTCGTCGGCGAGCAGTTGCGCGAGGACGTTTGCACGCGCGCTGCGCAGTTGCTGGAGCGGCTCGGGGTTCGGCGCTTCGATGCCGAGCGCCTTCTTTGCGCGCTCGGAGCCGAACGCCTTGTCGGCGAGCTTGCGGAGGTACGCGGGCCCACCCGCGCGCGCCATCGCGAGCGGATCGTTGAGTCCGCGCTCGAGGTCCGCGAGCACGACCTGGATCAAATCCGTGCCGACATCACCGAGGTCGTCGACCGCTTCACACAACTTGCGGACATCGCCCATCGACATCCTGGCGAGCACCTGCGCGGCGAGCTCCTCGTCGAGCGAGAGCAGCGCGATGGCGGCCTTCCGCGGACCCGGAAGTACGGTGGTTGAAGTCGTGATCGCGGTCGCCATTACTTCGAAGCTCCCTTAGCAACGGCCGGCGAAGCTTCCGCGAGCCATCCGGTCAACACACCAGCCGCGCGGTCCACATCGGCGCGCACCACATCCATCACGCGTTCTTGCGCAGTCTTGCTGGTGGCCAGGCCCGCGGTCTCTTTACGCTCGAGCGCAGCGGCCACCGCGGCCTTCGAGGCCGGGTCGAGCTCGGCTTCGATCACCTGGCGCTCGAACTCGTGTACCGGGGTCGGGTACGGCAGCTTGCCGCCCTTCAACACGAGTGCCTGGCTCTTGTTCCCTTGCTTGCTCTTCTTGCTCTTGAGGAGGAGCACGATGACGACGAGGAACATCAGCAAGCCACCCGCGCCGGCGGCTGCGACGGGCAGCGGCACCGGCAGGAGCGGCTTTGGCGCGACCGGCATTTCGGGTTCGGTCACGGGCGCGAACGGCACCGAGCGAAGCTCGATCGTATCGCCACGCGCGTCGTCGATGCCGGCGGTGTTGCGCGCGAACGCCATCATCTTGTCGAGCTCGTCCTTCGAACGCGGTATGGGCTTGCCGGCTTTGTCCTTCGGCTCGTCGACGACGATCGCGACGTGGAGCCGCTTGATCGTTTGATCCGGCTTGATCGTCTCGGTGACCTTGTGGCTGATTTCGTAGTTCTTGGTTTCTTGCAGGTCGCCGTTCCCCGACGCGCTCGCGCCGGCGGCAGGTCCACCCGAGCCGCTCGACGGCGCCGGCGCACCGGGCAGATTGCCGCGCGCGCCAGCGATCCCGCCGACCGACGACTGCGTCGCATTGTTGCTCGGGTCCGAGCCGTGGAGCGTCTTGGACTCGCTGCGGATCGCGGCGGAGTCCTTGTCGTAGTTGTCTTCGGTCGATTTGACCTTGCTCGTATCGACGTCGGCGTTCACGACCACCTTGACGTGACCGACGCCGACGATCGTCTCGAGGAACACGCGGGTTGCATTCGCGGTCTTGGTCTCGACATCTTCTTGATGATTCGACGAGGTCTCGTCGGCGCTATCGAGCGGACCGCGCGGGCCGATCACCGACACCGCTTCGGGCTTCATGCGATCGACGCTCGCCGCGATCAGGGCGCGAATCCCGCGCACTTGCTCGGGCGTGATCTGCTGACCCGGCCGCGTCACGAGCGTGACCGAGGCGGTCGGCGGCGAATCCATCTCCTTGATCGCCGAGCTCTTGCCGAACGCGATCTGGACGTTCGCCGACTCGGTCTGCGCGAGCGACATCACGCTGCGCGACAGCTCGCCCTGGAGGGCACGCTTGAACGCGATCTGCTCGTCGAAGCTCGAGCGGCCGATATTTTGACCTTCGAACAGATCGTCGAAGGTCTTGGTCGAGGTCATCGCCCCCGAGATCGTCGCGATCGCACGAGCCTGCGCGAGTTCGTCGTCGATGACCTCGACCTTGTTATCTTTGATCCGCGCGTTGATCCCGCGGCTGATCAGCGACGTGTACAGCGTCTGCGAGTTGCCCGGGCTCATGCCCTCGGCGACGGTCGACCACTCCTCGGTCTTCTTGAGAAACGAGGTCACGGCGACAAACCCGATGATCCCGACGAGGACCACAACGGCGAGCGTGCGGCGGCCCTTCGGCTGCTTTCCCCACAGCTCGTTGAGCTGGTTCAGGACCTGCTTTGCTTGATTCATCGGCCCTGCTTGGGAGTTGGAAGTGAGGTCGGCCATGGCTTAACTCAGACCTGCGTATTCATCAGTTCGCGGTAGGCCTCGAGCGCCTTGTTCTTCAGCGTGACGGCGTAGCGGACGGCGATGCTCGCCTTCTCGCTCGCGATCACGACTTCGTGAATTCCGACGCTGGGGTCGTGCGCCGCGAAGCGTTCGGCCTGGTGCGTCGCATCCTTGTCGAGGTCCTTCGCGTCGGTCAGGATCTTCGAGAAGGCTTCGCCGGGACCTGCGGCCTGGGGCTTGTCGATGGCGTCGAGTGCCGGCGCTTGTTGAACGCCGTAGGCGCGGCTGACGATGCTCATAGGTTACTTGCCAATCCCCAGGGCCTTTTCGGCCATGCTCACAGCGGTCGTCATCGTCGTGATGCCGGCTTCGTACGCGCGCGAGGCGGTGATCATGTCGACCATCTCTTCGACGGGGTTGACGTTCGGATACGCGACGTAGCCTTGCGCGTTCGCTTGCGGGTGCCCGGGGTCGTACTCGAGACGAGGCGGCGCGGTGTCTTCCTTGATCGATGCGACTTCGACGCCTTTGACGGCGCCTCCGAGCTGGCCTTCGGTGCCGGGGACATCGGCCGACTGGAGGACGACGTCTTTCCGCTTGTACGGACCCGGGCCGTTGGCCGATTGGGTGGTCTGCGCATTCGCGAGGTTCGAAGACGCGACATTCATGCGAGCGCGTTGGGCTGCGAGGCCTGACGCCGACACTTCCATCGCGGCGAAAAAGTCCGTATTGGTTCCGACTCTGGGCATCAGGTGCCGTCTCCAGCGGCGTAGCGGAGCAGGGCGAGCCGGCGCGACACGAGCTCGGCCGACGTCGAGTAGCGCGTCCGGTTGGCATCGATCTTCGCGAGCTCGCGCTCGAGCTGGACGTGGTTACCATCGGGAGTCTGGAGCTGGCCTTCGTCGGAGAAGTCCTTCTTGTACGCTGGCTGGTCCGGGCTCTGACCGATGTGACCCGGCTGCGTGGCGGTCAGCTGCTGGCCATCCATCTGCGCGGTCGGGTTGAGGTCGAACGGGCGGTAGCCCGGGGTGTCGACGTTGGCGACGTTGCCGGACAGCACGGTGTGGCGCTCGCGATGAAACGTCATCGCCGCCTCCAGCTTGTCAACGGTGCCAAATTCGTTCGCCACGGATGCCTCTACAGCAAGCTCCGGGCCGATCCCGAGATCGAGTCGGGACAACCAGTTAGCGATCAAGTAGGCGATCACGTCGGCGACCTTGACGCCACTGTCCGCCGGCCGACCTAACGAACGGTGAGTGACGCAATCGCGCGAGCGGTCTTCGGCTTGATGTACGAATCGAGCGCCGATGCTCTCTTTATTATCGATCGCTCGACCACAAAGATCGTGTCGGCCAATGTGCGCGTGGCCGAGCTCCTCGCTCGCGACATCGGCGAGGTCATCGGCTGCACGTTCGATGACATCGCTCACGAGCAACGCGAAATCTCGTTCGAAGGCACCTATGAAGAGGTCGCGCTCAAGCGAGGCGACGACTATCCCGTGTTCGTCACGCTCACCGTTTCTCAGATCCAGGAGACCGAGCTCGGCGATTTTACCGCGTTCACCGCGCGCGATACGACCGAGCGCCGCGTGCTCGAGCGCGAGCTCGTCGCCAAACACTCGGCCCTCTTTGCCGCTCACGCGGATCTCGAAGCCGCGTACGCCGAGCTGCGTGCGACCCAGAACGAGCTCGAGCATCGCAATCGCGAGATCGCGATGCTCGCCTGGCGGGCCGCGGTCGGCGAGCTCGTCGCAGGTATCGCCCATCATCTCAATAACCCGGTGGGTGCGCTTCAGAGCACCACGCGCACCATGACCGACAAGGTCGCCAAGCTCCCGCTCGAGATGCGCGGTGACCTCGAGCGGCTCCTGCTTCGCATCACCAAGATTGCCCATCGCATCGAGCACAACGTCAATGCGATCGTCAAAGCGAGCCGTTCTACGACGGCGGCTGGTCCTCAGCCCGAGCTCCCCCCCGAGCTCGACAGCGTACTCGAGACCTTGTCGAAGCGACTCGACGATATCCCCACCAAGGATCCGTCATGAAGACCGCACGAATCTTGATCGTCGATGATGATGATCACGTCCGAGATGCTCTCGTCGACGAGCTCAGCCCGACCTACACGGTCGAGGCGGTAGCCTCCGGCTCGGAAGCGTTCGACGCCCTCGCCACGCAGCAGTACGATGTCGTGATCTCCGATCTCAAGATGCCGGATCACGACGGTATCGAGGTCCTCGAGTTTGCTCGCGAGCACCAGCGTCCCGATGCGGTGCGCGTGCTGCTCACCGGCTATCTCGACGAGCGGGCACAGCGCGCCTTGATGCGTCCCGATGCGCCGTACAAGGTCGGCAAGCCGTGGCACGACGAGATCGAGGTCGTCGTCCGCCGCGCGCTCGAGCAACGCGATGTCGCTCGCCGCTTGGCCGCCTCCGTCAACGACGCGCTCTCGATGTCCAACTTCGACGACGAGCTCGCGAAGACCGATTCCCCACTCGAGCTCAGCGAAGCCGTCGTCCGCCGCGCCCTCGCGGTCGAGGGTGTGACCGGGGCAGCCACCGTGGTCCGCACCGACGACACCGAGCATCCGTTCACCGGCGGCACGGTGCCGCGCGAAGGTCCAGGTTGGTTCCTCGATCTCCCGATCGATGCCGAAGGTGACCTCCGCCTGCGCGCGCGCGGACTCGGTGACTCTGCGTGCCAGCTCGTCTCGTACATGGCGCATCGCGCGCAACGTCGCTGTGGTGTGCTCGAGGCTCGCGTGTCCTCGCCGTCTGCGGGCAATGGCGGAAGCCGCATGAACCGGCTGATGCGTCAGGCCACCGTCGGTGCGCTGACCTCGTCGTTGTTGCACGACCTCGCCTCGACGATGCAGACCATGACCGTCGCACTCAACGAGATCCAGATGATCGCCGCCGATGGCGGCGATGCCGCAGGCTTGCAGGAAGCCGTCGACGAAGCCTCGATGGCCGGCGACGAAGCCGTCCAGCTGTTCGTGACGATGCGCAAGTTCATCCGCGGCGCCGAAGTCTCGAACAAGCCCGTCAAGACCAAGAAGCTCGTCGAACGCGCCGTCCGCCTCGCGGGCGGTTATGTTCGCGAGCGGTGCAAGCTCGATGTCGGCGAGATCGCCGACGTGACCGTGATGATCGCCGAGCCGCTGTTTTTGCAGGTCCTGGTCAACCTCCTGCGCAACGCCGCGAACGCGTCACCGACGACCGGCACCGTCAATATGAAGTGCCGCGTCGTCGGCAACGAAGTCGTGTTCTCGGTTTGCGATGACGGTCCGGGTGTGTCCGCCGAGATCGGCGAGATCATGTTCGAGCCGTTCGCCTCGGGCACGCCCGAAGGCACCGGCCTCGGCCTCGCGATCTCCGCGCACGTGATGCAGCTCGTGCACGGTCGCCTGAGCTATCGCCGCGAGCCCGAGCGTGGCGCATGCTTCACCGCGGTGCTGCCGCTCGTTTTGAGCAGCGTCCAGGCGGCCGCGAATACGACGACCGAGATTCCCGGGACACTCGCCAAGGAGTAGGCCGGTCCGCGGATCGGACGGCGACAGAGGCGTCCCGCGCCGCGATGAAAAATTCTCTAGCGACGGCGCGTTGACCGCGAACTGACCAACTACACGGCCTTGGCCTGGAGCTGCGGGCCCTCGATGATCGAAAGGAACATCTTCGACTTCTCGAGCTGCGCGAGCGTGCGATCGCAGAGCGCTTGCAGCTTGAGACCGGAGTAGCCGTTGCGCTCGAGCATCTCGTTGACCTCGGGCTCGGCACCATCGGCACCGACGACGTTCGGCTGATCGTTGAAGCGCTCGGCCGCCGCGTGAGCGACGAAGTCTGCGGCCGACACGATCTCGGTGATGTTGCGGAGGTTCGGCGCGAGTCGCTCGCGCACGCCGACCTTGTGGATGCCGTGATGCTGTTCGATCGGGGTCGCGAGGTTCGCGGGGAACCGCCACTGCTTCGCGAGGTGCGCGCCGACGCGGTCGTGCGGTGCGAGGCCGCTCAGGCGTTCGGCTTCTTCTTGCGCGATGCCTTGTTCCGAGACCATCGCGCACGCTTCGGCGAACCGATCGGGGGCGATCTTTGCAAGCGCGATCTTGCCCATGTCGTGGAGCAGGCCTGCGGTAAAGCAGGCCCCATCGTCGGGGCAACGCAGCTCGGTCGCGAGCTCGCGCGCCGCGGTCGCGACGGTGAGCGCGTGCATCCACAGCGAGCGCGCGCCACCTGGGACATTCAGCGCCTCGAGCACGGAGATGCCAAGCACGAGCTGATAGAGCGTGTTGAAGCCGACAAAGGGAATCGCGCGGCCGACGTCGGAGACGCCGCCGGGAATGCCGAAGTACGGCGAGTTGACCAAGCGCAGCAGCTTTGCCGAGATCGAGGGATCGGATTTGAGCAGCTCGGCGATCTGACCGACCGTAACATTCTTCGAGTGGATCACTTCGCCGATCTTGAGAGCGACGATCGGGAGCGTCGGCAGGCCGTCGATCGCCTTGAGGAGCTGGCCCGTGTCTTCACGTTGCTGCGGGGGTGTCATTGTTAGCCTCCATCTACGGTCGCTGTCGCCGCATCTGTCGCCGCATCTGTCGCCGCATCTGTCGACGCACCACCGTCCGACTCCGCCACACACATCCCCTCGGCAGAACAGGTCAACCCGCTCGCACAATCACTCTTGCGCGCACACAAACTGTTATTGCAGCCAAGGCCGAAGCACGACACGAGGACCAACGCGATCAGCTTAGTTGCCATCGAACGCCATCCCGAGCACGAGCTGGATCTGCGTCGAAGCATGACCCTTCACGAGGTCCGTACCGGCGAAGAACTCGGTGACCTGGAGATCGAGGCAGCCGCGCTTGCTCTTGCCGATGTGGCGGCAGGTGCCCGCGCTCGCATCCGCCCCGAACAGGGTGTACGGCGCGAAGAAGTAGTTTGCACCGCCGCGCAGGCGAAACGAGCCTTGCTCGAGCTCGACGCCACCGCTGCCGCCGATCGCAGATCGGTCGAGCGTTTCGGCGATGCCGCCGGCATAGACGAACAACCGCGGTTCCTCCTGCTGGAGCAAGAACGCAGCGTCGGCCTCGATCGTGAGGGGGGCCGAGCGTGGCGCCGTCATGCCGTCGCCGCTGGTGATCTGGACACCGTAGCCGAGACGCACTTCGGCATTCCATTGCCTCGGTCCCGCGGGCTGCACGGCCGGCGCCGGCGGTGCGTAGGTAACCGTCGGGTCAGCATGAGTGGGGGTTGCAGCGGCGAGTACGATGAGGAGAGCGAGGCGCACGAGATGCCGTACTTCAAGGCACGTGCCGACTACTTTTCGGGTGCGGGCGTCGGTGCTTCTGGCGCGGGATTCGGCAGCGGCGAGTCTTTCAGCGAGCTTGCGTCGTCGACCTGGTTGGCCGTCTTGGTTGCCTTGCCGCCCTGACCGGCATTTTTGGCGATCTTGACGAGGATCGAGATGCGTCGGTTCTGCGGCGCATACGGATCGGTCTTCACGTAGGGCTGGCTGGAGCCGCGTGCGAACACGCCGGTCACCTTCGTGTCGCCGAGACCCGCTGCCACGAGGATGTCGTGGCTCGCCGACGCGCGCTGGTACGAGAGATCCCAGTTCGAGAGCTTCGCGCCGTGCGCGAACGGAGCGGCGTCGGTGTGGCCGTTGATCTCGACCTTCGATTCGTTCTCGCCGAGGATCGGTCCCATCTTCTTCAAGAACGCGATCAACGGCTCCTTGAGCTTGGACGAGGCCGTATCGAACAACAGGTTGTTGCCCTCGTCGACGATCTCGATCAAGACGCCTTCGGGCGTGACTTCGACGTGGACGCCCTTGAGCACGGCTGCGAGCGTCGCGTCGACCTGGCCGAGCCGCATCATCTCGTTCTTGAGCGCGGTCGCCGCATCGTTCGAGATCGATTCTTGACCCGGAGGCGGCGGGGACGGTGCGGCTTCGATCACCGACGGAGTGATCTGCGCCGCGCGATTCATCGACAACGAGCCCTCGGGCATGATGCCGGTGCGGAAGTAGTTCGCGATCTCTTTGCGGGTCTGGGCGTCGGTCGAGGCGAGCAGCCACATGACCATGAAGAGCGCCATCATCGCGGTGACGAAGTCGGCGTACGCGACCTTCCAGGCACCACCGTGATGGCCATGGCCACCGTCGACCTTTTTCACTACGCGGCGTTTAGGAGGCTCGGCCATGGGCTAGCCCTTGATCGATTGGAGCGCTTTATCGAGCTCGGTAAAGCTCGGCCGCTCGTCGGAGAAGATCATCTTGCGGCCGAACTCGACCGCGGTCGGCGGCGCGACGCCACGTGCGGAGGCGACGATGGCGGACTTGATGACCGAGAGGAAGCGCAGCTGATGCGTCTCCTGGAACTCGGCGTTGTTCGCCATTGGTTGGATGATGCCGTAGCAGATCAGGATGCCGAGGAACGTTCCGACCAGCGCCGAGGCGACGTGGTGACCGATCTCGGCAGGCGGCGCATCCATGTGACCCATGGTCACGATGATACCGAGCACGCAGGCGACGATGCCGATGCCCGGCAGCGCGTCACCGATGTTCTTCACGAGGCCGGTCGCGAGGTGACCCTCGAACTTGAGCGTGTCGATCTCGGCTTCGAGCAGGGACTCGAGATCATCGGGTGAGACGCCGTTGATGACCTGCTGCAGCGCTTCGGTGAGGAACTGCTGCGAGTGGCCGACGCGGGCGAGGCCCGGATACTTCTTGAAGATGTCCGACTTGCCGGGTTCGTTCGCGTGCGCTTCGAGAGCCAGGACTCCTTGTCGTCGCGCGAGCATCAGGAGCTCGTACTGACATTTGAGCAGATCCAGGTAATCTGACTTCTTGGGTATCGTGTCCTTCATCGCCGACTTCAAGGCGTGAATGACGCGCTTCTTCATGAGGCCCGGCGAGGACGTGATGATGGTGCCGAGCGCGATTCCGAGAATCGAGACGAACTCGGGCGGCTGGATCAGCACGCCGAGGTGACCACCTGACATCAGGTAGCCGCCAGCGGTGGCGCCGAGGACGATCAGAATACCGAGCATGACAACTCACGAATCGACCGGGGGGCTCCCACGTCGAGACCTCTCAACCCACGGCCTCGAGCAACTGGACCGTGTCGCTGGTGGGATACTGTGAGGCGAACGCCGAGAGATCGCGCGCCATCTCTCGCATCGTCGGGCGCATCGCCGGGTCCTTCGAGAGCGAACGCATGATGATGCGCTCGAGCTCCGCCGGGATGTCGCGCTTCTCCGACGGTCGGACCGGCAGCAAGTTCGAGTGCGAGAGCATGAGTTGCGGGAGCGGGCCAGAGAACGGGGGCGCGCCCGTGGTGATCCAATAGAGGAGGCAACCGAGCGAGTACACGTCCGACTTCGTCGTCGGGGCGCCGCGCCATTGCTCCGGTGCCATGCACGAAGGCGTGCCGGCGATCGCGTCGCTCTGCGCCTGGCTGGTGTGCTGCGAGACGCCGTAGTCGATCACCTTGATCTTCGGCCAGCCCTCGAGGCCTTGCTCGTACAGCAGGAACACGTTGTCGGGCTTGATGTCGCAGTGAACGATCTCGGCATCGTGCAGCGCCGAGACCGCGGTCGCGATCTGCGCGCCGATCGAAGCAATGGCGCCGACCACCGCGAGACCACGCTCGATGAGCTCGCCGAGGTTCTCGCCATCGAGCAGCTCCATCACGAGGTACGGCGTGCCGTTCACGGTGCGGTTCGCTTCTTTGATCTCGAGCAGACCTTCGTGCGAGACCAGCGACGCGATCTTGTACTCGTCGAACATGCGCTCGACGATGTCGTCGTGCTTGCCCCAGTGCGGGTCGAGGATCTTCAGGGCGACGCGCTCTTCGGTATCGACGTGTGAGGCGAGGTAGACACCACACGTGCCACCGCGCGAGATCAGGCCAAGGATGCGGTAGTTGCCGAGCTGGAGCGACGTGCTCCCCGTCCGCCGCTTCCGGCGAGGGAGCGTTGCACCCATGAATGGGCTGGTTACTTCACGGCTGAGGTCACTCATCACGAGAGGGTCCAAAGCACCCGCGATGCCAAAATGAACGTCCGTACTTTCGGGCAGTTCAACGCGGGTCGGGCTCCCCACCCGACAAGGTTGACGACTATGCTCGATGGATGCTTCGCACCCTGCTCGGTGGATTGACGGTCTTCGTGATCGGTTGCAGTACGGACGTCAACGGAACCTTGGCGCTCCAGCCCGACACCTTCAGCATCCGTGTAGGTACGTCTACGTTCGTCACCGTATACCTCAACGACGGCACCGGCTCCGCGTCGCTGCATCCCGTCGATGCCTCGTTCTCGCTCGATCCGGAAGGCATCGTGATGCTGACTCCGACGAACGGGATCCAGAAGGTGACCGGCGTCGCTGCAGGTCAGGTCGTCCTGACCGCAACTGCGTTCGATCAGACCGCGAAAGTCGGCTTCACGGTGACCGCTCCCTGATACGGTAAGCCCGTCATGCACAGCGCACTCCTCTGCTTGTGCGTCGTGGGCTGCGGGTTCTCGCCGGGACTCGCGAGTACGGATGGTGGCGAAGGTGACGATGATGGCCCGCGAGGTGACGCCACGCCTCCCGGGCCGGCGCCTCAACATCTGACCTCCGCGAACGGGCAACCGGGCTCGCTCGCTCTCACCCTCAGCGGCAGCGTCACAATCACGACGAGCAGCGCGACGCCGTCGATCTCCGGCATGACACTCGAGGACGGGACCTTCGACCTCCGACCTCAACTGCAAGGCGGTGAGGTCGCCGTGCTACACGTCGCGAGTCTCACGATCGCGCAAGGTGCCGTGGTGCGGGTCATCGGCACGCGCCCCCTGATCGTCGTCGCGAGCGGCGCGATCGAGATCCTCGGCATCGTCGACGCGTCGGGTAAGCAAAGCATCCCAGGTGCGGGTGGAGCGAGCCCGGGCGCAGGCGCCGCGCCTGGCATCACCGGCATACATTTCGGCACGTACTCCGATACCGGTGGTGGCGGTGGCGGGTTCGGAGCTGCCGGCGCCGCGGGCGGTGCGATCACGAGCTGCCGCACGACGTTACAGGGTGGGGCGTTCGGCGCCAGCAGCGGTGACGACGTGTTGACCGTGTTGATCGGCGGCTCCGGCGGAGGCCAAGGCGAGAGCATGGCGTGCGCCGCTAATCCTGGCGGCGCGGGCGGTGGCGCCGTGCAGCTCACGAGCGCCACGTCGGTGCACATCGCCGCGAGCGGCGCGATCAACGCCGGTGGTGGTGGCGGTGCCGGCGGCATCGATTGCGGATCGTTCGATGGTAACAGCGGCGCCGGTGGCGGTGCCGGTGGCGCGATCGTGCTGCAGGCGCCCATAGTCCACAACGAAGGCATCGTCGTCGCGAATGGTGGCGGTGGTGGAGGCAGCGGCTCGGGTTCGGGCGGCGCTCCCGGCACCGATGCCGGCATGGCGGGCGCCGATGGCCAACCGAGCGCGACCATCGCAGCCGGTGGCGCGGCAGGCGGCGGAGGGTCGAGCACCACGGGCGGAAGTGGCGCGACGCGGACCTCGGTGCCGAATCCAGGGACAACAAACATCTGCGAGAAGAACGGCGGCGGGGGTGGTGGTGGCGTGGGTCGGATCGCAGCGTCATCGAGCTTCAGCGATGACGGCACGACCTCGCCGCACGTGATCGTGACGCTGCCGCTCTAACGACGGTGCGCCGACCCTTTGTGCTGCGCGCAGCACTCCGTGATCATCGCCTGCGTCTGCTCGATGTACGCCGGCCACGTAGGGTTGGTCGGATCGACGTCAGGCCGCGCTCGTACTCGGCGAGCGCATCGGATGGCTTGTGCTCCGCGTCGAAGACGCTGCCGACCTTATTGTGGCTGATCGCGAGGTCGCGTCGCATCGCGCTCGTCGGATCGCGATCCAGGACCTCTTGTCGGAGATCCCTCGCGGCCTCGTACTCGCGGCGCGCGCCGTTGTAGTCGTGGTTCGCGAGCTTCCCCACCTTCACCGTCTGGGTCAGCGGTGATGTTCAGTGTCGCGTCGAGCGACCCGTCCCGCTGTTCGACCATTCGCTGATCGTACGGCTACAGACGGCCGAGGATACCGGCCGCGGGCACGAACAGCGTCGCTTTCGTCGCGCCCATCTCGGGATTGAATTCGTGCTCGACGCCGGCCTCGATGATCAAGGCGAGGTGACGGCTGACGATCCACTCGAGCCCGCCGGCAGCGCGAAGGCCGTAGCGGGCTCCACTCGAGAAGAACAAGGGAACACCCGCGGTGACGTACGGCCGGTACTCCCTCGTGAGGAACGTGTACGACAACCCGGCGTAGGCACCGATCTTCGGTCCGAGGATCGCCGCGGCGCGGGCTTCGACGTGAGGAATGATGTCGGCGGTGAGGCCGACCAATGCGGCACCTCCGTGCGGAATGTCGAAGTGGCCGACCACGAGCGCGCCGAAGCGCGAGCGCGGACCTTCGTCCGGCGTGGCAGCGACGATACCGCCAGCGGCAGGCACGGTGATGAGCTTCGCGATTTGTTTGGGAATCGGCACGAGCTGGATCTCGAGCGCGATCTGTTCTCCCGCAGCGACCGTGACCGACTTGGTCTTGACCTCGTAGCCCTCGGCCTTGACCGTGATCTGATGGCGCCCCGGCACGACGCGCCACTTGCCGCCGTACACGGTGTGGAGCCAATCGTCGTCGTCGATCGTGATCGTCGCGTCCGAGGGCGTTGGCGTGATGTCGTAGCGACCGGACGTCAGATCGATCTTGTCGACGAGCTTTTGGATGTCTGCGCGCCGCTTGGGATCGGAGTCCCTCGCATCGATGTAGCGCTGGTACGCGTTCGCGGCGTCGGCATCGCGCTTGAGCAGCTTGAGCGTCGTGCCGATGTTGAGCAGGATCTTCGCGCCCTGGAACCGCTCGTACGCGGTCTTGAACACGGCAAGCGCACCGAGATAGTCCTTGCCGTCGAGCAGCTTCACGCCCGATTGCATGAGCGACTGGGCATCGAGCTTGTCGCCCTTGTTGTCGGGCGCGGGTTGCGCCGAAGCGATCGCGGATCCGATCACCATGATGGCGACGGCCTTGCGAATCATTCTGGTTCCGCGTTTCTCGCGCTCATTCGACGGTATTTTCGATCGGAAGATCACCGTTGTCGGGCTTTGCGGGCTTCTTTTCCGTCAGCTTTTTCTCGCTCGGCTTCTTGTCGGGCTTCTTGCCGACGCCATCGGGCTTCTTCACCGGCGGATGCTTGATTTCTGCGACGGGCTTCGGCTCGGTCGTTGGCTCGATCGTTGGCTCGGTCGTTGGCTCGATGGGCTCTGGCGGATTGGCCGGGACCGGCCTGGCTTCGGTGACCGCGGCCTTGATCACGGGCGGCGGCGGTGGTGGAGGAGTCGGCGTCGGCGTCGCGACCCGTGCCGCCGTCTTCGTGGCGCTGTTGCCCCCGAGCGCCGCGACCGCACCGATGCCACCACCGACGAGGATGATCGCGGCGATGCCGAACACGAGGCCGTGCTTGCTCTTCGGCGAAACGGTGGCCGACTGGCTCGCGGCACCGCTCAGCGTCGTCGGCTGGTTCGGCGTCGCGAGGACGGAGGGCGGGTACGTGCCCGGCGGGGCAGGTGTGGGATTGATTGCGGGTGTGAAGGACTGCGCCTGATGAAAACTTTGACTTCCGTCGAGCGACCAGCGCGCGTTCGAGGTCGACGCCCAGCCGTGGGCGTGCGCGATCCCGGCGAGGTTTTGCGCGAGGTCGCGTGCCGTCTGCGGACGCGCGGCTGGATCTTTCGCGAGCATCGCCATCACGAGTGCGTCGGTATCCGGCGAGATGCCGAGCTGTACGCGCGAGGGCGGCTCGGGCTGCACGTAGAGGTGCATGCCGATCACTTCACCCGCGCCCTCCATCGCGAACGGCGGGCGTCCGGTGAGCAGCTGATAAAAGATGCAACCGAGCGAGTAGATGTCGGCGCGGGCATCGACCATGCCCGAGCCTTTGCACTGCTCTGGCGACATATAGGTCGGCGTGCCCATCACGGCGCCGGTCTTGGTCGCGGCGTGCGCCGAGCCGATATCGGTGAGCTTCGCGATGCCGAAATCAAGGATCTTGATCCGCTCGCCGCTCGGCGCGTCCTGATCTTCGACGAGGAACAGATTATCCGGCTTGAGATCGCGATGGATGATGCCCTTGTCGTGCGCGGCCGCGAGCCCGCTGCACACGCCGCGCAACATCGATGCGGCTTCGCCCTCGGGCATCGCGCCGCGCATCTTGATCCGCTTCGCGAGCGTCATGCCCTGGAGCAGCTCCATGACGAGGTACGCGAAGCCGCTCTCGAGGTAGCCGAAGTCGAACACTTCGACAATGCCCGGGTGATTGATCGCGGTCGTCGCCTTGGCTTCATTGAAGAAGCGATTGACGATCTCGCGGTTATGCGTGAGCTCGGGCAGTAGCACTTTGATCGCGACCAGGCGACCGAGCATCGTGTGCTCGGCGCGGTACACGGCGCCCATCCCGCCATCGCTCAGCTTGTCGATGATGCGGTAGTTGCCGGCGGTCGTGCCTAGAAGGCCGTCGAGCATCGGTGGATAATTACGGTTGGTGGTCCAAGAGTCAAACCGCCGACCGCAATGCGTACAGATGCCTACACTCTTGTGAGGTTGACCTCCGCGTCGGGGTACCGGATCCTGAGTCCATCTTGCGCAGCCTATTTTTCGTGCCGCTTTTCGCGATGGCCGTCATGGGTCTGGGTGCCTGCCAGTCGGCACCCGTTGCCGATACCAGCCAGGTCGAACAAGGGCTGACCGCCAATCCGGTGATCTACCCCGCGAACCCGGTCGTGACCTTCAACTCGGTCCAGGTCGGACAGACGTCGAACACGTTGTCGTTCGGCGTCCGGACGACAACGAACAACTCCTACCTCACGATCAGCGCGGTCAGTTACAGCTGCCCGGACTACACGATCAGCGCGTCATTGCCCGGCTCTGCAGAGCGTGATTGCACGACCTCTAGCTGTCCGCTGGCGCACGCGCCGTACGTCCAGTGCCCGGTCGCTTCGCCACTCATCACGACCTGTTCGAACTACGACTACAGCTTCTCGGCGGTGTTTCATCCGAGCCTCGCCGCCGCGACCTCGTGTGTCGTCACGATCGTCAGCGATGCCGGCAATCTCGGACTCACGCTCTACGGCACGGGCACGCCGCCGCCGATCCACGTCACGGCCTCCCCGGGAAGCGTCAACTACGGTGGCGTTCGCATCGGCACCAATTCGAGTGCGGTCGGCATCTCCGTCGTGAACAGTGGTGGCGCGACCGCGACGATCAACTCCGTCACCACGTCCGCCGGGTTCACGATGGTCAGCGGCAATCCCGGCGCTCACACGCTTGGCGCCGGTACGGGCGAGGGCTACGGCGTGGTCTGTCACCCCATCGGGGTCGGCGGGCTCACCGGTTCGATCAACATCTCGAGCGACGATCCGAGCGCGCCGAACATCTCGATCCCGCTGGCGTGCACCGGCATCGATTCCGCGCTCGCGATCTCGCCGAGCCCTGCGACGCTGCCGACGATCCGGGTCGGCGAATCCGAGATGCAGACCATCTCGATCACGAACATGGGCGCGGCGGACACGAGCATCCAGGCTGTCACCGTGACCGGCATGACGATGGTCTCTGCACCCGCGGGCGGCACGCTCCTGCCGGCCTCGGGCGGGACTGCATCGGTCACGATCTCGTTCGCCGGTCAGACCCCGGGTTCGACGAGCGGTACCCTCCACGTCGACTACGACAACGGCAAAGCGATCGACACGCAGATCACCGCGAAGGCGGTCGCGACGGCGCTGTCGCTCACGCCCGATGGCGATGTCGACCTCGGCCCGATCTGCATCGGCCAGACCAAATCGCAAGAGTTCGCGATGATCGGCACCGAAGAAGGCTCGTTCGAGCTCACGAGCGTGAGCACGCTCGATGCGCCCTTCACCCTGACCACGCCGACGTTGCCGGCGATGGTGCAGGGCGCGGCGGCAAACACGGTCAAGCTCACCGTCGCAGGTGCACCGACGACCGAGGGCAACATCGCCGCGTCGTTCATGTTCGACACCGATATTCCGATGGGGACGCCGCACACGATCAACCTTCGTATGCTCGGCCTGACCGAGGGCGTGAACGGCCCCCCTTCCGTCGACCTCGGCGGCAACCTGGTCAACCAGACCTCGCTCGGTCAGCACGTCGAGATCTCGAACTGCACCGCGGCACCCGTCACGATCACGTCGGTCAACATCAGCGGCACCGATGCTGCCGACTTCACGGTCGTCGATCAGCCGACCGAGCTCACGATCATGCCGGCCCGCTCGATCAAATGGCTCGTGATCCTCGACCCGCACAGCACCGGTGAAAAGGCGGCCGTGTTCAATGCGCTGTTCGATGGCGGCACGACCGCGGTCCCGCTGGTCGGTGAGGGCCTCGGATCGGGCGTCGGCAGCGGAGCCAGCGGCGAGGGCTCGAGGTCGAGCTACTACGCGTGCAGCACCGGCAGCCCTGTCGGGCTCGCGCCGATCGGCATCGCCCTGGGCGCCTTGCTGTTGCGTCGCCGTCGCCGCGCGTAGGGCTGAAACATCGACGCAGCGCGTGTCCCACACCGGCGCTGATCTCCGCAGAGGCGGATCGCGCCACTTGTGTGGTGTGCGCGTGACGAGCTGTCTCAGCTTGTTGCAACTCGATTGCGAGAGCAGCGGGTTTAGCCGGCGGCAGAAATGACAGCTGCTATCTCGGCTTGCGATCTCAACTATCCGGAACCGCCGATCGAGATGCTCGATCAGCAGCGATGCACACCTACACCTCCGCTGTACAGCGGACACGAGGCGACATCGAATTCCGAAATTGCCGCAGGTGAGACGCATTAGTTGGTGCTCATACGGTCGCAGAGAGTCGAGCGACGGAACCTGTCAGGCAACGAGTTCACACTCTGCGCGAGTTGCGCAGCGCACGCTGGCACTGCGCGTGGAACTGTGGATGGTCATGACGAGACGCTGGTCCCTTCGCACAGTGCTTCTGCTCGCGGTCGCTGCTTGCAATCCTTTCGGTCCGGAAGCGCCGGCCGAGGATGGCCAGCCCGCGAACGTGCCATCCGACGTCAACACCGCGCTCAGCGGACTTCCCGACGCGACGGTCATCCAGTGGACCCCCGATGGTCTGCCCGTCTACATCGTGGGTGACATGGGGCGTCCCGGCGCGATGAGCGACGACATGATGTCGAATCAGCCGGCCGTGATGGCGGCTGCCGCGCCCGCGCTGAAAGCATTTCGCCTCACGCCGGATCAACTCCAGGCCGTCAAGATGTCGACCGACGATACTGGCGATCGTCACTTCCGGTACCGGTTGATCCACGAAGGCCTGCCGGTGATCGGTGGTGATCTCGTCGTTCATGTCGACATCAAAGGCGCGATCTACTCGATCAACGGCTCGGCGCGTGGCGATATCCCGACGATGCTCGGTACCCACGCGATCACCGAGGCGCAGGCGATGTCGGCGATTCCGCACGACGACCGTTTCACCGGCCTGACGGTCGGTGCGGCTTCGCAGGTGTTCATCCAGACGGATGACGGCGAGTTCCACAAGGCCTTCGAGACCACCGTCGCGGGCATGCGCGGTCTCGATCCGGCGCGCGACAAGGTCTATGTCGACGTCGATACCGGCACGATCATCGCGGACTACCCGCAGATCTACTTCGCCGAGAGCCGCCAGGTCTACTCCGCGGCCAACGGCACGAACCTGCCGGGCGCGCTCAAGCGCACTGAAGGCCAAGCCGCGACGACCGACGCCGATGTCACCGGCGCGTACGACGGCACCGGCGACGCGTACGAAGCCTACAAGCAGTTCTGGAATCGCGACTCGTACAACAACAGCGGCGCGGCGCTGATCTCGTCGGTCCACTATTCGACGAACTACTGCAACGCGTACTGGGACGGCTCGACCCAGATGGTCTACGGCGATGGCGACCCGTCGCAGGGTTGCTCGAACCTCGCCCGCGCCGTCGACGTCACGGCGCACGAGCTCACCCACGCGGTGACGCAGAACGAGTCCGGCCTCAATTACTCCGGCGAGTCCGGCGGTATGAACGAATCGATGTCCGATATCTTCGGCTCGTTCGTCGAGACCTGGGTCGGTGGCGGCAAGACCGGCACGCTGACGCCGAACACGAACACGTGGATCATCGGAGAGCAGGTGATTCCGCCCGGCCTGCGCTGGATGTGTAACCCGCACCAGGATGGTGCCTCGGCCGACTACTACTCGACGAGCATCGCGAACCTCGACGTTCACTACAGCTCGGGCCTCGGCAACCTCGCGTTCTGTCTCCTCACGCAAGGTGGCATGCAGCCGACCGGCAAGGACTCGCACAACATCGACGTCACCGGCATCGGCATGAACAAGGCGATCCGCATCATGTACAAGGTCCAGACCGACATCCTGACGTCGACGTCGAAGTACGCGACGCTGCGCACCGCGATGGAGCAGGCGGCAACCACGCTCTACGACGATGCAACGCGTAACTCGGTGAGCTGCACGTGGGCCGCGCTCGGTGTCGGCACCGCGACGGCATGCTCGACGACCGGCAGCGGCTCCGGCTCGGGAAGTGGTTCGGGCTCGGGTTCGGGCAGCGGCACGACGAGCGGCGACCCGGTGCTCCAGAGCGGCGTCTCGGTCACCGCTGTCGGCGCGACCCTCTCGAAGCAGTACTGGCGTGTCACGGCGCCCTCGGGCAAGGCGCTAAAGATCTCGATTAGCGGCGGCACGGGTGATGCGGACCTCTACACCCGCGTCGGTTCGCGCCCGACGACGACGACCTACGCGTGCCGCCCGTACGTCACCGGTAACACCGAGTCGTGCTCGAGCACCACGACCGGCACCGATACCTACGTGATGCTCCGCGGCTACGCAGCGTTCTCGGGCGTGAAGCTGACCGCCACGTACTAGCTGACGCGGAACTTGATCCCGAGAGCCGCGCCGGCAAACCCCGCGATCGAAAGATCGCGGGGCTTATTTTTGAGTCTGCGAGTAGTTGCGTAGCGTGAGCATGATCAGCGCGAGCATCCAGATCGCGGCGATACCAAACGCGACGAGTGTCCAGATCATCGCCGCCTGGATGCCATGCGCGAGTGCGAGCTGCTGCGCGGCGGGCTCGAGCTCTTCGGTCGCAGCGAACGTCCGGTTCAGCCAGATCGCGGTGATCCACGGCATCACGAGCACCGCGAACGCGAGCATCGCCACCACCGTGTAGCGCCCCTTCTGATGCCCGGGCGCGCCGTTCGCTTTGAGTAGCCAGTGCGACCAGTAGGCCAGCCCGAGGCCGATCACCGACAAGACGAGGTTCACGCCGGCACCCTACCGCGTCTGCGCGAGTACGCTCGCCGCGCGTGCCGAAGGAATCTCTCGCGGGAATTCCAGTTCTCGACGGATTGCGAGCGATCGTGCTGTGCGCGCACATCCCGGACTGGCGTCATTTCGGCGATGCCGACGCGGATGTGGCTCGGCGAGGTGGGTGTGCGCACGTTCTTCGTGATCTCCCCAGCGCGAGACGACCGGCCGGATCTTGCTGAAGGATTTCTACATCCGCCGCGTGTTCCGCATCTTTCCCGCGTTCTACACGTACATCGCAGAGGCTCGGGCGGCGATTCCGCAACGCATGACCCTCGATGTCTGCATCGCTTCTCGAATTTTCGATCGCGATCTAGCAAACTAGCGCCGTGGTGCGACGTCGTCGAAATCCGATCTGGCAACCGAGCGCGGAACAGATGAGCCACTGGCCCTCGACCTCGGGTAACGCGATCAACGGTGTCGGTGAGCGGGCGCCTCGCAGGCCTTCGCCGATCTACTGGCACGATCCCGATTCGACGCCGCATGGCCCTCTCCAGCGCTGGTTCTATCAGCGCTCGAATAGCGGCGATCCGGATGTCGCTGCGGCACGTGCCGAACGCCAGCGCGTGATCGATCTGCCGCTCGCCCCGCTGGCCGAGGCCGCCGAACAGCGTGATGACTGGAGCCAGGACGTCAAGCGCGTCGCGCGCGAAGCCGGCGCAGATGATGTCGGTATCACCGCGATGCGCGCGGACTACGTGTTCGCGGGCCGCGACGTGCCGGCGCAGCGCTGGATGATCGTGATCGCGGTCGGCCAGGACTACGAAGCGATGCGCTCTGCTCCGTCGAGCCGAGCGCTCGTCGAGGTCACGCGCCAGTACGCGCGCGGCACGCGGATCGCGAAGGCCCTCGCGAGCTGGATGCGCGAGCGTGGTCACGATGCCTTTCCGTACGGTGGCCCCATGGCGGGCTCGTTCATCTTGATCCCGGGAGCCCTCGCCGCGGGGCTCGGCGAGCTCGGGCGGCACGGCTCGATGATCCATCCGCGGTTCGGTTCGAATTTCCGGCTCGCGTGCGTGCTGAGCGATGTGCCGTTGACCTCGGATCATCCGATGAAGTTCGGGGCCGACGAGTTCTGCACGAACTGCCGCGTCTGCATCGAAGCGTGCCCACCGGCCGCGATCCTCGAGACCAAACTACGCGTGCGCGGTGAGCAGCGCTGGTACGTCGATTTCGACAAGTGCTTGCCGTACTTCAACGAGAACCTGGGTTGTGCGCTGTGTCTCGCAGTGTGTCCGTTCAGCCGGCCCGAGGTCGGTTCGAACCTGGTCGCAAAGCTCAAGCGCCGCTAGATAGCAAGCGCGATCCGGGGACTGTCAACACTATGAATTTTTTAGATTATTTGCACGGGACCGGCCGTTGCGAGATCAACTCGCTCCATCGGCTGTGACGTGGTAGATGCACCTCCCCACACGATGTCCATTCCGCTGTCCAAACGCTTCTCTGCCCGCATGTCCGCCATCGGGACGCTTCTCACGCCGGCGCCGATCGAAGCTACGGATCTCGAACCTCCCACCGCGAAACCTGCGCGGTTCTCGTTCAAGACCAGCCATCACGCGCGGCTCCCCGAGGTCGAGAAGCCGAACTCGTACATGGCGGATCTCGAAGCGCACGAATCCGAACCGCGCAACTGACTGAGTGACCGCGACTCCCGCGACGGCGCCGCGATCGGCGCTCCGGCTCCCCGGGTTCCGCGCGTTCTTCATCACCTACATGCTGGGGATGATGGCGGACAACATCGAGCACGTGATCTCGTACAAGGTCGCGTTCGACAGGTTCGGCTCGACCGCACTCGCCGGCTTCGCCGTGATCTCGCACTGGCTGCCGTTCCTCGTCGGCTCGGTCGCCGTCGGCGCCCTCAACGATCGCTACGACTCGCGCCGGATCATCCAGCTCGGCATGTGCGGGTTCATCACCGCCTCGCTCGGCTGGGCCTACTTCTTTCTCACCGATTCGCTCCAGCTCTGGAGCGCGTGCATGCTGTTGATCCTCCACGGTTGCTCTGGCGTGCTGTGGCAGACCTCGAGCCAGATGTTGCTCTACGACATCGTCGGGCCCGAGAATTTGCCGAGCGCCGTGCGGCTCAACTCGACCGCGCGCTACCTCGGCGTGCTCGTCGGTCCCGCGGTCGGTGGCGGCTTGTTGCTCCTTCTCGGCCCGACGAAGGGCATGGTCGTGAACGCACTGTTCTTCACGCCGCTGCTGCTGTGGTTGATCTCGGCTCCATACGGCAAGAAGTTCCGGAAAGCCGGCGCGACCCAGGCAAAGCGGGCGATGCGCGGCCTCGCCGACATCGTCCAGACGATCAAGGACATCCAGGTCGTACCGGTGATCGGCGTCATGCTGGTCCTCGGCGGTGGAGCCTCGTTCTTCGTCGGCAACAGCTATCAAGCTTCGATGCCAGAATTCGCGAAGGATCTCGGCCAGCAGCGCGGCAACGTCCTGTACTTCATGCTGCTCGCCGCGGATGCGGCGGGAGCGCTGATCGCCTCCTTGTTGCTCGAGACCTCGCGCAAGCTGCTCCCGATCGCGCCGCGTAATGCACTCAAGCTGTCTCTGTTCTGGGCGGCGGCGTTGTGTGCGTTCGCCCTGAACCGCAGCTACCCGGTCGCGCTCGTGCTGCTGGTCATCGCGGGCTTCTTCGAGTTGTCGTTCAACTCGATGGTCCAGACCATCGTGCAGATCAATGCACCGGTCGGGGTTCGCGGTCGCGTGCTCGGCCTGTTCAACATGGCCTCGCTCGGCCTGCGGATGTTCTCCGGCATCGTGGTCGGCCTCGTCGGCAGCGTGATCACGATCCACTACTCGCTCGCGATCTCGACGACCTGCTTCTTTTTCGTGATGGTCGCGATGATCCTGCGGACGCGCTCGCGCGCTATTTGAACTCGAGCGCGTCGTCGGCGATCTTGCCCGAGCCGAGCACCGCGCGATCGAGCGCGTAGTTCTGATACAGCCGCCACGGCAGTTTCACGCCCTGGCGTGGCAGATCAGGCAGCGACCGCGTGACGTAGCTCGAGGAGAAATCGAGCAACGGGATCTCGGCGACTTCCGGATCGCGGCGCGGCCGGACCTCTTTGAAGTTGCGCTTATCCATGAACTCGAGCAGGCGGCACACGAACGTGCTGCCGAGGTCGACCTTCAGCGTCCACGAGGCATTCGTGTAGCCGACCGCGAACGCGAAGTTCGGCACGCCGCTGCACATCAGGCCCTTGAAGATCATCATCTCCGATGGTGGAACGACTCGGCCATCGACCTCGATCGTGGCGCCACCGAAGATCTGCAGCTTCAACCCGGTCGCGGTGACCACGACATCGGCCTCGAGCTCGGCGCCGGACTTCAACTTCAAGCCACGCTCGGTGAACGTCTCGATGTGATCAGTGATGATCTCGGCCGTCCCCGCGCGCAGTGCCTTGAAGAGATCCGAGTCGGGCACGAGGCACAGCCGCTGATCCCACGGGTAGTAGGCGGGCGTGAAGTGCGGAACCGCCGCTGAGCCGGCCATCTTCGCCGCGCTCTTCACGAGCAGCTGCTTGGCGTGTTCTGGGAACGTGCGCGTGTAGCCGTAGAACCCCATGTTCGTCAGCACGTTCTTCCACCGCGTGATCGAGTAGGCCGCCTTGGCGGGCAGCTTCGCGCGCAGCCAATCCGCGATCTTGTCCTTCGAAGGCCGCGTCATGATGTAGGTCGGCGAGCGCTGCAGCATCGTGACGTGCGCGGCCTGCTTCGCCATCTCGGGCACAAGCGTCACGGCCGTCGCGCCACTTCCGATCACGACGACGCGCTTGCCCTTGTAATCGAGATCCTCGGGCCACTGTTGCGGATGCACGACGCGGCCCTTGAAGATGTCGCGCCCTGGAAAGTCCGGGGTATAGCCACCGGCATAGTCGTAATAGCCGGAGCAACAGTAGAGGAACTTGCAAGTCCAGGTCGATGCCGCCACGACGGTCCACTGCGCGTCATGACTCGACCACGCCGCCTTCGTGACGCACTCGTTGTAGTGGATGTGCGGCGCGATGCCGGCCTCGTCGGCGGTCTCCTGGATGTAGTCGAGGATCGCGGGTCCATCGGCGATCGCCTTCGCGTTCGTCCACGGTTTGAACGAGTAGCCGAGCGTGTACATGTCCGAGTCCGAGCGGATGCCGGGATACTTGAACAAATCCCACGTGCCGCCGAGCCGCGGTCGCGCTTCGAGGATCGCGTAGCTCTTGGTTGGTTGCAGCGTCTGCAGGTGATGCGCAGCGCCGATACCGGAGAGGCCAGCTCCAATGATCAGGACATCGACGTGGGGCACGGTCTGACTATAACTCGGAGTGCGTGCGCAACCGCAATCGCATGCCTGCCGCCTCGGGCTCACCGGCAGTTGCGCGTGCATGCGAATCATGCGCTCCACGGACGGACACGACCAAGACTGCTCCGGTGCGAGCCACGCGGGCAGGGAGGCACCGTGTCGTGCGAGTAGCACGCAGAGGAACCGCTCGAGCGATCCGAACAGCGCGCGATATAGCATCACGACGTGCGTCTTATCGCCGCCCACATCGACGTAGCGCACGTCGAACCGCTGTGGCATCACGAAGTCGAGCTGGATGGTGCTCGTGTCGCATGAGCCGGGCATGACCGCCACGACCGACGAGATCATCGAGTTCTGCAAATCGAAGATCGCGGCGTATAAATACCCCCGTCAGCTCGAGATCGTCGACGCGGTGCCGAAGACCGTCACCGGTAAGTTCTTGCGTCGCGTCCCGCGTGATAGGGAAGGTAGAAAATGAGCAACCGCGCATCCGATTTCGCGAAGCGAGTGCAAGAGTTCGTGAACGAGCACGTGTATCCGAGCGAGGCGGACTACATGCGCGAGCTCGCGGCGGCCCCGTCGCGGTGGTCGATTCCGCCCGTGATGGAGAAGCTCAAGAAGCGGGCGAAAGATGGGGGGCTGTGGAACCTGTTCCTGCCCGATCACGATGGTGGCGCCGGCCTCACGAATGCCGAGTACGCACCGCTGTGCGAGATCATGGGGGGCTCGCCGATCGCGCCCGAGGTGTTCAATTGCATGGCACCAGATACCGGCAACATGGAGGTGTTCGCACGCTACGGCACTCCCGCGCAGAAGGAGGAGTGGCTCGCGCCGCTGCTCCGCGGTGACATTCGTTCGTGCTTCGCGATGACCGAACCGGATGTCGCGAGCTCGGATGCGACGAACATCGCGTGCGAAATCGCGAGCGATGGCAACGACTACGTGATCAATGGTCGCAAGTGGTGGACCTCGGGTGCGCTCGACCCGCGCTGCAAGATCGCGATCCTGATGGGCAAGACGAATCCGTCGGGCCCGCGGCACGCGCAGCAATCGATGGTGCTCGTGCCGATGAACACCTCAGGTGTCGAGGTCGTGCGTCACCTCTCCGTTTTCGGTTACGACGATGCACCGCACGGCCACGCCGAGATGCTGTTCAAGAACGTGCGCGTGCCGAAATCGAATGTCCTGCTCGGCGAGGGCCGCGGCTTCGAGATCGCGCAAGGCCGCCTCGGACCCGGGCGTATCCACCATTGCATGCGGTTGGTCGGTCTCGCCGAGCGCGCGCTGCGGCTGATGTGCAAGCGTGCGGAGGAGCGCATCGCATTCGGCAAGCCGCTCGCGGAACAGGGCGGCTTGCGGTTCGAGATCGCGAGGAGCCGGATCGAGATCGATCAGGCGCGCTTGCTCACGATGCACGCGGCGCGTCGGATGGATGAGGTCGGCAACAAGGATTCGCGCAAGGAGATCGCGATGATCAAGGTCGTCGCACCGAACATGGCGCTCGCGGTGATCGACCGCGCGATCCAGGTCCACGGTGGAGGGGGCGTGTCGCAAGATTTTCCGCTCGCCGCAGCGTACGCCTCGGCGCGCACGCTGCGCCTCGCGGATGGTCCAGACGAGGTCCACCTCGAATCGATCGCGAAGATGGAGCTCTCCGACCAGCGGCACGCCCGATGAGCGAAGAAGTCACCGGTGCGGTCACCGCGGTCCGAGCAGCCCTCGATGAAGCCGCGCTCGTCGCGTATCTGACCGGCAAGGTCCCCGGCATCGAGCAAGGCTTGAAGGTACGCCAGTTCGAAGGCGGGCAATCGAACCCGACGTATCTGCTCGAGACCGCGGTCGCGAGCTACGTGTTGCGCAAGAAGCCGAGTGGCGTGTTGCTCGCGTCGGCGCACATGGTCGAGCGCGAGGCGCGGATCATGGCGGCGCTGAAAGGTTCTGCCGTGCCGGTGCCCGACATGCTCGTGTTCTGCGAGGACCCGGGGATCATCGGGACCGCGTTCTTCGTGATGTCGTACATCCAGGGTCGGATCGTTCGCGATCCGGTGATTCCCGGGATGAATGCGACTGCGGTCTATCACGCGGCAGTCGACGCGCTCGCGGACCTTCACGATGTCGATTGGGCCGCACGAGGCCTGACCGATTACGGCAAGCCCGCGCAGTACGTCAGCCGGCAGATCACGCGGTGGTCGCGCCAGTATCACGACGCGCATCCTCCCGAGCTGCCCGCGATGACGTGGCTGCTCGCGTGGTTGCCGGCGCACGTCCCGGCCGAACAGCCGGTGTCGATCGCGCATGGCGATTTTCGGATCGATAATCTCGTGCTCGCAGCCGAGGAGCCGAAGGTGCTCGCGGTCCTCGATTGGGAGCTCTCGACGCTCGGCGATCCGCTGACCGACCTCGCGTACTTCTGCATGCCGTACCACTTGCCTCACGATGTTCCGATGCTGCGCGGCCTCGCTGGCAAGGATCTCGCGGCGCACGCGATTCCGAGCGAAGCCGAGCTCGTGGCGCGCTATTGCGCGAAGCGAACGATCAGCGCGCCGAGCCCCGAGGTCTACGCGTTCTACAAAGCGTTCGGTTTGTTCCGGATGGCGGCGATCCTCGCTGGCGTTCGTGCACGCGCCGAGCAGGGCAATGCAAGCAGCGCGAACGCGGCACTCCTGGCCAAACAAGTGCCGACATTCGCAGACACTGCTCGGTGCATCGCCGAAGGCGTTTCGTGACGAAAGAATTTCGCGCGATCCTGTTCGATTTCGGTGGCGTGATCCTCACGAGCCCGTTCGAGGCCTTCGCCGCATATGAAGCGAGCGCGAACTTGCCTGCGGGATTCCTCGCGAAGATCAACACGATCAACCCCGACACCAATGCGTGGGCGCAGATGGAGCGGGGCGAGATCTCCGAATCGGAGTTCTACCGTCGCTTCGAAGCGGAAGGGCGGGAGCTCGGCTTCGCGTTCGATGCAAGACAGCTCGTGAGCATGCTACCCGGAGAGGTCCGGACCGAGATGGTCGATGTCGTGCGCCACCTGCGCGAGCGCTACACGGTCGCGTGCCTCACGAATAACATGGCGCTCGGCCACGGCACCGCGATGTCGCGCACGCCCGAGGCTGCGGCCGAGGTCGCCGAGGTGATGGCGCTGTTCGAGTTCGTGATCGAATCACGCGAGCTCCGCGTGCGTAAACCGGAGCCGAAGTTCTTTGCGCGTGCATGCGAGATCATAGCGGTCCAGCCGGAGCAGTGCGTGTTCCTCGATGATCTCGGGATGAACCTGAAGACCGCGAGGCAGCTCGGCATGACGACGATCAAGGTCGGCGAGCCGGGAGCGGCGATCGCGGAGCTCGAAGCGGTGCTCGGTCACGGCGTTCGCGGATGGTGACATGCGACGCCGGCCTTTACAGTCACGCGCGGCGACGGCGTGGCTCTAGCCGCGATCACGAACCTCGTTAGCGGAACCTACGCCCGAATGGACTGAAGGGCGCGGGCTGCGCGATCGGGCGGCCATACCGGTCGAACTGGATCGGCCGACCGTACGGATCGACCTGTTGCTGACGAGTCGGGCGACCATACGCGTCGAATTGCTGGGGCGGCACCGGGCGGCCGTACGCGTCGAAGCGCTGTTGCGGTTGCAAACGACGTTCGTACGCGTCGACCTGCGGACGCAGCTCGTGCTCACGCACGGGCGGAGAAGGCTCGGAGGTCGCGCGGCTCGGTGCAGACTTCGGTTCCGGCGTGGGGACCGTTGGCTGTGGTGCCTGGCTCAGCTTGCCGACGACCACCTGCGCGGGGCGCAGGAGTTGCGCGCCGAACCTGTAGCCGTGTGCGAGCTGATCGACCACCGTGTTGTGAGCTGCCGCGGTCAGCACGGGGATCGTCGTGACCGCTTCGTGGATCGCCGGGTCAAAGATGCCGACAGCCTCTATGCGCTCGACCCCGTATCCGCGTAACACGGCTTCGAGCTGGCCCTTCACGAGCGTGATCCCTTCGATCACCGCAGGTGCATCGCCACTCTCCTGCGCCGCTTTGATCGAGCGATCGAGGTTGTCCATCACCGGAAGGAGCTCGGAGACCAGCTTCTTCTTGGTGTCATTAGCGACCTGTCGCGAGTCGCGCTCGACCCGCGCCTTCGCGTTTTCGAGCTCACGTAACGCGGCCGAAAGCTGCGCCCGATCGGAGACCGTCTCGGCAGGTGCCTCGCCTTCCATGCACCCTACGTAGGCATTGAACATGCTCCGCGCAAGACGACGACCAGAGCCACGCAGGGCTCGGCGACTCGCTTGCGCGCGGGCCTGGATGCCTTGTGCACCGAATCAGGCCGAAAGAGCCCACTAAATCACGGAGCGTTACTACTTCTTGGGCAGCGTGCCCGGTGAGACCGACGTATCGGTCTTCTGGACGGTCGTCTTCTTCGTGCCGTCCGCTTCCATCACGGTCGTCTGCTTGGACTCTGACGAGGCCTTGTCGCCGCTGTCATTGGTGGTCTCGACCTGAGTCTTGGTCACGGTCGTGGATTGCGGCGGCGCCTTCTTGGCACAACTGACAGCAGTGACGAGCGAGAACATGATCGTTAGGAATAGGCGCATGGGCGGCGGTGTTGCAAATCCGAGTCCGTCGTCTTCGATGACAAACCGCGCTGGAATGGCCTTGTAAGCGCCGTGCATCCCGCACACGAGCGAAATCGCTCGGATCCGAGCGACCTGGCTCGTAATGCTCGACATCTGTGTAGCCTTGCGTGCCGTCATGCCGCGCCGTTCGCGGACATTGCCGAGCGGCCCGAAGGCGTGGTGGCGTGATTGGAGTCCTTCCCCACTGCTCGCCAGCCGCGATGGTGTTCAGTCGTGCTCGATGCTCGTGCCCCTGGCTTCATGACAGCGCTCGACCCGGTTCGTCCCGACGCTGGTCGAGACGAAGTAAAGGATCGCGGCGATCACGAGCGGCCCCGCGTAGTACTTCGTGAAGTTACGGAGGTCGCCGGTATCCGAGGTCTGCTCGATAATGAACCCACCACCCGCAACGGCGAGCGCGGCGGCACCGCCGATCGCGTCGAGCGCGGGGAGCGTGTCGCTATCGGTGCACGTGGCCTTCGGATCCGGAGGAACCTCGGAACCCGAAGCGATGGGTCCCTGCACGCCGAAAAACGAGCATCCGGAGATGCACACGAGTGCGATCAGAGTCCTCACGCAGGAATCGTAGAACGACAGGTAAGCGACCGCAAACTTCGGGCCTTTTCGATCTCGCCGTTTCGACGACCTGCTGGAGTGCCGGCGCGCTCATCGCGCCGGTGAATCGTGACATCAGCTGCTTTTTAGAAAGTTCTCGCGAGCACGACATCAAAGTCGGTCCGCGAGCGCTTTGAGCTCGACCGCAACCCGAGGCCCCTGATCCCGAGTGTCATGCAACAGCTCGAGCCAGATCCGCTTCCCCTCTCCACCGAGCGCGAACGGCTGGAGCACCACCAAAAAATCGCCGCCCACGCGCGGTGAACACGTCACGACGTTGACCATGATCTCGACCGCGTCGCCGCCGAAGCGGACCTCGGTCAACCAACCTGGATTCATCGGCTCTTTGCTGACCAGCGCGAGCTGGTTCGCGGCGATGGCGACGACGTGATACGCGATGCCGCGCTTGCTGAGGACGTCGAAGTCGACCTCCCACCCATCTTCGAGCGCTGCCGGTGCGACATGTTCGACCGCCGAAGGCCCGGCCTTCGCCGTGGTCTCGAATTGATCCATCGCCTCGGCAATCTTCGGCATCAGCATGCCGATCTGGTAGCGCTCCTCGGTCCGGAGCCCGGGAACTTCGATCAAGGCGGCGATGCCAGTCATCGAGCCACGATCGAGGATCGCGATCACGTGATCGACCATCGCGACGAGCTGCACGAGCGGGCCTTGGCCTTCGGGCAGATGGTGATGTGACATCACCTGCGCGATCTGCGCGGGTAGCTTCCAGGTCTCGGCGACAGTCGTGCCGAGCTCGGTGTGTAATTCGTCGACGAGGTGCTTCCAGTGCAGCGCCGGAAGCGTCGGGAGATCGCCGAGCGTCTCGAGGCCGGCGATCGCGACGATCGCGCCGAAATCGTGGAGCAGCCCGGCGAGGAACGCCTGGCTCGGATCGATGCCGCGACGCTGCGCGAGATCGCGACAGATCACGCCGGAGATCAGCGAGCGCCGCCATTCGTTGCGCCGGAGCTCGGCGAGCGGACCGTGCGCGCTGGCAGAGGCGCCGAGCGAGACCGCGATCGCGAGCCGGACCATCGTCTCGAACCCGAGCTTGAACACCGCGGCTTCGAGCGTCGTTGGAGCTGCCGCCGCGGAGTGCGCTGCGGAGGTCGCGGCGCGCAGCACGTTCGCCGCGAGCACCGCGTCGGTGCCGACGATCGCGGCGACATCGGCAAGCGAGCTGGTGTCGCGCGGAAGTTGTTGGAGCTTCGCGGCGACCGCGGGATACGGCGGGATGACGAGCTTGGCCTGACGCACACGCTCGAGCAGTTGCATCCCGACCCCGGTTACCTCGACCTCCATTCCCCACTCATCGGCCAACCCTGACCGGTGTCGAGAGTGGAAGATGTGGGCCTACTCTATTGGTTCGGGATCGACAGTGGACGGCGGCTCCGGCGCGACAGGAACAGACACCGGCTCGTCAGGCTTGCCCTCGACGATCCGCTGCGCCGCGACGGTCGGGCGTGCGAGATCTGCCGAATCCGGAAACCTCAGCGCGAACGGCACCGGCATCTCGCGCACGTCGATCCAGCGACCGCCGCGAGCTCGCGCGAGCTCGCTCGCCAGCGCTGCAAGCTCGAACACCGCGGGCCAGTAGGTCGCGACATCGACCTCTTTATCGAGCGGCTTGGCTTTGCGGCTCTGCTCCATCTGGCGGAGCGTATTCGCCATATCGCTGCCACCGATGTTGCCGCGCGTCGCATGGGCGAGCTCGGAGAACGCGACATCGACGAGCGAGGCGACACTCGCGGGCTGGGGTGCGGCAGTGATCTTTTCGCCATCGCGGCTGCTGATCGCCGCTCCGGCGCGCGCGATCGCTTCGGACATGAAGCTCGGCACCGACGCGCTCGTCGCGTAACGGATCTCGCCCTTGCCACCGTACTTCGCTTCGAGCACCTGCTTGGCATCGAGTACGCGAGCGACCGCGATCAGCAACGACAGCGACGGGACGCGCTGCATCTGGAGCGCACTGCGCTCGTCTTCGATCAGAATGATCGCGCCGCCGTTCGGCTGCGGCCGGATTCGATCGACCTTGTGTACACGCGCCCACATGGTCGCAGTGTAGCGCTACTCGCTCCGCTGACAGCTCGCGACGACACCATCCATGCGGAGTGGCTGGCCATTGGTCTGCGAAAAGTCTTGCTGCATGAGGATCAGCGCGGCGGTTGGATTGCCGCCGCGG
>JAYVLQ010000114.1:0-88961 GCA_043759355.1 Kofleriaceae bacterium
AGTGGCAGTGGCAGTGGCAGTGGCAGTGGCAGTGGCAGTGGCAGCGGTAGCGGTAGCGGCATGTTCTGCACGTCGTACTCGACCGTGATCGATACGTGCTCGCTCACCGGTCAAACGTCTCCTGGTTCGGTGACGTGGATCGACGGCCTCACGTACGACACCGACGTTCACACGCTCAGCACCGGCGGCTTCAATCCGACCGTCACGCATCCGAACCACGTGGTCGTCGGCACGATCGACGTGATCCTCGCGACGAGCTTCACGATCACCGGCACGGTCGCGATCACCGGTACCAAGCAGTTCGCGATCGTCGCGAGCGACACGGTCAACATCGACGGCACGCTCGATCTCACCGATGGTGGCGCAGGGATGCACAGCAACAGCGATTGCGGCACCGCGGCCGGCCACGACGGCACCTCTAACAGCAACAAGGGTGGCGGTGGCGGCGGCGGTGCATTCGCGGGCGCGGGCGCAGCGGGTGGCGTCGGTAACAGCACGGCAGGCACGAGCGGTGCTGCGGGCATAGCGATCGCTGCGCGACCGACGACGTTGACCGGTGGTTGTTCGGCCGGGCTCGGCGGAGGCGTGGGCGCCACGCAGTTCATTCCTGGCAGTGTCAACGGTCGGGGCGGTGGGGCGATCTTGATCGCGACTCCGAGCACGATCACGTTGAACGCGAGTGGCGTCATCAATGCTGGCGGAGGCGGCGGTCGGGGTGGCTTCAACTTCATGTCCACGATCGCGGGTGGTGGTGGCGGTGGTTCGGGCGGCATGGTCATTCTCGAAGCCGTCACGATCACGAACGGTGGTGCGATCGCTGCAAACGGAGGTGGTGGCGGTGAAGGTGGCGACAGCGGCGGCGGCGGCGGCGGCGGCGGCGGCGGCGGCGGCGGCAATAGCGTCGGCGATTCGGGCAAGACCGGACTCGCGAGCGCGGCGCAGGCGGATGGTGGCTCCGGCGGCACGACGCTCGGCGGCCACGGTGGCAAGGGCAACGTTGTCATGACGTTCGCGACCAACATGGTCGGCTCCGCCAGCAGCGCGGGTGGCGGTGGCGGTGGTGGTGGCGTTGGCTTCATCGCGAGCTCGCACGCGATCACGGGTGGTGTCGTTTCGCCGCCCGCCGGCTCGTGGCCGTAACGACTCGATGACACGATGCCGTGCATGCGAGCAGTTCGCGTTCACGAGCTCACCGGCCCGTCCAACCTGCGTGTGGACGAGGTTCCGTCGCCCGTGCCCAGCAGCGGCCAGGTCCTGATCGACGTAAAAGCCGCGGGCGTGAACTTTCCCGACATCCTGATCACGCAGGGTAAGTACCAGTTCAAACCCGCGGTGCCGTTCTCGCCCGGTGGGGAAGCGGCCGGCATCGTCTCGGCTGTCGGTCCGGGTGTCACCTCGTTGAAGGTTGGCGATCGCGTCGCGACCACGCTGCTCTACGGTGCGTATGCCGAGCAAGTCGTCGCGCAAGAGATGGCGACCGTGAAGCTCCCGGATGTCGTGCCGTTCGAGATCGGCGCCGCCACACTGCTCACATATGCGACTACGTATCACGCGCTCGTCGATCGTGCGGCGCTCCAGCCCGAGGAGACCTTGCTCGTGCTCGGCGCCGCGGGCGGTGTCGGCATCGCCGCAGTCGAGCTCGGTGTGTTGCTCGGCGCGAAGGTGATCGCCGCCGCCTCGTCGCAGGACAAGCTCGCCTTCTGTCGCGCGCACGGTGCCTCAGAAGGCATCGATTATTCGACCGAGGATCTCAAGGAGCGCATCAAGGCGCTCACGAACGGTACCGGAGTCGACTGCATCTACGATCCGGTGGGCGGCAATCTCGCCGAGCCCGCATTACGCGGCATCGCGTGGCAGGGCCGTTACCTCGTCGTCGGCTTCGCGTCTGGCGAGATTCCGAAGATTCCGCTCAACCTCGCATTGCTCAAGGGCTGCCAGATCGTCGGCGTGTTCTGGGGCCAGTTCGCGATGCGCGAGAGCGCGAAGAATCGCGCGCACTGCGAGCGGTTGTTCGCGTGGGTCGCCGAGGGTAAGCTCGAACCCACGATCGATGCGACCTTGTCCTTCGAGCAAGCGGGCGAAGCGCTCGGCCGGCTTGCGCGTCGCGAAGTCAAAGGCAAGCTCGTCCTCATCCCATGAGTATCCACGCCCTCCTCGCCGCCGAAGGCCGCGGCCGCGAGCTCTTCGCCGAGTGCATGCGGCGCGACCTCGTCGTGCCGGGCACGACCGAGAGGGCGCTGAGCGACGAGATCGCCGCGCTCGCGCTCGAATTGTTCGGCGTGAAGAAGTTCTGGCACAAGCGGATCGTCCGCGCGGGCCGCAACACGCTCTTGCCCTACGCCGAGAATCCGCCCGATCACACGCTCTCGGCCGACGACATCCTGTTCTTCGACTTCGGCCCGATCTTCGAGGAGTGGGAGGCCGACGTCGGCTTCACGGTCGTCCTTGGAGACGATCCGCGGAAGCGCGCGCTCGCCGCTGCAACCGCCGAGGTCTGGGATCAGGGCGCCGCATACTTTCGCGCGCATCCCGACCTCACCGCGGCGCGGTACTACGCCGAGCTGTGCGCGCTCGCGCGTGCCGCAGGCTGGGAGTTTGGCCACACCCACTGCGGTCACGTCGTCGGCAAGTTTCCGCACGAGCGCGACGAGGCCGGAGATACCGAGCTGATGACCGCGGACAATCACGACCTGCTTCGCCGTGCGGGTCGCGATGGCGAGCCACTGTGCTGGATCCTCGAGGTCCACCTCGTCGATCGCGACGCCGGTATCGGCGGCTTCCAAGAAGCGCTGCTAGTCGAGTAGCTCGATCCGCGGAGCGAGCCCGGCGCGGATCACACGGGGGCTCGCGCTAGGTCACTCGCGCCGATTCGGCGCACACCGATGGGTTTCGCGTCGACCAGCGAGCCCGGGCTGGATGTTCCGGCTCTGGGTCCGGCGCGCCGTGGCCGTGAACATCCACGCTCCAATACCCGCCGTTGTCGCGCGGCGGCGCGCGGCCTAGTTGAGGCAGGCCTTGTAGCCGCCGTCGAAGCCCTTCTTGAGCGACGCGACGCGCTGAGCCGATGTGCCGTGCGTGAAGGTCTCCGGGCGAACCGTGCCGGTCGCCTTCTTTTGCAGCGTGTCGTCGCCGATCTGCGACGCGGCGTTGAGCGCTTCGTCCATGTCGCCGGGATCGACGATCTTGCGCTCGTTCGCACTTTTGGCCCACGCACCTGCGAAGCAGTCGGCCTGGAGCTCGATCGTCACCGAATTGGTGCCGCGATCGAACAGGCCGGTGAGCTTCTGAATGTGATGACCCACTTCGTGCGCGATCACGTACGCCTGCGCGAAATCGCCGGGCGCGCCGAGCCTGTCCTTGAGCTCGTCGTAGAACGAGAGGTCGATGTAGACCTTCTGATCGACCTGGCAGTAGAACGGACCTACCGCGGTGGTCGCGGTGCCGCAGCCCGAACGAATGCCGCGTCGGAACAACACCATGCGCGCGTCCCGGTAGCTCGGAACTTGAGCGCGCCAGGTCTTCTGGACATCCTCGAAGACGAAGCCGACGAACTTTGCGGCTTCTTGTTCTTCCGCCGGCGCCTGGACGGGCGCGTTCGCCGTCGAGCGGGCAGGGGCGTGAGAGACCGAATTCGAACACTGACCGCCGTACATCACGGCGCCGGCGATCACGAGCCCGACGACGATGCCCTTCCATCCGAACCGCGAGAGCAGCTGGATGAGGATGAACAATCCGCCACCGCCGCCACCGCCGCCGCCGCCAAATCCGCCGAGACCGGCGCCGTTCTCGCTGCGGCGATCTTCGACTTCAGAGTTCGAGTAGTTCCGATCCCATTGCATGATGAGGGCCGGCTAATGCAATAGCCGGACTAGCAGGCTTCCGCGAGGCGATCACACGTTAATCGCGTGCGCGGGCGCTACATCGCGCACCCCACTGCGCGCCAAGACCACAAGTCACGATGTGACGGTTGTACGTAGGTGCCGTTTGTTTTCGTGCCCTCCTCGGAAAACCGGTCCAAAATTGAGTTTGATGACAACCCGAGCGTTGCTGTACGCGCTCTTTCTTGGCGGGGTCGGAGGGTGTGGGGCTCCGCACGCGAGCGGCGTCAAGGTGAGCGCGTCGAGATCCGAGGCGAGCGCGCAGGAAGTTCACCCGCATATCACGGCGGAGGGCACGTGCGTCAATGTCGCGCTGTTCGAGAATGGCGTCGGGCGCGGTGAGATCTGCGCGAGCTCGGCGGTCGCCAAGGGCTTTTCGATCGTCGACCTCTCCGAGACCTGGACTCCGACACTGCTCGCGCCGGCCGCCGATGGTCAGCTGCCGAGCTTTCACGAACGCTATCTCCAGCTCGCGAACGAGCGCGATCCGGATAACAAACCGATCGGCCCGGCAGGCCCCGCGGGCCAGGCGAACGCGGAAGACGATGCTCTCGACGAGCTCTACGGCGTGGTGCCGGCACTCGCGATCGTGCACGCGCGCCTCGCAGACGAGCAGCGCCACCGGTGCCACATCGGTATCGATCCGAAGCCGATCCTCGCGCTCGACCGGACGCTGTCGCAAGACAACAAGAACGATGTCGCGATGTCCGAGCAATCGCGCGTGGCGCTCGCAGCGCAGCTCGCGAAGGAGCTCGCGCGGCGCAAGCTTCCCGATGGAAGCGACACGAGTGCACTCGCAACGGATCCACGGTGGAAGGACAAGTACGCGCGCTGGCAGAAGTACGACGTGCAACACACCGCGCTCGTCGCGGCGGAGCAGCACCTGGGCTGTGAAGGCTGGCTCATCGACAAAGAGATCGACGGCTCGTTCACCTGGCGCACCGGCAATGCGATCGAGAACTTCCAGCGCCGCAACTTCTTGTTGCCAACCGAACGCCTCGATCTCGAGACCCGCGAAGCGCTGCAGGTGCCGAGCAAGGAGCTCGATTTCCGGATGTCGTTGCGCATCCTTCGCGAGCGCGTCGTCGATGCGACCGGCATCGTCGAGGACGGCACCGCAAGCACCGGTCCGCAACCAATCCTTGGCCGCATGCTCGATCCCGAAGCGATGCGTGGAGCGCGCGGCCACGAGCAAGCGATGCCGAATGGCGCTCCGGATCTCGTCGGTCCCGCGACCGAGGCCGCGGCAAAGGCGCTCGGCTGGACCGGCCCGGACGAAGTTCGAGCGTTTCTCGATGCGCACCCGGCGGGCCTGCGCGTCGCCATCGCGTTGCCTGCCGCGCCCGCATACTACGCGCCGCACATGGAGCTCTCGACCGAGATCGATCGTGGAGATGTCTACTATGACGAACAACCCCCACCGTTTCGCCGCGTCGTCGCGCACCGCCCGAACCTCGTGCTCTATGTCGACGATCATGGGACCCAGCGCGCGCTCGTGCGCTGGCCCACGACGATCGGTGGCTGGGCAGATCAGCGCATGCCGGACGGATCGCTCGTCCAGCGCTGGAAAGAGTCTGATGTCGGGCCGCGCGTGTGGCGCGATATCTTCGCCGGCCCGACCTGGCTCGCTCCGAAATCGACGCCCGATCGCGAGCTCGTAAAGAATCTCTGGAACGGACACTGGGCGCTCAAAAGCGAAGAGTTTGGCCCCGGCCCACACGCCGCGTACGGCATGGTGCTGATCGAGCATCTGCAGGTGATCAAGCAGAAGGATGGCAGCGAGCGCCTCGACGACAACGGTATCGGCACGCACGGCTCGGCGAGTGTGACCTCGATCGTCAACGGCTCGAGCCACGGCTGCCATCGCCTGTACAACCAGCTCGCGGTTCGGCTCGGCGATTTCCTGCTCCGCCATCGCAATCACCTCGTCAAAGGTGAGCAGCCCGAGCAATACCGGCGATTCGTGCGCCACAACGGCGAGCTATTCCAGGCCAAGATCGACACGCGTGGCTTCGCGTACGAGCTCACGCCGCCGGTGCCGGTCAACGTGACGAAGGGCAACATCCTCTCCCAGCGCAAAGTGCCGCCGCGCGCCTCCGCACCGGCGCGACCGTAGCTAGAGTGCGTAGGTGCGCGCCGTCATCTTCGTTTGCCTCTTCGTCAGCCTCGCCGAAGCGAGGAAGCAGCCACCGCCGAAGCTGCGCAAAGCCGAAGCTGCTGCGCAGGCGATCGCGACCCGGTGGATCGCCGCGATGCACTTCGGCAGCGGCACGCAGGCCGCCACGTCGCTCACGCAGATCCCGTTTTTTTCGATCGCGGCCACCGATGACACGACGCCGTGCGCCGAGACCACCGCGAAGACGGCGGCCGCGCTCGGCACCTCGCTCGCCTGCCTCCACGATCATGTCGCGCCGAAGGGCATGCCGAAGCTCTGGCATCGCACGCTCGGTGGTCCGCTCGCCGCACAGATGAAGAACATCGCCGAGCTCGCGAAGGGCTCGATCATCTTCGAGCTCGATGAAGGCTGCGACGGCACATCGAACCAGACGCTCGTCGTCGTCAAAGGCAAGCAGGTCAGCGCGGTGCTCGCTCAGACCGCCGCATGCACCGAGTGAGGCGCATCACCGAGCCGCGCGACGATGAACGCGTAGAGCCCGAGCGCATCGAACGTACTGCGCGGAGCTAGCCGCCAACCGATCTGCGCGAAGTGATCGGCTTCGATTTCGGCTAGGGTCTCGCCCCAGTACTGGCTCGCCATCGGCACCAGCCCGTCGTTCGCACCGGCGACCTTGCGCAGGTAGGCGTGGATCGGTTGAATCGCGAGCGGAATCTGCGTTGCATCGTCGCGGATCCCACCGACTACGCACGCGTAGCGCACGGCTTTTACATCGAGTGTCTCTCGATTGAAGCGCTCGAGCGCCGCGGTCGTCAGCCAATCGATGGCGGTCATCGGCACGCCGAGCGCCGCGATCGCCTGGCGCGCGACCGCGAGCGGCCCCTCGCTCGCGAGATCCGCGATCGGTGATCCGCGATGCGGTGTGCCGACCGTGACCAGCGACCGCACGCGCGAAGCCAATCCGAAATGCGCGAGCGCGTAGCGCGCATCGAGCCCACCCATCGAGTGCGCGATCAGGTCGACGCGCTCGTGCCCGAGAGCCCTGATCGCATCGCACAGCTCGCGCGCGCGCTCCGGCACCGAGCTCGCACGTGGAAGCTTCACGGCGTGGGCGTGGCAGCCGAGCGTCTCGAGGTGCTTCGCGATGCCGCGAAAATAGTCGAGCTTTGCACCGGCGATGCCCATCCGATCGAAGCCGAAAAGGCCGTGGACCAGGATCACCGGGAGCGGCGCGAACCGCCCCGGCGCCGGTGGCGCGACCGGATGAACCCCTTCGATCACCGCCGGGACCGCCGGGACCGCCGAACCAGCCGGCGGCCGCCACCGGGTGATCACCACCGCGGCGACCAGGATGATCCCCACCACAACGAGGCTGACCCAAAGCACCTCCGTAAGGTGGGCCAATCCCGGTCGTTGGTGCGTCATCCAGCCGCACCTTGGCTGTGGTGAATTGTCGCGTCACCTCGATGCGGGAATGAAAAGACGTTTTGCCGCAGGCCAGACACCGACGAGACGTGCGATTCACGCATCACAACGCTCGTGATCCCAATGGTCTGCAAGCGCCTCACGGGCGGCCGCTCACATGCGAACGGCCACCGAACATGATGAAAAAGCCCCGCTTCTTTTCGCATACCTGAGCGAGCTCCTACCTATGGCGAGATTCGAATTTCCCGAATGGACCGAGACGCTGAAGAAGTGGATCAGCTTGCTGGCCCTCGGCGGTCCGGTTTACCTGATCGTGTTGATCGCTTACGGCATCACGCCTGAAGCGATCCGCATCGGCTATCAACCCGATCAGCCGGTCCCGTATAGCCACGCGCTGCACGCCGGCGAGCTCGGCATGGATTGCCGGTACTGCCACACCACGGTCGAGCGTGCTGCGTACGCGGCGGTGCCTCCAGCAACCACCTGCATGAACTGCCACTCGCAGGTCAAGAAGGAATCCGAGCTGCTCGCGCCGATCCGCGCGGCGTACGCGCAGAACGAGCCGGTGCGGTGGATCAAGGTCCACGACCTCCCGGACTACGTCTACTTCAACCACCAAGCGCACGTGAACGCCGCCGTCGGCTGCGAGACCTGTCATGGCCGGATCGATCAGATGGTCAAGGTCTACCAGGCCAAGGCTTTGACGATGGAATGGTGCATCAGCTGCCACCGCAATGCGACGCCGTACCTCCGCGAGCCCGAGAACGTCACGAAGATGGGTTACGACGATCCGACGTCGTCACCGCATCGTTCGGAGGGCGAAGGCGAGCGCGTTCAAAAGAAGAACGGCGTCAAGCCCAACGTCAACTGCTCGACCTGCCACCGGTAGAGAAGAAAGCCGAGCCGACGATGTCTGCAAAAGAACTCAACGAGACCCACGGTCACGACGACCATGGTCACGACCACGACCACGACACTCACGTCGAGACGACTGCCGCCGGCGAGGCCGAGATCACGCCGGTGACTCCCCCGCAGGAGTTTGGCTACTGGAAGTCGTTGCGCGAGCTCGGTGGCACAGCCGATTGGCAACAGCAGGGCCTGACTCGCAAGGAGTTTGCGCCCGGCGCCGATCAGGCCCCGCTGCTCGACCCGATGTCGCGCCGTAACTTCTTCCACCTCATGGGCTCGTCGATGGGGCTCGCCGGTATCGGCGCGGTCGCCGCGGGCTGCCAGCGTTACGAGAAGGAAGAGATCGTTCCGCTCGCGAAGCGTCCCGAGGATCAGATTCCGGGCACGACGCTGCAGTACGCGACCGCCGTCGAGATCGGTGGCACGACGCACCCGCTGCTCGCTATCGCGTTCGAGGGCCGTCCGATCCGGCTCGAGGGCAACCCGGACCATCCGTGGGCCTCGGGAGGCATCCTCGATCCGAAGAAGAAGCACGCCGGCGCGCACACGTTCGCGCAGGCTTCGATCCTCCACCTCTACGATCCCGATCGCTCGACGTCGCCGCTGCAGGGTGGCAAGGGCAGCTCGGTCGACAGCTTCAAGATCGCGCTCGGTGACATCGTCAAGCTGCTCGACGCCGGTGGCGCTCGCGTCCTCGCGGAAGCGTCGTCGTCGCCGACCCTCGCCGCGCTGCGCGACAAGCTCACCCTCAAGGGCGTGAAGTGGCACGAGTACGAGCCGATCTCGTGGGACAACGAGCGCGCTGGCACCCGTCTCGCGTTCGGTCGTTCGGTGCGCCCGCTCGCGAAGCTCGATCAGGCCGAGACCATCGTCACGATCGATTGCGACTTGTTCGTCGAGCACCCGGCGTCGATGCGCTACTCGCGCGACTTCGCGCGCAGCCGTAGCCGCGACGGCGGCTCGCTGCCCGCGGGCACGATGAACCGCCTGTACTCCATCGAGAGCGTGTTCTCGAACACGGGTGCGCTCGCCGATCACCGCCTTCCGATCCGTTCGGAGCTCTGCCTCCCCTTCGTCATGGCTCTCGACGCTGCGATCAGCGGTGGCGTAGCTCCGGCCGCGGAGTTCTTGAGGGAAGCGACCGTCGCTCCATTCATCGAAGCTCTCGTCGAAGAGCTCAAGGCGAATAGCGGCAAGGCCGTCATTATCGCCGGTCGTCGCCAACCGCCTGTCGTCCACGCCTTGGTCGCGAAGATCAACGCGGCGATCGGCGCGGTCGGTAAGACCCTCGAATACCTCCAGGATCCCTGGGAGGACCGCCCGACACACCTCGACGCGATCCAGGAGCTGACGCGCGACATGAATGCGGGCCAGGTCAAGACGCTGATCATCCTCGGCGGTAACCCCGTCTACGATGCACCCGTCGATCTCGACTTCGCCGGTGGCCTCGCGAAGGTCGCCACGTCGATCCACTTGTCGGAGTACGCCGACGAGACCTCGCTCAAGACAACCTGGCATGTGCCGAAGGCGCACTTCCTCGAGGCGTGGAACGACTCGCGCACGTGGGACGGCACCATCACGATCTCGCAACCGTTGATCGCGCCGCTCTACGGCGGTCTGTCGTCGATGGAGATGTGCTCGCTGCTGCTCGGTAAAGAGCTCGGTGGCGACGAGCTCGTCTCGACCCCGACCGATGACCACTCGGTGAAAAAGTTCGGCTGGAAAAAGTTCGTCCACGACGGCTTCGTTCCGAACAGCCAGCTCGAGGTGGCAAACAACGATCTTTCGCTCAAGCCGATCACGGCGACGGCGACCGGGACGCAGCTCAAGGGCACCGCGTCGCTCGCGAACAACGAGCTCGAGGTGACCTTCCACATGTCGAGCTTCACCTACGACGGTCGGTTCGCGAACAACGCGTGGCTGTGGGAAACCCCGGACTACCTCACGAAGGTCACCTGGGACAATTACGCGCTGGTCGCCCCGCAAACCGCGACTCAGCTCGGGATCGAAAACGGCAGCATGATCGTGGTGAAGGTCGGCGGAAAATCCGTCGAGCTTGCCGCGTACACGATGCCTGGCCAGGCTCGCGGTTCGATCGGGCTCGTACTCGGTGGTGGCCGCACGCAAGCGGGTCATGTCATGACTCACCCCCACAACGTCGACTCGTCCGTCCCGGGTAAGCGCGTCGTCGGATGGGACACGCACAAGGTCCGGGCGTCGACGGGCTTCGATGTCGCCGGTGGCGCCAAGGTCGAGCTCACCGGTCACACCTACGAGCTCGCCGAGGTCCAGGATCACTGGAGCTACAACCCCGGCCAGGCCAAGATGATGGGCTACGACGGCGGCTTCGACAAGGAGATCGTCCGGCGCGTGTCGACGGGCGATCATCCGCTGATCCGCGAAGTCACGGCCGCGCAGCTCACCTCCGATCCGAAATGGGTGGCCGAAGAGACCGGCGAGTTCTGGGACGATTCGGTTGCTGCTGCCGGCCAGTCGGCCGACGCGAAGACGCCACCGCGTCACCTCTCGCTGTTCCAGGAGCACGAGTACTCCGCGCACAAGTGGGGCATGGCGATCGATCTCTCGAGCTGTACGGGCTGTAATGCCTGCATGGTCGCGTGTCAGGCCGAGAACAACATCCCGGTCGTCGGTCGCGTCGAAGTGATCAACAACCGCGAGATGGGTTGGATCCGGATCGACCGTTACTTCACGGGCTCGCCTGACAACCCTCATGTCGTCAGCCAACCGGTTGCCTGCCAGCAGTGCGAGAACGCACCGTGCGAGCAGGTCTGCCCGGTCGGCGCGACCCAGCACTCGGATGAAGGCCTCAACGACATGGCCTACAATCGCTGCATCGGCACGCGCTACTGCGCGAACAACTGCCCCTACAAGGTGCGTCGGTTCAACTTCCTCGACTGGAACAAGGAGTTCCGCGAGGCGCGCGAGAAGGTTCGTCGCATGCTGTTCAACCCGGAAGTCACCGTGCGTATGCGCGGCGTGATGGAGAAGTGCACGTACTGCGTGCAGCGGATCCAGAACGGTAAGGTCCGTACGAAGGCTCAGATTCGCTCCGGTCAACGCGACGCCAAGATCTCCGATCCGATTCCGGACGGCGAGATCGAGACGGCGTGTCAGGTGGCCTGCCCGACCGAGGCGATCGCGTTTGGCGATCTCTCGGATCCGAGCTCGCGTGTCGCGAAGCTGCACGAGCGGAACGGCGCGGTCGGAGATGCACGCAGCTACGCGCTCCTGCCCGAGACCTACACCAAGCCGCGAACCCGCTACCTCGCGCGCGTACGCAACCCGAACCCCAAGCTCGAGAAGCCCGCGAAGCAAGCGCCGGCTGGTGGAGGTGAGCGATGAGCACTGCTGAAGCAACCGCCGCCGAACACGGCGATATCAACGAGCCGGGCAAGGCCCGCGAGACGTTCCGCGCGATCACGCGTGACGTCGCGTGGATCGCCGAATCGCCGAAGCCACACAAGGCGTGGCTGGTCGCTCTCGGCATCGCGATGACGATGCTCGGCATCGGGACCTATTGCATCTACAAGGTGATCTTCACGGGCATCGGCGTTTGGGGAAACTCGAACACTGTCTGCTGGGCGTGGGACATCACGAACTTCGTCTGGTGGATCGGTATCGGTCACGCCGGCACGCTGATCTCTGCCGTCCTCTATCTGACCCGCCAGCAGTGGCGCGTCAGCATCAACCGCTCTGCCGAGGCGATGACGATCTTCGCCGTCATGGCAGCTGGCCTCTTCCCGCTGCTCCACACCGGTCGCCCTTGGTTCGCATGGTGGATGTTCCCGCTGCCGAACGACATGGGCTCGCTATGGCCGCAGTTCCGCAGCCCGTTGATGTGGGACGTGTTCGCCGTCTCGACGTACGCGACCACCTCGATCCTGTTCTGGTTCCTCGGCATGGTTCCCGACCTCGCGACATTCCGCGATCGCAACGCGGTCAAGGGCAACAACATCAAGGCGGCCATCTATGGTCTGTTCTCGCTCGGTTGGCGCGGTTCGGCTCGTCAGTGGCATCGCTACGAACGCGCGTACTTGATCCTCGCGGGTCTCGCTACACCGCTCGTGTTCTCGGTCCACTCGGTCGTCTCGTTCGACTTCGCGACCTCGCAGTTGCCGGGCTGGCACACCACGATCTTCCCGCCGTACTTCGTCGCCGGCGCCATCTTCAGTGGCTTCGCGATGGTCCTGACGCTCCTCATCCCGCTGCGCTTCCTGTTCAATCTCCAGCACATCATCAAGCAGGCTCACATCCACGCGATGTGCAAGATCATGCTGGCGACCGGTATGATGGTCGGGCTCGCGTACGGCACCGAGTTCTTCATCGCCTGGTACTCCGGTAACCCGTTCGAGAGCTTCACGTTCATCAGCCGCGCGTTCGGTCCTTTCTGGTGGGCCTACTTCGCGATGGTGAGCTGCAACGTGCTGATCCCTCAGTTCTTCTGGTCGAACTGGGTCAAGAACAACAACATCCTGATCTGGGTGCTCTGCATCTTCGTGAACATCGGCATGTGGTTCGAGCGCTTCGTGATCATCGCGACCTCGCTCGCTCGCTCGTTCCTGCCGTCGGCATGGAGCTATTACCACCCGACTCGCTACGACGTCGGCGTGTTCGTCGGCACGATCGGGCTGTTCCTCACGCTGTTCCTCCTGTTCTTCCGGTTCGCGCCGGTCGTCGCGATGAGCGAAGTCAAGGGCGCGTCGGACGAAGCTCACGCTACCGGCAAGAAGGGGAGCCACTAAGATGGCCACCGAAGACCAAAAAGAAACTCCGGTTCCGGACGCGTCGACGGAGCCACGGTCACCCGAAGACACCGGTGATGCCAGCGGCAAGCATGGCACAGCTGGCGAGCTCTACGGGTATCTCGCCGAATACGACACGCCGGGTGAGCTCACCGAAGCTGCTCGCAAGATCAAGGACGCGGGCTTCACCGAGTTCGATTGCTACTCGCCGTTTCCGGTGCACGGCATCGATCCGGCGATGGGCATCAAGCGCACCATCCTGCCGCTGATCGTGTTCGGCGGCGGGTTCGCCGGCGCTGTCGGCGGCATGCTCTTGCAGTGGTACTGCAACGCGCACGCGTGGACATGGAACATCTCGGGCAAGCCGACCTGGTCGATTCCCGCGAACATCCCGATCGCCTACGAGTGCGGCATCCTGCTCTCCGTGTTCGCGTCGTTCTTCGGCATGTGGGCGCTCAACAAGCTCCCGCAGGTCTGGCACCCGCTGTTCCGCAGTGACCGCTTCTCGCGCGTCACCGACGATGGTTTCTTCCTCGGCGTCGAAGCCAAGGACAAGCGCTTCGACGCGGAGAAGACCAAGGCGATCCTTCACGACGCAGGCGCGATCGCGATCGAGCCGGTGCACTTCGATCCGGACCCCTCGAAGAAGGTGATGCCGAAGTGGATCATGGCGCTGATCGTGGCCTCGACCGCGTTCGCGCTCATCCCTTTCGCGATCGCCGCGAAGGCGCGCAACTCGCACTCCAGCGAGCCGCACTACCACATCTTCCCCGACATGGACTTCCAGCCGAAGTTCAAGGCGGACACCGCGAACGACAACTTCGCGGATGGTCGCTCCAACCGATCCGAGCTCGTCGGCGCGGTGGCTCGCGGGTGGCTCGAGGAGGACACATCTTTTTACGATGGCCTCACCGCCGAAGCGGGTGGCCAGTGGATCGACGGGTTCCCGGCAACGTACCCGGACGTCCCAAACATCGTGCCGGCCCTTCGCGGCACGGCGTTCGCCATCGACAAGAAGCTGCTCGCACGCGGCCAAAATCGGTTCAACATCTACTGCACGCCGTGCCACGGCTACGATGGTCGCGGCATGGGCATGGTTCCGACGCGGGTGCAGCAGAGCGGCGGCTCGTGGCAGGCGCGTAACCTCGTCGACCGCGCCGGCACCGTCGTCCAGCAGCCGAACGGTCAGTTGTTCAACACGATCACGAACGGCTTTCCGCCCGGGATGATGGGCTACGGAGCGCAGATTCCGGCAGCCGATCGCTGGGCCATCGTCGCCTACGTCCGCGCTCTCGAGCGCTCGCAGATTGCCTCCGCTGACGATCAGAAAGGTTCGCGATGAGCCTCACCAAGACATTGCATCCCGACGAGAAGTTCAAAGCCGGGAAGCTCGGTTCCAACATGGTCAAGGCGGGCGTCGGCCTGTTCGTGGTCATGATGGTCATCTCGCTGATCCTCGGCTCGATGCACGGCGACTCGATGAAGCGTTTCCTGTACGCCTACGTCATCGGGTGGTCGTGGATCGCGACGATTCCGATCGGCATGCTGTGGTTGGTGCTCCTGCACCACCTTTGCCGCGGTCGCTGGACCACCGTCGTTCGCCGGATCTGTGAAGTGATGGCGGCGGCGATCCCGATGGTATTCGTCGCAGGTCTCGGCTTCGCGTTGCCGGTCGTGTTCGGTAACAAGACGCTCTACTACTGGACGGCAGACGTCGCCCACAACGCGCTCCTCAACCCGACGATCGTCCACAAGCTTAGCTGGCTGTCGCCCGGCTTCTGGTTCGTGCGCTACCTCGCGTACGGCGCCATCTACACCGCGATCTCGTTCTACTTCTGGAAGAAGTCGAAGGAGCAGGACGAGTCCGGCGATCCCAAGATCAGCGACACGCTACGTCGCGCCTCGGGTCCGGCGATGATCCTCTACGCGTTCACGACCGTGTTCCTGTCGTTCGACGTGCTGATGTCGCTGTCGCCCAAGTGGTATTCGACGATCTACGGCGTCACGTTCTGGGGCTCGGGCAACATCGGCGCATTCGCCGCGCTTGCCCTGATCGTGCTCTGGATCCAGCGTAACGGTCGCCTCGTCCACTCGGTGACCGAAGAGCACTACCACGACATCGGCAAGTGGATGTTCACGTTCACGTTCTTCTGGGCCTACACCGCGTTCTCGCAGTTCATGCTGCAGTGGTACGGCAACTTGCCGGAAGAGACGGTCTGGTACAAATACCGATTGTTCGGTGACTGGCAATGGGTCTCGATCGCGGTCCTCGTCGGCTACTGGGCGTTTCCGTTCTTGTTCTTGATGTCGCGCTGGACCAAGCGAATCGTGCCGGCACTCGTGTTCTTCGCGGTGTGGCAGCTGGTGTTCCACTGGCTCGACCTCTACTGGACCGCGATGCCGAACTACGACTGGACGACCGTCTCGCACGGCGGCCAGACGCTCGTCGAGGGGCCGCTCGCGAACCAGATCGCCTTGCATCACGTCGGCTTCACGCCACTCGATGTCACCGTGTGGCTCGCCCTCGTCGGTTTCTTGCTCGTCGGCATCGGCCGAGGGCTCACCGGCAACTTGATCCCGGTCAAAGATCCAACCCTCGGGCTCTCGTTGGCCCACGAGCAGCTGTAGGAGCCAACATGTCAGGTCCCAATCGCAATCCCGATAGCATGAACACGATCGGTATCGTCGTGGTCGGCATCTGCGGCGCCGTGATGGTCTACGTGACCATCACGGCACTGCAGGCCTTCTATATGAAAGATACGGCCGAGGTCCAGACGATGGCCGACTACGGCGGTCAGGACACCACGGCCAAGAGCCACAAGGCCGACGAGCTCCGCAACATCACCGTGTCGACGCTGGACAAGCCGATCCTTCCGATCGACAAGGCGATGGACTTCGTGGTCGCGCACGGAACAAACCCGTCGCATCTCGTGCCGCTCGTGCAGAAAGAAGACTGGAAGCCGACCGCGACCGAGGTCGCGCATCCGGGTACGCCGGAGCTGATCGTCGCACCCGTCGCACCCGTCGCACCCGTCGCACCCGTCGCACCCGCTGCTACAACTCCCGCGGGTGCGGGCTCGGGCTCGGGCTCGGGCTCGGGTTCGGCCACGGTGCAAGGCCCGGCCGCACCTTTTACCCGTCACACGACCGGATCGCCGGCCGACGGTACACACAATGGTGTGGCCGGCGGCGGCGGGGCTCCGGCGGGTGCGACCCAAGGTTCCGCAGCGCTCGCACCCGGAGGTCATGCGCCTTAACCAGGCGCTGTTCGTCGCCGTGCTCGCCACGGCGCTCGGATCGCGCAGCTACGCGCATCCCGAGGGCCAACCTGCGCCCGCAGACATAGACGAAAAGGTGTTGACGTCGCAAGCGTGGAAAGGCGAGGGCGTCACCGTCGCAGAGAAGCTCGGAGCGAGGGTCCCACTCGACGCGAAGTTCCGCACCGCCGACGGCAAGCACGTCACGCTCGGTCAGGTGCTCCAGGTTGGTGCCGGCGATGTGGCGCTTCCGACGATCCTGACATTTAACTACTCCGACTGTCCGATGCTCTGCAGCTTGCAGCTCAACGGGCTCTCGGCTGCGCTACCGAAGATCGCCGACAAGGTCGACGGCGTCATGCTGCGCCCGGGCGCGCAGTTCCGGATCGTCACGATCGACCTCGAGCCCAACGAGACCGCCGACAAGATCGAGAAGATGCGCGACAAGTACATCGCGCTACTGCCCGAGAACCAACGCGAGTCGGCGAAGGCGGGCTGGACGTTCCTACTTGCCGAGATCCCGAATGACCAGACCCAGATTCGCCGGGTCGCGGAGGCTGTGGGTTTCTCGTACATGTACGTTCCGGAGCGCGCTGAATGGGCGCATCCCGCAGCGTTGATCTTTCTGGCATCTTCCGGGGCAGTGACCCGCTACGTCTACGGCATCGAGTTCGCGCCCGCGGTGATGCGCGAGTCGCTCCTCAAAGCGGGCACGGCTGAGCCGGCGAGCGCTGTCGGATTTATGAACCGCTGCTACCACTACGATCCGGACGCGAACAGCCATGCGCGCGCCGGCGTGCTCGCCCTGCGCATCGGCGCCGTGAGTACGGTCGTTCTACTGCTCTCTGGTCTTGGCTTGGCGAGGCTTCTTCGGAAGCAGCGCAAGCCGGAGCCGAATCAAGTGAGTGAATCATGAAGCGAGTCCTGCCAGTTCTCATCGCTCTATTCGTGGCGAGCACGGCATCTGCCCAAGCTCCCGGCGGCAGTGCCGCTGCCCCGACTCCCACACCGATGGCGCCCGCAGCAGATCGAGCTGCGGGAAGCGCAGCGCTAGCCGGCAGCGCGACGCCCGGCTCGGGCAGCGCGACCAACGGCAACAACCAAGCGACCAGCGGCAGCGCTGCGGGCAGTGGTGCGGGAAGCGCCGCCGTGGCGAAGGGCCCGGGCGTCAAAGCTTGGTACGACGTCCTCGCCGACAAGCCGATCGAAGAGGCGGGCACGTTCTGGATGCCCAAGTCGGTAAACCTCGCCGCCGACGATTCGGACATGATGTTCTACGCCGTCCTCGCGTTGTCGGCGTTCTTCTTCCTCGCGATCGCGATCGCGGTTGTCTATCTCACCATCAAGTATCGCCATCGCCCCGGTCACACGGCCGAGCCGAGCGCCGCGCACAACGACGTCCTCGAGATCACGTGGACCGTGATCCCGACGATCATCTGCGTGTTCTTGTTCTGGTACGGCTGGCACTCGTACATCAAGGTCGTCACCCCGCCGCAGAAGGCCGTCGAGATCGACGTGCTCGCGTGGCGCTGGAACTGGCAATTCACGCACGAGAACGGCGTCACCGATTCGGATCTTCACGTCCCCGCGGGCGTGCCGGTCCGGCTCGTCATGACGAGCAAAGACGTCCTCCACAGCTTCTACGTGCCTGCATTTCGCGTGAAGCAAGACCTGGTGCCGCGGCGCTACACGTACATCTGGTTCGACGCGACGAAGCCGGGCACCTACCGCCTGACCTGCGCCGAGTACTGCGGCACGAGCCACGCGCAGATGGCGTGTCTCGAGACCGATCCGGTGAACGGTCACTGCAACCGCCGCGCGGTTGTCGTGGTTCACAAGGATCTCGAGGAGTACCAGCGCTACCTCAACGACAAGATCCAGGACCAGTCCAACATGGCTCCCGAGGAGCTCGGCAAGATGCTCTACGAAAAAAAGGGCTGCTCGTCATGTCACACGATCGATGGAAGCGTGCGCGTCGGTCCGTCGTGGAAACAGCCCGATTGGGGCAAAGACATCGCGATCGTCGGCGGGACCGTCAAGATGGATGAGAACTACGTCCGCGAATCGATCCTGTATCCCGCGAAGAAGTCGCGACCCGGTTATCCGAACTCGATGCCGTCCTTCGAAGGTCAGCTGAAGGAAAAAGAGCTCACCGGCCTCATCGCTTACATCAAGTCGCTTAAGCAGTAACGAGGACGATCATGGCGACCACTGCGATTCCTGAATCCCTGAAGAACCTCCCCCAAGGTCCGGTCAAAGAACCGGATTATCTAAACGCGAGCAAGGGCCTGTGGAGTTGGCTCTCGACGCTCGATCACAAGCGCATCGGCCTGATGTACTTGTTCGGCATCCTGTTCTCGTTGCTGCTCGGCGGTGTGTTCGCACTGCTGCTCCGCACCGAGCTGTGGTCGCCCGGCAAGACGATCGTCGGCGCCGATACCTACAACCAGTTCTTCACGCTGCATGGCTCGGTGATGGTGTTCCTGGTCATCATCCCGGGCATCCCGGCCGCGCTCGGCAACATCATCTTGCCGATCCAGCTCGGTGCACCTGATGTCGCATTCCCGAAGCTCAACTTGAGCTCGTTCTATCTGTGGATCAGCGGCGCGACCCTGCTCGTGCTCACGATCCCGTTCGGCGGTCTCGATACCGGCTGGACGCTCTATACGCCGTACTCGCTCGAGACCCACTCGGCCGTGATGATCGCGACGCTCGGCGTGTTCTTGCTCGGCTTCTCCTCGATCTTCACGGGCCTCAACATGCTCGTGACGATCCACAAGTTCCGCCCCCAGGGCATGGGTTGGTTCCAGCTGCCGCTCAACATCTGGGCGATCTACGGCACCGCGATCATGCAGGTGCTCGCGACGCCGGTGCTCGGCATCACCGTGATGCTGCTGACCGTCGAGCGCTTCGGTCACATCGGCATCTTCGATCCCACCCTCGGTGGCGACCCGGTGCTGTTCCAGCACTTCTTCTGGTTCTATTCGCACCCGGCCGTCTACATCATGATCATCCCGGCCATGGGCGTGATCAGCGAGCTGATCTCGACCTACGCGCGCAAGCCCTTGTTCGGCTATCGCTTCGTCGCGTACTCCTCGCTGTCGCTCGCGCTGCTCTCGTTCCTCGTGTGGGGGCACCACATGTTCGTCTCGGGCCAGTCGCGGCTCGCGAACATGGTGTTCTCGGCGCTGACGTTCACCGTCGGCATCCCGTCGGCCATCAAGGTGTTCAACTGGGTCGCCACTCTCTACAAGGGCGACATCCGGTTGAAAACCGGCATGCTCTACGCACTCTCGTTCTTGTTGCTGTTCACGATCGGTGGTCTCACGGGCCTGTTCCTCGGCATCCTCTCGGTCGACGTTCACCTCCACGACACCTACTTCGTGGTCGCGCACTTTCACTACGTGATGATGGGTTCGACGCTCGTCGCGTTTCTCGGTGGCCTCCATCACTGGTGGCCGAAGTTCACCGGCAAGATGTACAACGAGTCACTCGGTCGGCTCTGCGCGATCGGCGTGTTCATCGGCTTCAACACCACGTTCCTCCCGCAGTTCGTGATGGGTGCGCGCGGGATGCCGCGTCGGTACTGGGATTACGATCCGCAGTATCAAATCTTCCATCAGATCTCGACGATCGGCGCGTTCATCCTCGGCATCTCGATGTTCATCGTCGTGGTGTACCTGATGGCGTCGTTCTGGACCGGCGAGAAGGCCGCGCGCAACCCATGGGGCGGCAGCTCGCTCGAGTGGCAGGCGCCGACGCCGCCGACGCTCTACAACTTCGAGACGCCGCCGATCGTGCACGAGCTCTACAACTACGACGATCTCGTCGAGGTTGCGCCGGATCGCTGGGAGCGGCTCAGCGACGCACCTGACTACGTCGCCGCCGTTCCTGTTGCTGCGACGGACCATCACTGATGACGGCCGGACACGGTCATGACACCGGGGGCGCGGATCACGGTGGGGGACACGGGAATCAGTCCCGGTTCATCCAGCACCACTACGACGACGCCCAGCATCAGTTCGATGCCGGCAAGTTCGGCATCTGGCTCTTCCTCGCGCAGGAGGTGTTGTTCTTCTCCGCGCTGTTCGTCGCGTACGTCCTTTATCGGGTGCATCACCCGGAGGTCTACTCGTACGCGCACAAGTGGCTCGACGTTAAGTTCGGTGCGATCAACACCGGCGTCCTGATCTTCTCGTCGCTCACCGCGGCGTGGGCGGTACGCGCGGCGCAGCTCGGTCAGAAGAAGCTGCTGATCGGTTGTCTCGCGACGACGATCCTCTGTGCGTGCGCGTTCCTCGGCATCAAGTACGTCGAGTACATGCACAAGATCCACGAGCACATCCTGTTCGGTCGCTACTTCGATCCGTGCGTGAGCCCGGGCGGCGAAGAGCTGCTGACCAAGAACAACCTCTGCGCGGGCACCAAGTCGACCATGCAGTGGGAGCCCGACTCCTCCGCCGGCGCGGGTGGGGGCAAGGGTACCGATGGCAGCTGCTTCGAGATCGACAAGCTCGATCTCGACACCAAGCTCGCCGGCGTTCAGGCCGATTGCCAGGTCACCGTCGTCAAGGTCGACCAGAAGGGCAAAGAAGTCGGCGTGCCGGCCCCGACCGAGTCGCCGGCCGTGATCACCGAGAAGTGCACGGACGAGCTTCTGAACATTCTCAACGGCGAAGCCGGAAAAGTGGGTGTGATTCCCGAGGCGATGAAGGCAGCTGCGCCGAAGTTCCCCTGCTGGCGTCCGGCCTATCAACCGGCCGTCTGCCCCGATCTTCTCACCGCGGATCAGCGCATCCGCGGCGGTGGCAGTAAGCCGCAGGTCGGCATCCTCGTCGAGTACAACGACAAGGTCGAGCGCGAGGGCATTCGCGTCAAGGCGACCTGCAAGGCGCCGGCGGCCAAGCCCATGCTCACGGCGCTGCAGACCTCCAAGCGGGTGGCCACCACCGAGCTCGGCGAGAGCGCGATCCACCCAATCCACGTCCCGACCACGCACGAACAACACGAGATCGAGTCGCTCGGCGCGCCGCCGGAGCACACGAGCATGTTCTTCACGATCTATTTCGCGATGACGGGCCTCCACGGCATCCACGTCCTCGTTGGTATCGGCGTGTTCTTGTGGCTGCTGATCCGCGCGATCAAGGGCCACTTCACCGAGGATTACTTCGGTCCGGTCGACTTCGCTGCCCTCTACTGGCACATCGTCGACTTGATCTGGATCTTCCTGTTCCCGCTTCTCTACCTGATCCACTAGGGGACCCATGGCAGACCACGCAGACCACCACGACGATCACCACGAGAACGAGATCTCGCACGTCGCCAGCGTCAAGACGCTGGTCGGCACGGGAAGCACGCTCCTCCTGTTGACGATCGTCACCGTCATGGCGACCAAGGTCGACTTCGGCGCCAACATCAACCTGGCGCTCGCGATGGTGATCGCGGTAACGAAGGCCACCCTCGTCATCCTGTTTTTCATGCACCTTCGCTACGATCGCCTGTTTCATACGGTCGTTTTCGTGAGCGCTATTTGTGCAGCTTCCTTGTTTGTCGGGTTCACCTTGATGGATAGTTCGCAGTACCAGCACACCAACATCTGGCACCCAGGGACGCCCCCGGTTGCCCCTGTTGGTCCTCGTCCGACCGGCTGATTGATCGACTGACCGACCTAGGAGGGTTTCGTGGGTTCCGAACTGATGATGGGCCTCAGCCCAGCGAGTATCCTTGCAGCCGGTGTTGCGGTGGCCTTCTTGGCCTTCGGATACTTCGTGCTCTCCCTCGATCGTCAGCGGGCCACTAGCCCGTCAAGAGACGATACCCAGGCGGGGCTCAAGCTGGTGTTGTTCGCCCTCGCCCTCTACGGCGTCGGCACGGCAGCCGGCGGTTTGCAGGCCCTCCTCGGCTCGATCCTCGGTGGCCTCAAAGAAGGTAGCGCCGCGATCAAGGGCACGGTGCCATCGATCATCGTCGGCTCGGTCCTCGTGGTGGTCATCGTGAAGCTGCTCCTGCCGCGCACGAACGCTACGACCCAGAAACAGCCCGAGCGCTACTTCCTTGGAGCCTTGGCCGTCACGTTCGGCGTGTTCGCATTGATCCAGGTCAATGCGCTCCTCACCGGCCTCTTCAACAGCTTCCCGTGGAGCGCCAACGCCTCGGCACTTGCTGGCACCCTCATCGGTGGCGCGGTGCTCTTCGTCGCGATCAGCCGCTTCGGCGCACTCTCGGGCTGGACGATGCCGGTCGCGCCCCCGCCGATGGCACCGACGCCGCACTACCCGCCGCAGGGTGGTGGTTATCCTCCGCAGGGCGGCTATCCGCCGGGTGGTGGTTATCCTCCGCAAGGTGGAGGTGGTTATCCTCCGCAGGGTGGTGGTGGTTATCCTCCGCAAGGTGGGGGTGGTTACCCTCCGCAAGGTGGCGGTGGGTATCCCCCGCGCTGATCAGATGCTGATCTGAGCTCGATGCCGCGCCTGAACAGCGCGGCAATTTTTGTTGGTGCGCGAGTGTGGGATTGGTGTGCTCGAGCACTTCGATCTGCCGGCTGCTGCACTCGGTGACTCCGCCTACGTGCTGCTCGACATCATCGCGAGCGTCGCGCACGCCAAGCTACTGTTCGACGATCGGGCGCGCGGACTCCGAGGCAATTTTTCGAGCATGTTCGACGACATTGTGCTGCCCTGGCCTACACGAGCAGCTCCAATTGTTAGTCGTCTGTTCATCGTCGAAAAATCTCGCCATGGTAAAATCGTGAAATGGGTAGCTCGCGCGCCGCGCTTGCGGCGACCGCCTTATTCGTTGTTTCCGGTTGCAGCAACGACCCGGGCACGTCGTCGGCGTTCGAAGTCGTCGCTCAGGATCAGCGCGCTGCGCTGCTTTCCGTTTGGGCCTCGGGACCGAACGACGTCTGGACCGTTGGTGGCGATGCGCGCGACGGCAGCGGACCGATCGTTTCTCACTACGACGGCAACACGTGGACCAAGCTCGACAGCACGCTGCGCAACACCGATCTGTGGTGGGTCTTCGGGTTCAAAGACGGACCCGTGTTCATGAGCGGCTCCTCGGGCACCATCCTCGAGTTTCAGAACGGCACGTTTACGAAGATGGTCACGCCTGGCACCCTGATCGTGTTCGGCATGTGGGGCGCCGATCCGAGCGATCTGTGGGCCGTCGGCGGTAGCTTCGGCGGCGGTGGCTTCGCGTGGCACTACGACGGCACCGCGTGGACCGCTTCGACCCAGGTCCCGGCCGACATCACGAGTCAGGGCAGGATCTGGAAGGTCAACGGCCGCTCGAGCACCGACCTCTGGATGACCGGCACCACTGGTTCGACCTTCCATTGGGATGGCGGCACGCTGACGCGCATCGATGCGATGACCGATTCGTCGCTGTTCTCCGTCGCTGCGCAGAGCAATCGTATGATCGCAGCGGGCGGCGATTTCGACGGTGCGCTTTTCGAGAACACTGACGGCTCCACGTGGACATCGGTCATCCCCCAAGGCGGTCCCGTGCTTCGCGGTGTCGCGGCACAGGGCGACAAGGCGATCGTCGTCGGCGAGTTTGGTGCGGTGCTGTCACGGGGCACCAATGGTGTGTGGTCGACGGTGCCGCCGGTGACCGACCAAAACCTGCACGCCACGTTTATCGATCCCGAAGGAAATACCTGGGCGGTGGGTGGGCAGTTCGATCAAGCGCCAACGACGTCCGGCGTCTTGATCCACCAAGGGTTATCATTGCAAGGGAGCTTTCAATGAAGAATGTGATGGGCCTAGCTGCACTCGTCCTCGTCGGCGCATGCGCGAGCGATGCCGATCCGTGTACGCCGGGTAACGCATGCGTCTACGCCGGCACGGGCGCGCCTGGATACAACAACCAGAGCCCGAACGCGGACCGCCGTGATAGCAAGCTGTACTACCCGTACGACATGACGTTCGGCCCCGACGGCCGTGGCTACATCGTCGACTGGAACAACCACCTGATTCGTCGGGTCGAGAAAGATGACTCGCTGCGGATCATCATGGGCACCGACTACGAAGGTGACGGCTCACCGGGCGAGACCGACCGGCTTCCGACATGTAACCCCGAAGGTGCGATCGGTACCGATGTCGCGCTGAACCATCCGACCGACGCGAAATTTGGCCCCGACGGCAAGCTCTATGTGGCTGCCTGGCACAACAACAAGATTCGCGTCGTCGACACCGAGACCGATATGGTCACGTCACTCGCCGGCAACAGCTACGGCTTCAAAGGTGACGGCGGCCCGGGCTGCGATGCGATCTTCAGCCAGCCCAAGAGCGTCTTGTTCGGCGACGACGGCACGCTCTACACGATCGATCAGCGCAACGTTCGCATCCGCGCGTTCGCCACCGACGCCACTCGCACGATCACCACGTTCGCAGGCATGGGCAAGGCGGGTAACACCGGCGACGGTGGCCCTGCGACCGTTGCGATGTTCGGCTTCGACACCAAGCCGACTCCCGACCCGACGGGGGCGCTCGCCATCAAGGGCAACTTCATGTACGTCGCGGATTCGATCAACAACCGGATCCGGCGGATCGATATGACGACGGGTATCGTCGACTGCATCGCGGGTAGCCAAGACGATCCATCGCCCGGATATAGCGGCGATGGTGGTCCCGCACTCGCGGCAAAGTTCAACTGGCCGATGGATCTCGAGTGGGGCTCCGATGGCCGGCTCTACATCGCGGACAGCAACAACAGCGTGATTCGCGCGATCGATCTCGACACCGGCATTATCGAGACCGTCGCGGGCACCGGGACGGTGTGCGACGTGACGACCTCGAAGTGCCCGCTCGGCACAGCGCTCGAGACGCCGCTCAATCTGCCACAAGGCATCGCCTTCGATGCGACGGGCAACCTGTACATCGCCGATACCCACAACCATCGCATCTTGAAGGTGACGAAATGAAGTGCCTCGCCCCGATCCTGCTCTCGACCGCCGTGCTCGGCTGCGGCAGCGACGCCAAGCCGTGCGATCCGACGGCGCCGAACACGATCTGCACGATCGCTGGCAACGGCGGTGAGGGTTACGACGGCGACAAGGGCAACGCACTCGATGCGACGCTGTACGTACCAGAGGACACGATCATCGCGCCCGACGGCGAGCTCTGGATCTCGGACTTCAACAATTACCGCATCCGAGCGGTTCATGCCGACGGCAAGATCGACACAGTGATGGGCACGGGCTTCATCGGCGACTCGCCGGTCGTCGGTCAAGAGGCGCAGTGCCAGGCGCTCGTCGCGTCGTTCAACCACACGCCGAGCATGGTCGTGCACGGCACCGACGTGTATTTCGCTGCTTGGCACAACAGCCGCGTCAAGAAGCTCGATACGACGACGATGACGCTCACGAACTTTGCGGGCATCGGCGCGCGCACGTACTACGCGGGTGACGAAGGCCCCGCGATGATGGCGACGCTCGATCTCCCGTCGAGCATCACGGTTGCACCCAACGGCAACGTCGCGATCATGGACCAGGCGAATCAGGTGATTCGCGAGGTCGATCAGGACGGCAACATTCACCGCCTCGCGGGCATGTGCATGGTGGATTCAGACGTACAGTGCGCCGAAGGCCAAGCTCCGACTCAGTGTCCGTTCTCGAACAAATGGACTTGCGGCGATCTCGGTACCGAGTGCTCGAATCCGTGCACGCCGAGCTACAGCGGCGACGGTGGCCCCGCGCTCGAAATGCGCATGGCGCAGCCGTATGGTCAGGCAGCAGACCCCGCCGGTCGCATGGCCTACGACAACGACGGCAACCTGATCTTCGCGGACAGCAACAACGATCGCGTTCGCAAGATCGACACGAACGGTATCGTCACCACCATCGCCGGCACCGGCGTCACCGGGTACTCTGGCGACGGCGGCGATGGCACGCTGGCTCAGGTCAACCGCCCGATCGACATCGCAATCGGTGATGACAACTCGATCTATTTCTCGGATACCGGCAATAGCTGCATTCGCAAGATCATGACGGACGGCACGATCAGTACGGTCGCAGGCAAGTGCGATCCGAAGCCGGCAAACCGCGGGTTCGATGGCGATGGTGGGCCGCCGTCAGAAGCGCTGCTGAACCGGCCGTACGGGATCGACCTCCACGGCAAAAAGTTATACATCAGCGACTCTTACAACAGCCGAGTCCGCGTCGTGAACCTGCCATGAGGTTCGTGTTCGTGCTCGTGTTCGTGTTCGTCGGTTGCTCGACGGATTCGTCCACGCCGAGCGAACTCCCTTCGACGTACCGGGCGACCTACCAGCAGACTCGTGCTTGCCGGCTGAGCATCGAGCATGACTTGATGCACATCAAGGTGCTCGCTGACGAGGCCGCATTCCCGCCGTATATGAATCGGACGGATCCGTTTCCGACCGGCTCCGTGGTCGTCAAAGAGGAGTACGGCCAGGACGACGACAAGTGTAGCGGCGCGATCCAGTTCTACACGGTCATGAAGAAACTGCCGATCGGCACCGACGCCGCAGCCCAAGACTGGACCTGGCAGAAGGTCGACACGAGCTTCGACACCATCGACACGAACATCAAGAGTTGCACGAACTGTCACGCTGATTGCGGCAACGCGCCCGACGGCTACGACGGCACGTGTACCGCAGCGCCTTGATCCTCAATCTGCGAGGCGGTCTTCGATCGCTTCGGCGATCGCGGAGGCGAGCTGCGCTTGGGTCGTCGCCTCGGCGAGCTGCGTACCTTCGATCGGGTGATCGATGAAGCCGACCTCCACCAGCACCGACGGCATCGTCGCACCGAGCAGCACGTGGTCCGAGTCCTGGCGAACCCCGCGATCGCCTTCGGGACCGCGGTGGTCGCGCAGCGCGCGCTGCATGCGAGCGGCGAGGTCGGCGGCTTCCCACTGCACGGCACCGCGCTCGACATCGTCGAGGACGAGCGCGATGTCTGGATCGACGCCCGGGCGTGGAGTCATCGCTTCGCCGCGGAGGGCGCGAGCATCGATGTCGACGCCCTTCGTGGTGAGGACGTAGGTCTCGTAGCCGCGCTGTGTGCGGGTCGGCGAAGCGTTCGCGTGGATACTCACGAACAGGTCCGCGTTGACCCGATCGGCGTGCTCGGTCCGCTGGCGAAGCGTCAGCGTGCGGTCGTCGGTGCGGGTCAGCTCGACGGCGATGCCGTGGTCGCGGAGCTTCGCGGCGACCTGGACAGCGATCGCGAGCGTGAGCTGCTTTTCGTGCAGGTTGGCGGCGGAGCCCTTGGCGCCGGGGCCCTCGGCGCCGGGGTTCGAACCGCCGTGGCCGGGGTCGAGGACGACGAGCGGAGTTGCGAGCGCGGGTGCTCCCACCAAGGCGACCACTAAAGCAATGCCGAGCTTCACGAATACAGGTTCTCGTGGCTTTTGATCCGGGCCTAGTTTTTGGCCCTACGGTTGACGCAACTGCAGCACAACGCTACGGTTTTCGAAATTGTCTCGACGTCGGCCAACAGGGGGCGTAACGCCCACGCGGATCCTCCTCTGCGTCGCGCTGCTCGAGGTCGTGATCGAGCGGATCGTCGTGCCGCTTGCCCGGCCGAAGGAAGGCCTGCCTCCGAGCTGGGACGTCGCGCTCAATTACGCAGGCCTGTTCCTGCACTACTTCGCGGCGACGCTCGCCGCCGTGTTGCTCGTGTCTCGCGCCTTCGGTGCGCTGCGCGCGCGCGAGGGTCGAGGCACGCGGGACCTCGTCGCGCAGCTCGCGACCGTCCTCGCTGCGGTGCTTGCCGCGACGCCCCTCGTCGTCGCGCGGCACGAGGTCTTGATCGTCGCGATCGCGAGCACGTTCGCGGTGGCGGTGATCGCCTTGATCGTCGCGGGCTTCGCGCGCGAGCGCGATCTCGGCGTGCAGCTCGGCTTGGTCGCTGTCGGCATCCCGCTGCTGATCCACACCGTCAACGTGCTCGGTGCGCGCTACCTGTGGCCGGAGACCGCGTACGACGGCACGATCGTCGCCGTCGAGCGAGCGGGGGTGATGGGCTTGTGCATCGCGGCCCTGATCTCGCCGTACGTGTTCGCACCGCGGCCGTTGTCGCGGGCGCTGACCCGACCAGCGCCTGTCGTGTTCGCGATGGCCGTCGCCGCCGGCGGCGCGATCACCGCGCGGCTGTGGTATCCGCAGATGTCGAAGATCGCGACGCTCGCGCTCGGCGTCTCGCTCGATCAAGATCAAGCCGACCCGCGGCTGGCGATCTATCTGCTCGCGTTCGCCACGCTCGCGTGGACGCTCGCCTCGTGTCTGCTCGCCTCTGCCGAAGCGCGCCGTCAGATCGGTAGCGGTATCGCGCTTGGCGTCCTCGGCGGCTATGCGTTCGAGTGGCCGCACCACTACCTGTTGCCGCTACTCGGCTTGTGGATGATCGCGGATGGCGCGCGCACGGTACGGGATGAAGAGCTCGCCGGGTTACCGATCACGTCGGTCGCACCGGCGGTGCAAGATGCCGCATGGGCCGCGTACATCGGCGCCGCGAAGATCGCGCTCGAGCGGTCGATCGGCCTTGTCCACACCATCACCACACGCGGCGAGGGCGGCTTGACCATCACGCAGCTCGTCGGCGAGCGCAACCACCTGCCGGTGCGGATCCGGATCGAGCGCATCGAGGGCAGCGTGATCGCGGTCGATGTCGTCGTCGGTCGCGAGATCGACGAGGTTCGCGGCGCGACCTGGTCGCTGTGGGCGATCACGTCGCGCACGCTCGGCATCAATCCGCATGGCCCGCCGGCCGCGCCGCAGTTCAAAGCGGGCGGCGCCTTCGATGCGCGGTTCCGCAGCCGCGGTAGCGCGATGTCGTTTCAGAAGTTGATCGACGAGCCTCTGCGCGCACGTGTCGCCGCGTCGCTCGATGGTTGGCTCGCGTACTGGGAGCGTGAAGGGTTGCGCTATCGCGTCTACCCCGGTCGCGGCGCCCAGCTCGACCATCCGCTACCGCTCTCGGATCTCGCGACCGGAAGGCCTGTCACCGCGGATCGGCTGGCCGCGGTTATCGAGCTCCTCGTCGAGATCGCGGAGCGCGGGGTCGAACCGCAACCCGGCGCACCGAGCTCGCTCGACGACATTCCGCTACCGGAGACCTCGTCATGAAGAAGCTAGCGCTCGCTGTCCTCACCGCCTGCGCTACGCCTCCTGCCTTGGCGCCCGTCGCGCCGGTCACCTGGATCGCTGACACCTCGACGTACGCACAGACCACGTCGCAGACGAATGCACCGAATGCGATCGCGGATCGCTATCGCGGTGCCGCTGACAGGATCCTCGCCGCCGGACGCGACGATCGCGGCGCGTACCAGAAGCTCGCCGAGCTCACCGACACGATCGGCCATCGGCTCGCCGGATCACCGGAGCTCGATCGGGCGATCGCATGGGCGGTCGCCACGATGAAAGCCGAAGGCTTCGCCGTCCACACCGAGAAGGTGATGGTCCCGCACTGGGTGCGCGGCGCCGAAGAAGGTGCGGTGGTCTTGCCGAACCCCCGCGCGATTCGGTTGCTCGGCCTCGGCATGAGCGTCGCCACCCCAAAGGGCGGCATCACCGCGCCGATCGTCGTGGTTCACAACTGGGATCAGCTCGACGCGCAGAAAGCCGCCGTGAAAGGCGCGATCGTGCTGTTCGACATCGCGATGCCGGCGTTCGACGCGCACGCCCCGGGCTTCGATTCGACCGGCTACGGCAAGACCGTCGGCTATCGCTCCCGCGGCGCCGCAAAGGCCGCGGCGTACGGCGCGGTCGGCGTGTTGATGCGCTCGGTCACCGCGCGATCGATCGCCACGCTCCACACCGGCAGGTTGTCGTACACGGATCTCGCCGAAGGCGTCGCGAAGATTCCGGGCGCCGCGATAACGACCGAGGACGCGCAGTTCCTCGCGCGGCTCGCGCAGCGCGGACCGGTCACGTTTCACTTGAAGCTCGACGAGCAGACCTTGCCGGATACCGAATCCGCGAACGTGGTCGCTGACTTCGTCGGTACGGACAAGGCCGACGAGATCGTCGTCATCGGTGGTCACCTGGATTCGTGGGACGTTGGCCAGGGCGCGATCGACGACGGCGCGGGCTGCGTGATCATGATGCAAACGATCAAGCTCTTGAAGACCCTCGGTCTCCAGCCTCGTCGAACGATACGCGTGGTGTTGTGGACGAACGAGGAGAACGGGGTCCGCGGTGCGGCGGCATATGCCGAGGCTCATAAAGACGAGCTCGCGAAGACCGTGATGGCGGTGGAGAGCGATACCGGTGGCGCTGCTCCGACGGGGTTCTCTGCCGGCGCGGTCGACAAAGCTGCCTCGAAGCGCGTCGTCGCACGCGTCGCACAGATCGCATCGCTCTTGCAGTCGCTCCAGGCCACGCGCACGATCGAGACCGAAGGCGAGACCGACGTGGAGCCGATGGGTCCGGCGGGGGTTCCGCTGGTCGGGCTGATGCACGATGTCTCGACCTACTTCGACTATCACCACTCGGACGCGGATACTCTGGACAAGGTGGATCCGCAGACCCTCGCGAATGACGTCGCGGCCATGGCAGTGCTCGCCTATGTCGTCGCCGATCTTGCTGACCGGATCGACTCCCCTTAGGTGGCAAGCGACCGCCTTTTTACCTTTCGCATGATCCCGTTGCTCGCCCGGCTGGCGAGCACGAAGGGTGTCGATTCGGCCGCGCTCGTCGCCGAAGCGGGCCTGCCGCCCGAAGCGCTCAACGGCGAGGTCACTGCACCCGTGGTGCGAGTGATCAAGTGCGTGCAGCTATTCGCCGAGCGCCTCGAACAACCCCATCTCGGGCTCACGCTCGCGGAGCTCGTGCCGACTGGTGCGTACGGCATCGCGGAGTTCCTCGTGCGCAGTGCACCGAACCTCGAGGTAGGCCTCGCGCGGTTGTGCGAGCTCGCGCCGCTGATCAATGCGATCGGCGAGTTTCGCTGGCTCACCGATGACAAGGGCGGCGACCTCCATTACTCGATCGCGGGCTTCAAGACCACGCTGGAGAGCCACCTCAACGAGTTCACGCTCGCGTACGTGATCAAGCAGCTGCGCTCCGTGCTCCCGGGTTTCCTGCTCACCCGCGTGTGGTTCTCGCACGTGCGGACCTCGGGCGAAGCCGAAATTGGCCAGTGGTTCGGTGCGCCGGTCGCGTTCAAGCAACCCGATTGTGGCTTCGCGGTCTCGACCGCGGACCTCGCGCGCGCGCCGCGGACCGCCGATGACGCGCTGTTCGCGTTCTTGCTAGCCCAAGCCAAGGCGCAGCTCGCGTTCGTCGGCACGCACGATCTGGTCTCGCAGGTCGTCCGCGTGATCGAGGTTCGCATCTCGCACGGCGAAGTCGATATCGCAGCGATCTCGCACGCGATGGCGACCACGCCGCGCAGCCTGCAGCGTGGCCTCGCCGCCGCCGGGACGAGCTTCCGCACGGTGCTCGCCCACGTCCGGACCCAGCATCGCGATCAGCTCGCGCGCGCAGGCTTCTATCCGACGGCGATCGCGCACCGGCTTGGCTTCGCGGATGCGCGCTCGATGCGCCGTTCCCTGGGCGAGTAGCGCAAGTCTTGCGCGTGGCTGCGCAAGCGCTGCGGCGATTCGCGGAGTCGCTCACGCGACGATGCATGCAAGCTCGCGGCGCGGCTCTTGCTCGTTCGCTTCTGATGCTTCGAACCATGATCGTGACGCTCGGATGTCTGGGCGCGCTCGCAGGTACCGCGTGCACGTCGGCGGATGCCACGCCCTCACCGGCCCCAGGTTCGGGCTCCGCGGACGCCCCGAGTGAACGGTTCGCACACGACATGCTCGTGCGCTTTCACATGCACGAGAACTTCGGGCTCGCTCGCGCGATCGAACGGCTCCTCCTTCGCGGCAGGCTCGACGAGGCACGCGAGCTCGCACGCGGGCTCGCGATCGCGCCCGACGAACCTGGGATGGCGGCGTGGGCCAAGGAGACCGCGCGCGTTCGTTTGCGCGCCGCCGAGCTCGTCACCGCGAAGACCGTCGACGCGGCATTCGTCGCCGAGTCGTTGCTCGCGATCGAATGTGCCGGATGTCATCTCGCGACTGGCGCGTCACCGGAGTTCGCGTCGCCATCCGCGCCGCCCGTCGATCAGCCGACCGTGGCAGCTCGCATGGCGCGTCACCTCTGGGCCGCTGATCGGTTGTGGGAGGGCATGGTCGGAACAGCGGACGATTCCTGGAGTGCCGGGCTCGCGATCCTCGCGAAGCCGCCGCTCACTGCCGCCGAGCTCGGCGAGGCGCGCATGCGACTCGCCCGCCAGCTCCAGCGCCAAGCGACCGACGCGCAAACGATCAAGAGTAGCGATCAGGCGCGAGCCGCGACCTACGCGCAGCTCCTGACGACTTGCACCGCGTGTCACCTCGCACCGAGGTGATCACGATGCAGGCTTGGCGTATTCGTGCAACCGGTACTGGATCGTGCGCACGCTGACATCGAGCATCTCCGCGGCCTTCGCCGTCGAGCCATTCGTCGCTTCGAGGGTCGCGAGGATCGCCCAGCGCTCGATCTCGGCGAGCGTCGCACCCGGCACCGTGACCTGGCCCGAGGCGGCGCTGCGCTCGTCGGTCGGCAGGTCATCCGCCTCGATCTGCGTGCCTTCGCACAAGACCACCGCGCGTTCGATCGCGTTCTCGAGCTCGCGCACGTTGCCGGGCCAGCGGTTCGCGAGCAGCTTGGTTCGCGCGTCTTGATCGAAGCCCTCGACAGGTTTCAGGTTGTCGGCCGCGAACCTACGCAGGAACGCGTTCGCGAGCACGAGGATGTCACCCCCGCGAGTGCGCAGCGGCGGCATCTCCATGTGGACGACGTTGAGGCGATAGTAGAGGTCGGCGCGAAAGAGGCCCGCATCGACGGCTCCCGCCAGATCGCGGTTCGTCGCGGCGATCACGCGGACGTCGGCCGCGATCGTCTCGTTGCCACCCACGCGCTCGAAGACGCGCTCCTGGAGCACGCGGAGCAGGCGGGTCTGGACGAGCGGCGAGATTTCTCCGATCTCGTCGAGTAAGAGCGTGCCGCCATGGGCTTGCTCGAAGCGGCCGACCCGGCGCTTGTCGGCCCCCGTGAACGAACCCTTCTCGTGGCCGAACATCTCGCTCTCGAGCAGGGATTCGGGGACCGCCGCGCAGTGCAGCGCGATGAACGGCGCAGTCGCTCGCGGGGAGAGCGCATGGATCGCACGAGCGAGCTCGCCCTTGCCCGTGCCGCTCTCGCCGGTGATCAGCACCGTCGCGCGTGATGCCGCGACCTGGCGCGCGACGCGATAGATCTTCTGCATCGGTGGGCTCGCACCGATGAGGCCCTGCAAGCCTTCCGAGGCATGCTCGCGCAGCTGGCGGCGCAGGTTCTCGGTCTCGACGCGCAACGCACGCCGCTCGCGCGCGCGCTCGATCGCGATCACGAGGGCATCGAACTCGACCGGCTTGATCAGATAGTCGGCCGCGCCCGCACGCATCGCCGCTACCGCCGACGAGATGTCGCCGACACCGGTCGCAACGATCACCGGAAGCTCCGGATCGAGCTCGTGCAGCTTCGCGCACAGCGCCATGCCGTCCATCTCGGGCATCACGAGATCGGTAACGACGACCTCGGGCGGATGTTCGGCGGCAAAGGCGAGCGCGGTCGCCGCACTCGGCGCGGCATCCGCGATGTAGCCGGCCTGGCGCAGCAACTTCTGGAGGGCGACCCTCGCACCGTATTCGTCGTCGACGACGAGGATCCGCGCGCCGGTCACGAGCCGGCTCCGGTCGGTGGCTTCACGGTCACTGCGAGATGCGCGAGCACGAGGAGCTCGAGCTCGCGGAGCTCCTCGACCGCAGCCTTGACCGCCTCGACGATGTCTGGATCGTCGCTCGGCTTGACGAACGCGCGCTCGAGAAACGTGAGGTGCAGGCGCGCCGCGTGGAGCCGGCCACGGATCGCGTGCACGACGGTCATGCGTACACCCGGACGAGGGCGTGGAGGCGAGCGAGCAGGCTCGCGTAGTCGACCGGCTTGCCGATCACCTCGACCGCGCTCTCGCGTGCAAGCGGTGCGGTCACGACCGATTCCGGATCTCCGGTCACGACGAAGATTGGTAGCCCGCTGCGCCGCGCACGAGCGCGCTGCGCGATCACGAGGCCGTTCGCACCGGGCACGTGATAATCGGTGATCAGCGCGTCCGGGATGGGCTCGCGCGCGAACCGCGCGAGCGCGATGACACCGTCGGGCTCGACCTCGGTGTCGTAGCCATCCTGGCGCAACATCCGGCCCAGCAGCGTGGCGGTGCGACGGTCGTCGTCAACGATTAACAGCAAGGGTCGCCGAGCGGTCAAACCTCCGCCGATCGACACAGCGTCAGCGTGAAGATGCAGCCGATGCCGGGGACGTCGCGCACGGTCAGGTTGCCGCCGATCGCGAGCGCGCCTTCGCGGCTGATCGCGAGCCCGAGGCCGAGGCCGCTGCGATCGCGGCCACGTTGTTCGTAGGGCCGAAATAGCGCTTCGGAATCACCAGCAGGCAGGCCGCCGCACGCGTCCGCGACTTCGATCGCGACCCGTTGCTCGATGATCCGGGTCGCGACACTGACCCGGCCGTGCTTCGGCGTGAATTTGAACGCGTTCTGGATCAGGTTGGTCAGGATCGAGGCGACGATCGCTCCGTCACCATCGACTTCGAGATCGGCCGCGATAGGATCGATCGCGAGCGCGACCTCCTTGAGCTTGGCTTGCAGCGCTGCCGAAATCTCGATCTCCTCGACGAGCTGACCGAGATGAACGCGCTCGGTTCGATGCGGCGCACCTTCGAGCCGGACCTCGGCGAGCGATTCGGTGACGAGCTCGCTCATCCGGACCAGGCTGGTCGCGACGAGCTGGCCGGTGCTCCCACCGATACCGACACTGCCCGAACGCACCGCTTCGAACGCGAGTGTCGCGGTGTTCATCAAGTTGCGGAGCTCGTGCGCGAAGAAGCCGCGCGCCTTGATATCGCGGTCAGCGATCTGTTGATCGCGCCGGCTCGAGTACGCCGTCACACCCTCGGCGATCGCGACATCGAGGCACATGTTGAGCGTCTTGAAGTTCGCGGGCGTGATCGAGACATCGAGCTCGACCGCGAGCTCCATCACCGCCTGGCAGATATCGCCGTAGCCATGGACGACCTGACCGATCGTGAATCCCGCTTCGAGCAACTCGCCGCCGTGAAGCGCCGCGGTGGCGCCGATCTCTGCGGCTTCGGGATCAGCGGTTTGCCTGAGCCGCGACGTGAACTGATCGAGGAACAGCGGCACCCCGTTCATCAATTCCCGATCGGTCGGGCGCGGAGCGACGCGCGCACTCACCTTTTCCCGTGCGCGCGCGACGAGCTGGTCGTGGTGGCGCGCGATGAAGTCGATGAGCATGACGGCATTACTCTGTCACGAGAGACCGGCAGAACCCGAACAGAATGTAGAAAATCGCTAATATTTCCAGCTCTCTACGTAGTTACCCGCACGGTGATTCTGTTCAGGGCTTTACGCTCAGCTGAACGATCACGGCGGTGACGCCGGGAATGCTCCACGCGACGTGTTTTGCATCCTTCGCCGAGGCCCAGGACGACACGTAGCCCGAGAGCGTGATCGTCCCGCCCGTCGTGGTCACGCGAATCGCGGCACCGTCGGCCCTGGCTTGACGCCGGAGAGCACGCTCGACCAGATCCTTTAAATGGCCGGTATTGACGGCAGACCGAAGGACAAGCTCGTTGATGACCTCGGAGACCCCGGCGAGCGACTGGACCAGGCGTTCGGCGGCCGACCGTTGAAAGTTCCAGGTCACCTCGCCCTGTAACGTCACGACGCTATCGCGCACGCTCGCCCTGACGTGCGGTGGAATGAAGACATCCCACTTCAACTGATGGTCGGCCGCATTCTGAATCTCGGCATCGCTGCGGCGATGCTCTGGCGTCACAGCGACGGAGAGGTGCTGCACGATCGTGCGCGCACCGGCGACGCGCATCACTGCATCTTCCGCCGCCCACTTCGCGGGAAACGAGCTCACGACGCCATGGAGCGAGACCGCGCCCTGCTCGACGGCAATGGTGATGCCGGCGGGATTGACACTCGGCTCCCATGCGAGCTCGGCCTCGATGTCGGCCGTGAGTTGGAGGTCGCTCTTCGGCATGGTGCCCCTCACGCGACCGAGAGCGTCATGCGATCGATCACGTTCGTGACCCCAGGTGCGGCCCACGCGGCCTTCGATGCATCGTGCATCGACCGCCACGAGGCAGCGTGACCGGAGAGCGTGACCGTGCTGCCGCTCGTCGCGATCTTGATCGAATGCGCATCGGCGGTGGCCTGCCGTTGGAGCGCGGCCTCGACATTCTCGAGGATCGCCTCGGCCGAGGTCGTCGGCCTGATGACGACCGAGTCGAACACCGCGGTGATCCCGGTGAGATGGCGAATCGCCCGCTCCGCAGCTTCACGCTCGTAGTTCCAGGCGCACTCCCCTTCGAGAATCACCATGCCGTCCTGAACCTTGGCGGTGATGGTCTTGGGGACATGCACGTCCCATTCGATCGCTCGCAGGATCGCCGCTGCGATCTCGGAGTCCGCGCGCTTGTGCCTGCTCGTGAGCTTGACCGTCAGATCTTGTGCGAGCGTGCGGACGCCACTGACGCGCTTCGCGGCATCCTCGGCGGCGAACTTCTCGGCAAACGTCTCGACGGCACCGAGCAAGGACACGGCGCCGCGATCGACCGTGACGCCGATCTGCGCGGAGTTCACGCGAGGATCCGAGCGGAGCTCGGTCTCGATGTCGGTCTTGAGCTGCAAATCCGTCTTGATCATCTGCGTTCGAAAAGCATGGAGCGTGCCGTCCGTCGACGTCGTCGGCATCCTTTCAGACCGCACCGACTGCACGTTTTGCAGCGCTAGGCGCATGGCTTGCGCGAAGAGCTCGCGGCTGCGATCAGAGCCCAAATGCCTCAACGATCGCTGCACGACGGCTCGTCCACTCGGGGGGCGCGATCAGTGCAATGCTCGCTTCCATGACCACCACCAAGCCGACCAACCACTTTGCTGCCGTATGGCTCGACCATAAGGAGGCCAAGATCTTCCATGTCGAGCCAACCACCTTCGCGCAAGAGACGGTCCGCGCGCCGTATCATCACCTATCGCGTAAAGCAGCCGAGCAGGGGCGCCACGCCTTGAGTGATGACTACTTTCAGGGCGTGGTCAAAGCGCTCGCCGGGTCCGAGGTCATTCTTGTCGTCGGTCCATCGTCCGCGAAGCTCGATCTCGTGCGCTACATGCACAAGCACGATCACGTCATGGCGGACAAGGTGGTTGGCATCGAGACCCTCGATCATCCGACCGACGGGCAGCTCGCCGCGTACATCCGCCACTACTTCCTCGACGAAGCTCATCTGCACGGTGCACGCGGCAAGTCGAGCTCGGATCTCACAGCTTAGTCGCGCTGACCAGACTCGGTCGGTCGCCGCTACAGGGGTGCTTGGATCGCGACGTGGCGAACGAGCTTCTTGTTCACGAACTGCTGGATTCCCATGTCGCCAAGCTCGCGGCCGTAGCCGGAATTCTTGATCCCGCCGAACGGGAGCTCGGCATCGGACCACGAGATGTTGTTGATGAACATCATGCCGGTGTCGACGCGACTCGCGACGCGCTTGCCGCGCGCGATATCCTGGGTGAACACCGAACCGCCAAGACCGAAATCCGAATCATTGGCGAGCGCGATGGCCTCGTCTTCGCTCTTGACCCGGAAGAACATCGCGACCGGGCCGAAGAACTCCCCGCGGAACGCAGGGTTGCTCGGTTCGACATTCGTCAGGATCGTGGGCTGCATGTACGAGCCGGGGCGATCGATGCGCCTGCCGCCCATCACGAGCTTCGCGCCCTTCGCGACTGCATTGTTCACTTGCTCGAGCAACTGGAGCAGTGCGGGCTCGGTCGAGAGTGGACCGAGCGTCGTCTTCTCGTCCATCGGATCGCCGGGCTGGAGCGCACCCAGGGCGGCCTGGAATTGCTCTAGGAATTTATCGGCGAGCTTGTCGACGACGATGAAGCGCTTCGCGGCGCAACACGTCTGGCCCGCGTTGTACATTCGGCCCCACACGGCCCACTTCATCGTGAGCTCCAGGTCCGCATCTTCGAGCACGATGAACGCGTCGCTACCACCGAGCTCCATCGAGGACGGCTTGAGGTTCTTGCCCGCACGCGCCGCGATGTCGCGGCCCGCGGCGACGCTGCCGGTCAAGGCGACACCCTTGATCCGCGGGTCATCGATTAGCTTGTTCAACTGGGCGTGCGAGATCAGGAGGTTCGTATACAGGCCAGGCGGTGCGCCCGCGTCGGTCCACAGCTTCTCGAACGCGATCGCGCACTGCGGGACACAACTCGCATGCTTGATCACGAGCGTGTTGCCGGCCATCAGATGTGGTCCTGCAACGCGCGCGAGCTGATAGTACGGAAAGTTCCACGGCTCGACGCCGAGTACGACGCCGATCGGGCTGCTCTCTATATGAGCCTCGCCGATCACTGGATGCAGCGCCTGCGGCGCGAGAAAGCGCTCCGCATTCTTCGCGTAGTACGCGAGGATCGTCGAGCTGTACTCGACCTCGCCGCGTGCCTCGGTGATCCGCTTGCCCATCTCCAGGGTCATCTTCTTCGCGAACGCGTCGGCCTGCTCGTGTAACAGGGCCGAAGCCTTGTTTACGATCGCCGCGCGCTGCGCGTAGCTCTTGTGGCGCCACGTGGCGAAGCACGTGGCCGCGGTCGCGAGCTTGGTCTCGAGCTCGTTGTCAGTCAGCTCGGGAAATTCCTTGATCAGTTGTCCGGTTGCGGGATTCAGACTTTGATACGCCATGATCAAGAGTCGTACGCAAGACGGAGTCCAACTCCGTCGAGGAACGAGACGGCGGCCGAGCGCGGGCACGAAGTGAAGACCGCAGTTTTTGCGATTCGCGATGCAGTAATCGCGGAGACCTGCGTGCAACTAAGTTCGAGTGACGAGCCTCAGGACGTCCGGTCCTTCGCATCTTCGGCCGATGCGGGATCGAGCTCCCAGCGATGTGCGTCGCGCTTCGCGATCGGGTCCTCGTCCGCGAGCGGCTTGCGGTCGGAAACCGCGATCCCTGCGGCCGCGCCGGTCGCATCGATCTCGCCGAGCGTCTCGTCCGTGTCGGTCTCGTCGAGCATAGGTGCGGTGCCCTGAGCGGTGGCGTCGAGAACCTCGTCAGGATCGGCGGTGCGGGAAGGCTTGGTCATCCAGATCACGAGTGCAGGTCTCAGACCGCTACGATCTAGCAGCGCGACAGCAAAGCTCTGGGTGCGCGTCGGCGCCCGTGCGCGAGACTTGCGTCAGCGAACGAGCTCGGCATTGGCTGTTTCACGAACCCTCCGAGATGTCGATCGAGCGAGCCGAACTGGATTCGCGAGCCGCAGCGAGCCGCCGCAGAATCTGCACCGCGAGGGTCTTTTGCCGGCGAGCGCTCGCCGAGCGCTCGCCGCGCACGATCGTTGCATTCCGTGCGCGCAAGACATGAATATTCGACCGCTCCACGATCGCATCCTGGCCAAACGCGTTCCCGAGGCCACCAAGACCACCGGTGGCCTCTTCATCCCTGACAATGCGAAGGAGAAGCCGCTCGAGGCCATTGTCGTCGCCGTGGGTGCAGGCAAGCGGCTCGAGAACGGCAAGCTCCAGCCGATCGAGATCAAGCCGGGCGAACGCGTGTTGATCGGCAAGTACTCTGGATCCGAGATCAAGCTCGACGGTGCGGACCACATCATCCTCGGCGAAGACGATGTCCTCGCTGTCCTGGAGGGCTAAGTCATGGCTGCCAAAGAAATCATCTTCGATCTCGCCGCGCGCGAGCTGATCGGCAACGGCGTCGATGCGCTCGCGAACGCGGTCCGGGTGACACTCGGTCCGCGTGGTCGCAATGTCGTGATCGAGAAGTCGTGGGGCTCGCCGACCGTCACCAAGGATGGCGTCACGGTCGCCAAGGAGATCGAGCTCGAGGACAAGTTCGAGAACATGGGCGCCCAGATGGTCAAGGAGGTCGCTTCGAAGACGTCGGACCTCGCAGGTGACGGCACGACCACCGCGACGGTCCTCGCGCAGGCGATCTATCGCGAGGGCATGAAGATCGTCGTAGCGGGTGCGAACCCGATGGACATCAAGCGCGGCATCGAGGAGGCCGTGACTGCTGTCGTCGCGCACTTGAAGACCATCTCGGTGCCGACCCGCGGCCAGGCCGAGATCGCGCAGGTCGGGACGATCAGCGCGAACGGTGACGAGACCGTCGGCAAGCTGATCGCCGAGGCGATGGCCAAGGTCGGCAAGGAAGGCGTGATCACCGTCGAGGAAGGCAAGACGATGGAGACCACGCTCGAGGTCGTCGAGGGCATGCAGTTCGACCGCGGCTACCTCTCCGCGTACTTCGTGACGGACACCGAGCGGCTCGAGGCAGTCCTCGACGATCCGTACATCCTGATCTGCGAGCGCCGGCTCTCGAGCATGGCCGAGCTCCTGCCGCTGCTCGAGCAGATCGCGAAGGCGGGCAAGCCGCTCGTGATCATCGCCGAGGATATCGACGGTGAAGCGCTCGCCACCCTCGTGGTCAACAAGCTGCGCGGCACGCTGCACGTGTGCGCGGTCAAGGCCCCGGGCTTTGGCGATCGCCGGACCGCGATGCTCGAGGACATCGCGGCGCTCACGGGCGGCAAGGCCGTGCTCAGCGCGCTCGGCGAGAAGCTCGAGACGATCACGCTCGAAGAGCTCGGCCGCGCCAAGCGGGTCACGATCGCCAAGGACGTGACCACGATCGTCGACGGTGCGGGTGATAAGCCGGCGATCGAGGCGCGCATCAAAGCGCTCCGCCACGACATCGAGCAGACGACCTCCGACTACGACAAGGAGAAGCTCGAGGAGCGGCTCGCGAAGCTCGCGGGTGGCGTCGCGGTGATCACCGTCGGATCGCCGACCGAAGTCGAGATGAAGGAGAAAAAGGCGCGCGTCGAGGATGCGATGCACGCGACCCGCGCGGCGGTCGCGGAGGGCATCGTTCCCGGCGGCGGTGTCGCCCTGATCCGCTGTGCGAAGGCGCTCGATGCGCTCGTCTACGAAGATGATCGCCGCTTCGGCGTCTCGATCATCCGGCGCGCGCTCGAGCAGCCACTTCGCCAGATCGCAACCAACGCCGGTGCGGACGGTGCGGTGGTCGCGAACCTCGTCGCCGAGGGCTCGGGCGCCTTTGGCTTCAATGCCGCGACCGGGGCTTACGAGGACCTCATCAAGGCCGGCGTCATCGATCCCACCAAGGTGGTGCGCGTCGCGTTGCAGAACGCAGCCTCGGTCTCCGCGATGATGCTGACGACGGAGGCGATCATCGCGGATCTGCCGAAGCAAACGACGACGACCGCTGACACGCGTTCGTAGTCGCGCTGGCTGAAGTGCACTTTTTGCGTCGCCCGGCGCAAGATTTGCGTCCCTGCGTGTTTGCCACGAACATCAAGCCTGATCAGGGCGCTCGCCCGCCGGCTCGGCGCGTGAGATCGATGGGTGCGTAGCCTGTCGACGCCGTTATCGGCAGCGTCCAGTTCCTTACCGCGTGGCGCACTCGCACTCGATGCGCGCGCGCGGATCGCGGCGGCGTCTCGCGGAGGCTCACGGAGTGCGCACGGGTTGCATGTAAGGCGCAAGTCCTGCGAGTCATAACACCGACGCCGCGCCGCGGTCGTTCGATCGATGCGGGCTCGTTCCTGCACTGCGGTATGGCATGGGCGAGCCGGACAACGCGATGAAGATGAACGCGCTGGTGTACGAGGGGCCGGGCAAACGGACGCTGCTGCAGCGACCGCGACCGACCTTGCGGGTTCCGACCGATGCGATCGTGAGGATGATCAAATCGACGATCTGCGGCACCGACCTGCACATCTTGAAGGGCGATGTGCCGACGTGCACGCCAGGCCGCATCCTCGGCCACGAAGGCGTCGGTGTGATCGAGGAGGTTGGTGCGGGCGTCACGAGCTTCCGGCGCGGGATGCGCGTGCTCGTGTCGTGCATCACCTCGTGCGGGACCTGCGCGTACTGCCGTCGCCAGATGTACTCGCATTGCACGACGGGTGGCTGGATCCTCGGCAATCTGATCGATGGCACTCAGGCCGAGCTCGTCCGCATTCCGCATGCGGACACGAGCCTCTATCCACTCAGCGACGATGCGGATCTCGAGGCGATGGTGATGCTCAGCGATATCTTGCCGACCGGCTTCGAGTGCGGCGTGTTGAAGGGCCAGGTCCAGCCAGGGAGTTGTGTCGCGATCGTGGGGGCGGGACCGATCGGGCTCGCGGCGCTGCTCACGGCGCAGCTCTATTCACCGGCCGACATCTTCGTGATCGATGTCGACAACAATCGGCTCGAGGTCGCGAAGCAGTTCGGCGCGACCGGCGTGATCAACAGCACCGACGGCAGCTCGCGTGATGCGGTGATGCATCTCGCCGGCGGGCGCGGTGTCGATACCGCGATCGAAGCGGTCGGGCTGCCCGCGACGTTCGAGTTGTGCGCGAGCATCGTCGCACCGGGTGGCGTGGTCGCGAACATCGGTGTGCATGGCCGAAAGGTCGCGCTTCACCTCGAGCAGCTGTGGGACCGCAACATCACGATCACGACGCGGCTGGTCGACACCTCGAGCACGCAACTCCTCCTCGACGTCGTGCGAGCGAATAAGCTCGCGCCGAAGCGGCTGATCTCCCATCGCTTCCCGTTCGCCAAGATCGGCGAGGCCTACGACACGTTCGAGCACGCCGCCAAGACCCGCGCCCTCAAGGTGCTGGTGGAGATGTGACGGCGCTCCGCACCTAGCGAATCAACAGGACCGGGCAGGGCACGCAGCGCGCGACGGCCTCGGCGACGCTGCCGAGCACGAGCCGCTTCACGCCGGTCCTGCCGTGCGTACCCATGATGATCAGATCGGCACCGAGGTCGCGCACGGCCTTCTCGATCGCGACCCGAACATCGCCGACCTCGAACGTGGGCTGCGCGAACGACGCCTTGCTTGCTCGCGCGGCGATCGCGCTCGCGACGGTCGTCCGGTTGATGTCCATCAGATCATCGATCATCGCGGCCGTGACAGCGATCGGATACTCGGCGAACTGGAGACCCATCACGTTCAGGACGTGGATCGTCGCATCGAGTTTGTGCGCGAGCTCGACCGCGTAATCGAGCGCTCGGGTCGAGTGCTCGGAGAAATCGGTCGGGACGAGGATATTCTTGGGTAGCGACACGAAGACCTTACTGCGCAGGAGCGCGGGGGCGCAAACGCTGCGCGTAAAACTACGTAGGTTGATGGACGAGGCGAGCGCGTACTGGCCGAGGTGCACCGCCCATGCCGCGGCTTGGGCGAGCGGTGCTGATCGTGCAGTATGGCAGACATGAGCGATGACACCGAGCTGAGCGCGATCGACCAGTACTGGCGTGCCGCGAACTATCTGACCGTCGGTCAGATCTTCTTGAAGAGCAACGCGATGCTTCGCGAGCCCCTGAGCGCGCTCGATATCAAGCCGCGTCTGCTCGGCCACTGGGGCACGTCCCCGGGCCTGAACTTGATCTACGCGCACCTCAACCGCGTGATCAAACGCGACGACCTCGACATGATCCTGCTCGCGGGGCCGGGCCACGGCGGCCCCGCGGTGCTCGCGAACACGTATCTCGAGGGTTCGTACTCCGAGATCTATTCGACCGTCGGTGAAGACGAAGCGGGCATGACGCGGCTGTTTCGCCAGTTCTCGACGCCCGGTGGCGTACCGAGCCACGTCGGCCCCACGACGCCCGGTTCGATCCACGAGGGTGGCGAGCTCGGCTACGTGCTCGCACACGCGTTCGGCGCGGTGTTCGATAACCCTGGCCTCGTCGCGGTCGCGATCGTCGGTGACGGCGAAGCGGAGACCGGTCCGCTCGAAGGCTCGTGGAAGGGTATCAAGTTCATCAATGCCGCGCGCGACGGGGCGGTGCTACCGATCCTTCACCTCAACGGCTACAAGATCTCGGGTCCGACCGTGCTCGGGCGTGACAGCGACGAGGCGATCCAGAAGCTGTTCGAAGGCCACGGGTACGAGGTCCACTTCGTCTCCGGCGCCGAACCGATGCCGGTCCATCGCGCACTCGCGATCGCGCTCGATCATTGTATCGCGCGGATCCGCTCGATCCAGGCAGACGCGCGCGAGCGCGGAGTCCGCGGAACGCCGCGCTGGCCCATGCTCGTGCTCCGCACGCCGAAGGGCTGGACCGGTCCCGCCTTTGTCGGTGGCAAGCCGTGCGAGGGCACGTTCCGATCGCATCAGGTGCCGCTGCCACTCGTGCGCACGGATCCCGAACAGCTCGCGGCGCTCGAGACCTGGATGCGGAGCTATCACCCCGAGCAGCTGTTCGATCGCGCGGGTCGGTTACGAGCGGACCTGCGCGCGCTCGCGCCCGAGGGCACCCGGCGGATGGGTGCGAACCCGCACGCGAATGCGGGTGGCCGGTTCACCGAGCTCGTCGTGCCGCCGATCGTGGACTTCGCGCTCGAGGTGCCTCGCCCGGCGACGGTGCGCAGCGAATCGACGCGCCCTCTGGGCGCGCTGCTCGCCGCGATCTACCGGGCGAACCCGGCGACGTTTCGCTTGATGTGCCCCGACGAGACCAACTCGAACCGGCTCGGCGAGGTCTTCGATCTCGAGACCCGCTGCTGGCAAGAAGCCACGATCCCGATCGACGACCATCTCAGCTCGGAGGGCCGGGTGATGGAGGTTTTATCCGAGCATAACTGCCAGGGCTGGCTCGAAGGCTACCTGCTCACCGGGAGGCACGGGTTGTTCGCGACGTACGAGGCGTTCGCGCTCGTCGTCGCCTCGATGACCACGCAACACGCGAAGTGGCTCGAGATGGCGGCGGCGCTGCACTGGCGTACGCCGCTCCCGTCGCTCAACTATCTCTTGACCTCGACCTGCTGGCGCAACGACCACAATGGCTTCTCGCATCAAGGCCCCGGCTTCATGGACACCGTGATCTCGAAGAAGGGCACGGTCGTGCGCGTGTACTTGCCGCCCGATGCGAACTGCTTGCTCTCGGTCGCGGATCACTGCCTGCGGAGTCAGAATTACGTCAACCTGATCATCATCGACAAGCAGCCGCAGCTGCAGTGGCTCGATCCCGCGGCGGCCCTCGCGCACTGTGCGCGCGGCGCCTCGGTGTGGGAATGGGCGAGCACCGGCGGTGACCCGGATATCGTCCTCGCGTGTGCGGGCGACACGCCAACGCTGGAAGTCGTCGCGGCTGCAGCGTGGCTGCGCGAGCACGCACCGGAGCTCGCCGTGCGCGTCGTCAATGTCGTCGATCTGATGAAGCTGACCTCGCCGCGCGAGCATCCTCACGGCATGACCGAGGACGCGTTCGCCGCGCTGTTCCCGGCCGAGACCCACGTGATCTTCTCCTTCCACGGCTATCCGGGTGCGATCCATCAGCTGCTTCACGCGCGGCCTCACACGTCGCGGTTTCATGTCCGCGGCTTCATCGAAGAGGGCAGCACGACCACACCGTTCCAGATGGTCGTACTCAACGAGACCAGCCGCTATCACCTGGTGATCGATGCGCTGCGCCGCAGCCGTACGCAGCTCCCCAATGCCGCGGCGCTCGTTGCGACGTGCAACGCGATCCTCGGGCGTCAGGCGGCCTACGTCGCCGAGCACTTCGACGATCTTCCAGACATCGCGCACTGGAGCTGGGCGTGACCACGCTGGTGGTGAATTGCGGTTCGTCCTCGGTGAAGTACGCACTGTTCTCGGGGGAGGTCGTGGTGCGCCGCTCCCAGATCGATCACCCCGATGGCATCACCGCCGTGCTCGACGAGATCGCGGATCGGCCATCAGCAGTCGGTCATCGCATTGTCCACGGGGGGCCGACGCATGGCCCACCCGTGCGGATCGACGACGAGGTGCTCGCCTCGCTGCGCAAAGCCGTTCCGTTCGCGCCGTTACATCTCCCGATCGAGCTCGCCGCGATCGAGGCCGTGGAGCGGAAATTCGGCGACGTTCCGCAAGTCGCGTGCTTCGACACCGCATTCCACCAGTCCATGCCGGAGGTCGCACGCAGGTTCGCGCTGCCCGAGCCGCTGTTCGCCGCGGGCGTGCGGAGATATGGTTTTCACGGCCTCTCCTACGAGTACGTCTCCTCGGTGGTCGCGACGCGACCGCGGGCGGTGTACGCACACCTGGGGAACGGCGCAAGCATGGTCGCGGTTCGCGACGGCGTGTCGATCGATACGACGATGGGTTTCACGCCGACCGGTGGGCTCGTGATGGGGACGCGCTCCGGCGACCTCGATCCGGGCGTGCTCTTGTACCTGCTCGGTCGCGGCTACGATCGAAGCGCGCTGGCAACGCTCGTCGATCACGAAGCGGGACTGCAGGCGCTCTCGGGCACGACCTCGGACATGCGGACGCTACTCGCGGCACGGGCGAGCGATCCGCGCGCGGCCCTCGCGATCGACGTGTTCTGCTATCACGCGAAGAAGGCGCTCGGCGGCTTCATAGCGGTGCTCGGGGGCCTCGATATGCTCGTCTTCACAGGCGGCATCGGGGAGCGTGCGGCGTACGTTCGGCGCGAGATCTGTGCAGGGTTAACCGGCCTCGGGATCGAGCTCGATCCCGATCGCAACGCGATGCATGCACCGTCGATCAGCCGCGGTGCCTGCGAGGTGCGCGTGATCGTGACCGACGAGGCAGCGGTGATCGCGCGCCACACGCGTGCCTTGATAAGTTAGCGCGTGCATCCTCGTCCGGCATGGCGAGATCGCAGACCGGCGCTTGCGGCCGTGCAGCGTCCTCGAGCTCCGTCACGGGAGCCCTCCGTACTGAGCCGAGAGGCGCTGCATCTGAAGGACCGAATGCAATGACAGCTTCTTCGTCACGCGCTGGCGATGGGTCTCGGCGGTGCGCACCGAGATCGCGAGCGCGGTCGCGATCTCGTCATTCGAACGTCCGCGGATTAACAGCTCGAACACCTCGCGCTCGCGCCGGGTCAGCCGAGCGATCGGATGTTCGGTGGTGTCGGCAAGCGCGGTCTCGATCTCCGCCCGCGGGACGTGCGGGGGAAGGTAACGCACGCCCCCGAGGACCTCGCGGATCGCACCGACGATCTCGGCGACCGGCTGGCTTTTGTGCGCATAGCCGCACGCATGCGCGCGCAGCAGATCGGCGATCAGCACCGGCTCGTCGATCGCGGAGAGCATCAAGACCTTGCAGCTCGGATGGCTGGCGAACAGCTCGCAACACAGCGAGAGCCCGGACGTCGTCGGCATGATCATATCGACGAGCGCGAGATCGACGAGCGTGCGGCGTGCGAGCTCGAGCGCCTCGGCCGCGCTGCCGACCGCGCCCGCGACCTCCAGATCGCTCTCGCGCTGGAGCGCCACCGAGAGACCCTCGCGGAAGAGCGGATGATCGTCGACGATCATGAGGGTAATCCGCTTCACCGCGATATTGGAGCACGAATCCAGGGCCCGAAACACTCAGATCGAGCGCCGGTATCGCCGGCATGCGGGTAACTACGTAGGCTTGAGCGTAACGTACGATAACGACACAACCATGTGGTGCATGCTGACGGCGCGGCGCGCGTGAAACGGCCGAAATCGCCGACTGCACGGAGGATCGTGACCCTCGTCGCGCGGTGCAGTGAAGCCTCTCAGCGCGCGATAGGGGGTGCGGCCGTCAGCTCGATCGCGCGCTTGTCGATCTCGCCGGTCGTGGCCTCGAGCTGATCGGTCGGGACGCCTTGCTCGACGAGGTACCAGCGCACGCCATCCGCGCGCTTCCTCGCGAGGGCCTCGCGCTTCGCCGCAGCACCCTTGCCATCAGGGTGCCCGGTCACGACGACGTGCATCGTGGGATGTGCGCGCAGCTGCGAGAGCGCCTGGGCAAGCGAGGCCTTCGCCGCCTCGGTCAAACGCGCGCGCGACGGCTCGAACGTGACGGTGCTCGCGGTCGCGAACGCGGCGCTGACCGCGGCAGGCAGCGTATCGGGGCAACCATCGTCGTCCTCGAAGCCGTTCACGGTTTCGGGCTCGTTCGGGCACTTGTCCATCGCGTCGGTGAGGCCGTCGTGATCGTTATCCGGATCTGGACAGCCATCTTCGTCCTCGAAGTGATCGAAGTCCTCGGCCTGATCCGGACACTTGTCGGCGGCATCTGGGATCCCGTCGCCGTCGGTGTCGACGGGGGCCGGCGGTGGTGGCGGAAGCGGCAGTTTCACGGGCTCCGGCGGCGGCAGCTCGACCGGTTCCCGCGCCTTCACGACGGCACCGCTATGGGGGTGGGCGCCGAAACGGTAGCCCACCGCGACGGTGCCCTCGTACGCCGCCTCTCTCCCTCCGTCGCTCGACTTCATCGCACTCTCCCGCGCCTCGAGCCGGAGGTGCCAGCCGTTGCCCATCGGGACCGTCGCGCCGACGCCGAAGAACAGCACGGGGTCGGTGTCGTCGCTCAGGTATTGCGAGGCCGAGAACACCGAGGCACCGCCGGCACCGACGAGGATGTGCGGCATGAAGAACCAGGGCTGGCGGATTCGCAGGATCACGGCGCCGGAAAAGCCGAGCACTGGCGCGAACGAGGAGACGCGCGGACCATCGAAGCCGTAGCGAGTCCACGATGGCGCGAACGACAGCTCCGGCTCGATCCCGAGCTCGAAGCTGCGAAAGCTCGCTAGCCATACGGTCGCCCGAAACCCCATGAGGGCAGCCGCCTGCGGCCGTTGTTCGGCAAATGCGCTGTCGCCGAGGCCGACCTTCTCGCCGAAGTCCTCGGCCCCGAAGAAGCCGCTCAGCTCGAGCTGTGGGGTCGCGTGCGCGGACGCAGACGCCCCGAGAGTGGCGAGCACGACGGCCCCAATTCGCACGAGATATCATACACGCGCCCGCGCTTGCACGCCTGTTACGGGTCGAGGCAAGCTTTCGAGAATGCTCACGTTCAGCACGAATCCCGACGTCGCCGAACAGCAGATGAACGCGATCATCTTCTATTTGACCGCGTTCGGTTACATCGATGGCGAGTTCGACTTTACCGAGAAGACGTTCGTTCGCATCTATATCCGCCAGCTCGTCACCGCGCGCGCGAAGCTCGCGATGCCGGATGCGGACCTCAAGACCCGCGACGAGGTCATCAACAAGTTCGTCTCGCACTTCCACGAGGTGTTCGAGCAGGTCGATCGCAGCGTCAAGGAGCTGTTCGACGAAGCGGTCGCCGATGGCGAGGATGTCGAGAAGTTCGTCTACGCGAAGCTCAAGCTCCGCAGCTACGAGATCTTCCAGACGTTCGAGCGCGACAACCAGAACGAGCTGCTCGCGACGATCGACGAGCTGATCTATGCCGACGGTTCGGTTCACCCCGCCGAGCAAAAGTTTCGCAACGAGATCGAAGCGCTGCTCGACAACCCGACGCCGATCGACGACGCCGATATCGAGATCATCAATCCGAACAAGGTTGGCATTCGCGATGCCGCGAACGTCCCGACCAAGCTTGACGATCACCCGTTCTTCGCGCAGTTCGAGCACCACTACTCGGCCGACCCGGCACGCATCAAGCAGCAGGTCGATGCCGATATCGAGCTGATGAACCGGTTCACCGCGGAGCTCACGGCACAGCGCGCGAAGGGCGCGGGCAAGCTCGCCGGCAAGCAAGCGGTCACCGAGCTCGCGGGCGAGAAGCCATTCCTCGACGGTCACGTCTACGTTCACCCGGCGAAGCCGAATGCGGTCTACGACATCACGGTGCTCGGCGATCTGCACGGCTGCTACTCGTGCTTGAAGGGCGCGCTGCTGCAAGCCAATTTCTTCGCCAAGCTCGAGGCGTGGAAGCTCGATTCGCGCAAGCCCGAGCCGAAGCTCGTGCTGCTCGGCGACTACATCGATCGCGGGATGTTCAGCTACAACGGCGTGCTGCGCACGATCATGCAGCTCTACTTGGCTGCGCCCGAGCACGTGTTCCCGCTGCGCGGCAACCACGAGTACTACATCGAGTATCGCGGCCGGATCTACGGCGGCGTGAAGCCGGCCGAGGCGATCAATACGCTGATCGGTCACATCCCGGGTGAAGTGTTCCAGGACTACATGCGGATGTTCGAGGAGATGCCGAACATGCTGTTCTTCGACGACTTGATGTTCGTGCACGCGGGCATCCCGCGCGACGCCGATATCAAGGCCAAGCTCGTCGACATGGCTGCGCTCAACGATCCGGATCTCCGGTTCCAGATGCTGTGGAGCGATCCATCGACCGCGGACTTCATCCCCGATGAACTGCAGGCGCAGAACGCGCGGTTCCCGTTCGGCAAGCGCCAGTTCGAAGCGTTCATGACCAAGCTCGGCTGCTCGATGATGTTCCGCGGTCACGAGAAGGTCGACGCGGGGTTCCGCACGATGTACGGCGAGGTCGCGACGCTCGCGACGCTGTTCTCGGCGGGAGGAGCCGACAACCACGATCTGCCGCTCGAATCGAGCTACCGCTCGGTGACCCCGATGGCCGCGACGATCAGGCTCGAGGGTGGCACCGCCTCGGTCACGCCATGGCTGATCGATTACAAGCGTTTCAACGATCCGAAGCGCAACCGGTTCTTCGCCACGCCGCCCGAGATCGAGCACAAGATCGGCTGATGTACTGGGTCTATCTGCTGCGCTGTGGCGACGACTCGCTGTACTGCGGGATCACGAACGACGTCCCGGCGCGGCTCGCGGCACACGAGGCCGGCAAGGGCGCGCGCTACACTCGCGGTCGTGGCCCCTTGCAGCTCGTCTTCAGGCGACGTTGCGCCGATAAGGGCATGGCGCTCCGGCTCGAGTACGCGATCAAGCAGCTCCAGCGCCCCGAAAAGCTCGCGCTCACTCCGTCGCAGCTGACGAAGATGGCGCGTGCAATTGCAGCCACTTGTCGCGCGACCTGAGCGCTGCGTCATCTGAGTCTGGGTTCTCGCTGCGTTAACAGACATCAGTGGCTCTGCGCGAAGCTAGTCGCGGGTGTTCGCCGCACTGGGATATCCTTCGTCTCATGAGGCGTTCTGTCCTGACGTGCATAGCTTTGACGGCGTTGACCGGGGTCGTCGGTGCGAACGGACGGCCCGCCGCGACCTCGAGCATCAACTTCCAGCAGAAAGATCCGACCCACATCCTGGCGGGGCTCACATTCGGCCTGGTCCGCTCGGATGATAGCGGCGTGACCTGGAAGTGGATGTGCGAGAAGGCCGTCGGCTACGCGGGCACGTACGATCCGGACTACGCGTACGCGAGCACCGGCGCGATCTTCGCAACCACGTTCGACGGTCTCACCGCGCTGCGCCCGGCCTCCGAAGGCGGCGACAGCTGCACATTTGCATCCGAGCCCTCCGGCAGCGTGTTCGTCTCGGCTGTCGAAGCTGGATCAGGATCTGTCTTCTATGCCGCGGCCGATCCGACCGATAGTCAGGTCTACAAGTCGACCGACGACGGGGTGACGTTCCCCCTGTCGAGCTCGGTCGGTCAGAACAACGACTGGTGGGATTCGATGATGATCTCCGCCGATGGCGTGCGCACATACGTCACCGGCTATCGCTACAACAAGAGGTGCAGCTCCGACTCGCAGAGCAAGGCCGGCATGGCGTGCACTGCCGACGTCGATTGCGCACCGCCGACCACCGCGAAGTGCAACGCGGTGAAGCAGTTCCTCCTGTACTACACCGACACCGGCACGACCTACCTGCCGATGGTGATGACTGGCATCAAGACGTCGAACACCTCGGTGATCGATGTCGTCGGGATCGATCACGCGAACAAGGACATCGTCTACGTCAAGGCGACGCTCGAGAACGGAATGATCGGCGATGGCATCTACAAGAGCACCGACAAGGGCCAGACCTGGACCAAGATCCTCACCACGATGGACAACTTCGGCCTGTCGTTCGTCGTCAAGCAAGACGGGGTGATGATCGCTTCGACGCTCACGAGTGGCAGCCAGATCTCGAACGCGAAGGCGGCGTGTACGAACGCGACGACCTGCGCGTGGACGCCCCTCGCCGGCGCGCCGCACATCAACTGCTTGACCGAAAACCCGAACACTGACGAGGTCTGGGCGTGCACGCGCAACTTCGATTCGCCGGGTATCCCGATGGACGGCTACGGCATCATGAAGCTCGACGCGACGAACACGGCGTGGACCGGCGTCATGCACTACCAGGACATCAAAGGCGTCGTCGCGTGTCCGGCCGGCACGGCGCAGCACGATAAGTGCGTGCAGTCGTACAAGGGCATGCCGTCGGTGTGGTGCTGCTTGCGCGAGCAGCTCGGCATCACCGACACCTCGATCGACTGCACCGGCGCGAACAGCTGTGACATCTCCGGAGACGGCGCCTCGGACGCGGGCAACACGATGGTGACCCCGCCAAAGGGCTGCTGCAACACCGGTGGTAGCGGCGCGGGCGCGCTGTTCCTGGCGCTTGGCACCGGCGCGCTGGTGTGGCGACGTCGCAAGAAGTAGTGCGTCACGACCGTGCGTCAAATGGAAGCGGGTCGCGGGCATGGTCTTGGCCATCAGCACGCGTGCGCTATCATGGAAACATAGGAGCACGTCATGCTGAGCCGTCTCGATCGCCTCGCTTACCACTCGCAACATCTCTCGTTCGCGATCAACGCCACGGTGATGCAGGAGGCCGCGCGGATCGCGACCCGCACGCCGCGGCCGAAGATCACCGCAGAGCTGATCAAGGTCATCAACAAGCGGCGGATGGAGCTCCATCGTGCCGACCTCGCGAACGTCGAGAGCGGGATGTATCCGCGCGAGCTGCTGTTCGATATTCCGACGCGGCGCTACTTGAGCGAGTCGCTCCTGCTCCTCAAGGACGCGGGCAACGTCGTGCGCCGCAAGCGGAAGAATGCCTACAAGGACATTCCTGCCGTCGATAAGGATCGCTATCCGCCGTACTACCGCCGCACCTTTCACTGGCAGAGCGACGGCTACTTCAGCGACTTCTCCGCAAAGGTCTATGAAGTCGGCGTCGAGCTACTGTTCCGCGGCACTGCCGATGTGATGCGGCGCCAGGTGATTCCGCCGATGACGCGGTTTCTGGCCGAACAGCCTGCGGGTGAAGCGCCGCGCATCCTCGATATCGGGTGTGGGACCGGCCGGTCGTTGCACCAGATCGCGCTCGCACATCCGCGCGCGCGGCTCTACGGCGCGGACATGTCGCCCGCGTACATCAAGCGCGCGCGCAAGCGGCTGATCGAGCTCGACGATCTCACGCTCGCCGCCGAGAACGGCGAGGCGCTGCCGTGGGCCGACCACACGTTCGACATCGTCACGAGCACGTACATGTTCCACGAGCTGCCGCGCAACGCGCGGCGCAACGTGATGCGCGAGATGTTCCGCGTCGTGCGCCCTGGCGGGCTGGTGGTGCTCGAGGATTCGGCGCAAGTCTCCGAGAGCCCCGAGCTCGCGGACGTGCTGCGCAACTTCCCGGTCGAGTTCCACGAGCCGTTCTACGCCGATTATCTCGAGGACGATCTTGCCGGCATCTTGACCGAAGTCGGCTTCACCGAGGTCCGCACCGAGTCGCATCTCGTCGCCAAGGTCGTCGTAGCAAAGCGGCCCTGACGTTACTCTGAGGGCATGATTGACGATGCCCGCGGCCGGCTGGACACCCTTCGCGGTGAGCTCGGTCAGATCGATAAAGAGATCCTGGCGCTCGTCGCCAGGCGCCAAGCCGTCGCGCAGAAGATCGGCCAGGCCAAGCGCGCGATCGGGATGCCGACGCGCGATTTCCTCCAGGAGAAAGATGTCGTACAGCGCGCGCGCGAGGCCGCGACCGAGCATGGGCTGCCCGAATCGCTCGGCGAGGAGCTCGTGCTCGCGTTCATCCGCGCGTCGCTGACCATCCAGGAGCAAGACATCATCGCGACGACCGGCGAAGGCTCGGGCCGGCGCGCGCTCGTGATCGGTGGCGCGGGCCACATGGGACAGTGGTTCGTGCGCTACCTGCGCGCCCAGGGCTTCGCGGTCGAGATCGCCGACCCGGGCGAAGGCCCCGAGGGCATCTTGAATCATCGCGACTGGAAGCGAGCAACGCTCGATCACGAATTGATCGTGATCGCGGCGCCGATGCCCGCGACAAATCAGATCTTGTGTGACCTCGCGAAGGCGCCGCCGAAGGGCGTGATCTTCGACGTCGGCTCGTTGAAGAGCCCGCTGCGCGAGGGGCTCACGGCCTTGCGGGATGCCGGCGCACAGGTGTGCTCGGTCCATCCGATGTTCGGCCCGGACACGGCGCTGCTCAGTGGTCGCCACGTGATCTTCGTCGATCTCGGCAAGCCCGAAGCCACCGCCGCGGCGCGCGCGCTGTTCGAGCCGACGATGGCCACGCTGGTCGAGATGGATCTCGAGAGCCACGATCGGTTGATCGCGTACGTGCTCGGCTTGTCACACGCGCTGAACATCGCGTTCTTCACCGCGCTCGCCGAGAGTGGCGAGGCGGCGCCGAAGCTGGCAACGCTGTCCTCGACGACGTTCGACGCCCAGCTCGGGGTGGCGGCGAATGTCGCGGCGGAGAATCCCGACCTGTACTTCGAGATCCAGACGCTCAACGATTACGGCACCGAGTCCCTCGCGGCGTTGCTGTACGCGGTCGAGCGGCTGCGCTCGGTCGTGCGCGCGAATGACCTCGAAGGCTTCCGCACGCTGATGACGCGGGGACGGAGCTACCTCGCTGGCCGAGCGACCGTCACGCGGTAGTGCACGCCAGCGTCAAGCAGCGCCTGCAGTTAATCCTAGTGCAGCGCTTCGAACGCGCGAGCGAGATCCGGGCGCGGCCCGATCTGCTTCTTCAGATCGCCTGCCTGCGGCGTGCCGGTGTCTCGGAGTAGCTGGCGAACCTGCTCGGGCGCCATCGCCGCACCGGTGTGCTGACGGACGTAGCTCTCGACGAGAATCGCGGCACCCGCCACGATCGGCGACGCGCTCGACGTGCCGGAGAACGTGCCGGTGTAGTGGCGATCGGTGAACGTGCGCTCGGCGCCTTTGCAGCTCTGCAGATCGCCGTAGTCGAGCGTCGCGACCATCCGGCCCCAGCCCTGGACATCGACGCGCGAACCGTAATTCGAGAAATCCAGCTTCTCGCGATCGCGGAAGCCGGTGCGTGGAGGACCGCCTGCACCGACGAGGATCGCGCCAGAGTCTCGGACCGCGCGATCGAACTTGCCCTTGAACACGGCGAGACCGAGATTCTCGTCGCCATTGCCAGCCGCTTCGATCACGACCACGCCGCGCGAAGTCGCAGCCTTGATCACCTCGTAGTTGTCATCCCAGTACTCCATCGGCACGTAACGGCCGCGGGGACCGGTGCCCTGGAGCTCGATGAGCAGGACATCGCCTGCGTGGAGCTTCGCGGCGGCGGCATCGAGCGCATCGGCGACGCTCGAATCGCCGATCGACGAGGTGTAAATGCGGTCGACATCGGGCGCGATCCCGACGACACCTTTGCCATTGTCGCGACCGACGACTTCGCCGAGCACCGCGGTGCCGTGCGCGCGCCAGCTCGGGTCCGGAATCGGCGTGCCCCACACGTGCTCGATGCGATCACCAGGGAGGTCTTCGTGGGCTACGTTCCACCCGCCCTCGAGATCCGCGAATTGCACGCCGTGGCCGCGCGTGTTCGTACGCCACGCCGCGGGAGCATCGATTCCACCCGGTGCCGGGTCGAGATAGCCCTGGTGCTCGGTGTACGAGGGCGTCGTGATCGGGCAGCTCGGATCCGCCCCACCTGCGCCGGCCGTCGGTAGCGAATACATGGGTTCGAGATATGCCTCTTCGACATCTGGATCGGCGGCGAGCCGATCGAGCTCGCGCTCGACTTGATCTTGACGGACGTCGCGCACGAACCATTGGTCACGCATATCGGTCGCGCCGTAGCCCGCACGATGCGAGAACTCGGGCTTCGCATCGCTCAACGCGAATTCGGCATGGCGGAGCTTGATGTGGATCCGCGCGGTCTCGTGGTGGCTCGGATCCGGCTCGTCGACCCAACGCAGGACGAAGAACACGGCAATGGCCACGAGCGCGAGCAGCACGTACCGCGTCGTGGAAGGGAGCTCGGCAAACATCCGGCGCATCTTGGAATGGTACGCGAGCCCGGAGCCGCCGCAACATCAGAAGTAGGCCGAATGCCCGGCGATGGCCGCCAGGCCCGGTCTTTGCGAACTACGCGAACGCCGGCTCGAACGCCAATCAGCGCGCGATCGAGTCCCACATGATCAAGCTCGATGCGCGCTACGCCTCACCTCCTGGTACGCCCCGGCAGCGATTCCCCGGAGCACCTCGCGCGACCGTCGGATACACCAGCGGCGCGTTCGAATCTGCCGCAGCTTGAGCCTATGCTGCGCGAATGACTCGCGTCGCGATCACCGGAGCCAGCGGCCTGCTCGGAAGTAACCTTGCCGCCGAGTTGCTGGCAGCCGGCCATCACGTGATCGCCACGCGCCGGCGCGGCACGAAGGTCGCCCATCTCGACGACCTCGCGATCGAATGGCGTGAAGCCGACCTCGGCTCCACCGATGCACTCGCGAAGGCGTTCGCCGGCGCCGAGGCAGTGTTTCACTGCGCGGCCGCGGTGAGCGTCAAGCGTGTGGTCACGCCCGAGATGACCGATGCGAATGTCACGGGCACCGATCGCGTGATCGAAGCGTGCGTGACCGCCGGCGTGAACCGGCTGGTCCACACGTCGTCGGTCGTCGCGGTCGGGCTCACCACCACGGCAAAGCCGAGCGACGAGACGGCACGATGGAACTTCGAAGAGCTCGGCTTGTCGGACGCGTACGCGAAGACCAAGCACCTCTCGGAGGAGCGCGTCCACGCCGCGAAGGATCGGATCGATGCGGTGATCGTGAATCCGACGTTCATGCTCGGCCCGCGCGATGCGCGCCCGAGCTCCGGCAAGATGATCATCGACGTCACGACTCGGCGGGTTCCGGGCTGGACGCCCGGCTATAACAACTTCGTCGACGTCCGCGATGTCGCTCGCGGCATGCTGCTCGCGTGGGCGAAGGGTAAGCGCGGCGAGCGCTACATCTTGAGTGGTCACGACATGACGTATCGCGCTTGCTTCGCCGCGATCGCGCGCACCGCCGGCGTGAAGCCGCCGCGGTTCGGCGCGCCGTATCCGATCGCACGGCTGATCGGTGCGTTCGGCGATTTTCAGGAGTGGCGCGGCAAGGACGCGATGGTCAACACCACGCAGATTCGCTACGCGTACAGCGACCAGTTCCGATTCACCTCGGCGAAGGCGCAGCGCGAGCTTGGCTATAGCTACGGCCCGATCGAGCCGGCGATCGCCGACGCGCTGACCTGGTTTCGCGCGCACGGGATGCTCTAGACGAGCGCGGTCGCGACCCGCTCGGCAGCCCGTTGAAACCACACGGGAACGAGTTGTCGTGAAACCTTGCGAGCGCAGCCGCATCGAAGAGTGTGTCCGTTTTCTCGCGCCGACTCGCTGCTTGCAATCCCGACCGCGCGACCTGGCCCGCGCGAAAATGGCTGTTCGTGCCGTACGATCAGCTCACAGACCAGCTGGGCGCGCTGGCGCAGCTGGTGCCGAGCGCGGTCGGGATCGTGCTGGTCGAATGCGAAGCCAAGGCCGCCCGGCGCCCGTATCACAAGCAAAAGCTCGCGCTGTTGCTCGCCAACCTGCGCCACTTCGCGCTCGAGCAGGCGATGCGCGGCGTGGCCGTGATGTACCTGTACGACCGCATCGGGTACGCGAACGCGCTGTGCACGGCGGTCGCGGAGGTTGGCACGTTGACGATGATGGAGGCCGCCGAACGCGAGCTTCGTCACGAGCTCGCGCCGCTCGTGGCGGCGGGCAGCGTGCGGGTCGAGCCCCACGCGGGCTGGCTCACGACTCACGAAGAGTTCCGGCGCTTCAGCGGCGACGCGCCGTGGCGCATGGATGCGTTCTACCGTGGTGCTCGCCGTGCGCGCGACATCTTGATCGAGCGTGGTGGTGGGCCGGTCGGCGGCAAGTTCTCGTTCGATGCCGAAAATCGGAAACCCTGGCGCGGCGAACCACCCGCGCCAGCTCCGCCGACCTTTGCAGTCGACGAGATCACCGCCGAGGTTTGCTCGCTGGTCGCGACGCGCTTCATCGACCATCCGGGGGACCTGACCCCGGTCACGATCCCGGCGACCGCCCAGGATGCCGAGGCCTCGTGGCAGTGGGCGTTGCGCCATGCGCTACCGCATTTCGGACCCTACGAAGACGCGATGTCGACGCGCTCGTCGACGATGTTTCACTCGCTGATCTCGCCGCTGCTCAACCTGCATCGCGTGACGCCGGCGCGAGTGATCGCGGATGTGCTGCGGGCGCCGATCGAGCTGGCGAGCAAGGAGGGCTTCGTCCGCCAGGTGCTAGGTTGGCGCGAGTTCGTCCATCACGTCCACGTCGCGACCGATGGCTTTCGCACGCTCGCAGCCGTCGCGACGAGTGGTGACGATGCGGCGGGCGACGGCGGGTATGCCCGGTATCGCGGTCGGGATACGAGCCCGCTATCGCCGGAGCTCCGCGGCGCGGCACCCACGCAGCTCGGCGCAGGTAACCCGCTGCCAGCTGCATTCTGGGGCACGCCCTCGGGGCTTCGCTGCCTCGATCATGTGGTCGCCGATGTCTGGCGTAGCGGCCGCACCCATCACATCACCCGGTTGATGGTCCTGGGCAACATCGCGAGTCTGCTCGATGTCTCGCCGCGCCAGCTCACCGACTGGTTCTGGATCGCGTACGTCGATGCGTACGACTGGGTCGTCGAGCCCAACGTGCTGGCGATGGCAACGTTCGCGACCGGCGACGTGATGACGACCAAGCCATACGTCGCGGGCAGCGCCTACATCGATCGCATGAGCGATTTCTGCAAGGGCTGCCAGTTCGCACCCAAGACGACGTGCCCGCTGCCGACGTTGTACTGGGCCTACCTCGATCGCCACAGCGCCGCCCTCGCGGGTAATCATCGGATGGATCTGCCACTGGCGGCGCTTCGCAAGCGCACCCCCGAGCAGCGCGCCGCGGCGGCCGCGACGTTCGCCTCGGTGAGCTCGTCGCTAGGACGGGGCGCCGCGCTCGCCGCACCCGCCAAGCGATAGCTACGCTTGGTAGAGCCAGACGCGGAGCAGCGAGAGTAGCTGATCGGAGTCGACCGGCTTGGTGATGTAGTCGCTCGCGCCCGCCTCGAGGCACTTCTCGCGATCGCCCTTCATCGCCTTGGCGGTCAGCGCGATGACCGGCAGCTCCTTCCACTTCTGCTGCTCGCGAATTCGCCGCACGGCTTCGTAGCCATCCATCTCCGGCATCATGATGTCCATCAGCACGACATCGATCTGCGGATTGTCCTCGAGCTTCGCGAGCGCGCGCTTGCCGTTCTCGGCATAGAGCACGTTCATGCGATGGCCCTCGAGCAGCGAGGTCAACGCGAAGATGTTGCGCACGTCATCGTCGACCACGAGCACCGTGCGCTCCGCGAGCGATGGGTCATGCTTCGCGAGCCGGCGCAATACCTTGCGTTTGCGCTCGGCCAGATTGGCCTCGACGCGGTGCAAGAACAGCGCGGTCTCGTCAAGCAAGCGCTCGAGCGTGGTGACGTCTTTCATGATCACGGTCTGGGCGAGCCCGTGGAGCCGCGCCTTATCCTCGGGCGTGAGGTCGCGTCCGGTGTAGACGATCACGGGCAGCCGCTTGTTCGCGGGATTCGCTTTGATCTGTTCGATCAACTCGAAGCCGCTCATCCCGGACAACCGGAGATCGAGCACCACGCAATCGAACGGCTTCTCGGCGAGCGATTGCATCGCGAGCTCGCCCGAAGACACGGTCGTGGTCTCGACATCGGTGTCTCCGATCAGGTCGCTGATCGCATCGCGCTGGATCGGATCATCCTCCACGACCAGGAGGCTCTTCACCCGCTTGTCGACGAACGCGTGGATCTCCTTGAATCCGGTCTCGAGGGTCTCGGCGCTGACTGGCTTTTGCGAGAAGGCGAGGGCACCTTGCTGCAAGCTGCGCCGCTCGCCATCGAGGCCGGACACCACGTGGACCGGAATGTGGCGCGTCGCGGCGTCGTGCTTGAGGCGATCGAGGAGCACCCACCCATCGACATCGGGCAGGCGGAGATCGAGCGTGATCGCATCCGGCTTCACGACGCGCGCGAGCTCGAGTGCTTGCGCCCCCGTGTTCGCGACCACGCCCTTGAAGCCTGCGGCGCGGGCAGTCTCGAGCAGCGTCATCGCGAAACCGACATCATCTTCGACGACGAGCAGCACCCGATCGCCGGGCTGCAGCTGCTCGTAATCATCGGCAACGGTGCGCGCCGATGTTTCGGTGTAGGTCACGAGCTCTGCGACCGGTGCGGCCGTCTCGACGATGAGCCGCATCGCTGGCAGGGTCTGGCGCAGCGGCTCGGGCTTTTTGTACACCAGGGGCAGATACATCGTGAATGTCGAGCCCTGGCCCGCGGCGGATTCGACCTTGAGGTCGCCGCCGAGGAGCCCCGCGATCTCGCGACTGATCGCGAGGCCGAGTCCGGTGCCACCATACTTGCGACTCGTCGAACCGTCCGCTTGCTGGAAGGCCTCGAAGATCAGGCGCTGTTTGTCGGGCGGGATGCCGATGCCGGTATCTGTGACCGAGAACGCGATCACGTCGTCAGGATGGCGCGCGATCCGCAGATTGACTCTGCCGCTCTCGGTGAACTTGATCGCGTTCGAGAGCAAGTTGCGGAGCACCTGGCGCAGGCGCATGTCGTCGGTCTCGAGCGAGGCGGGCAGCCCTCCCTCGAGCTCGACGGTGAAGCCGAGCTTCTTCTCCTCGGCAACCTGACGGAACGTTTGATCGACGTAGTCGCGCAAGTTCGCGAACCGCACGGGCCCGATCTCGACCGCCATCGTGCCGGACTCGATCTTTGCGAGATCCAGGATCTCGTTGATCAGGGTCATCAGATCCGTACCTGCTTGCCGGATCGTCTCGGCGTAGCGGATCTGCTTGTCGGAGAGGTTGCCCTCGCCGTTGTCGCTCAGCTGCCGCGACAGGATCAGCAGCGAGTTGAGTGGCGTGCGTAGCTCGTGCGACATGTTCGCGAGAAACTGCGATTTGTACTTCGAGGTCAGTGCGAGCTGTTCGGCCTTCTCCTCGAGCTCCTGACGTGCGAGCTCGACCTGGCGGTTCTTCTTCTCGACCTCGCCCTTCTGCTCGGTCAGCTGGTGCGCCTTCTCCTCGAGCTCCTCGTTGGTCTGCTGGAGCTCGTTCTGCTGGTTGCGCAGCTCCTCGGTGAGCGACTGCGACTGGCGCAGCAGCTCGTCGGTCCGCATCGTCGCTTCGATCGTCGCGATCACGATGCCGAGAGATTCGAGCATCTGATCGAGGAACGCGAGCTGGATGCCGCTGAATGGCTCGAACGAGGCGAGCTCGATCACGCCCTTCACTTCGCCTTCGAACACGATCGGCACGACGACGATCGCGTGCGGCGTCGCATCGCCGAGAGCGGACGTGATCCGGACGTACTGCGGCGGGACCTTCGCCATCACGATCCGCTTGGCTTCGAGCGCGGCCTGGCCGACCAGACCCTGCCCGAACTGGAACGTCGTCGCGACGCTCGCTTGATCCTGATACGCGTAACCCGCGTAGAGCTTCAGGACCTGCTTGTCGCCCTCGTAGTCCGCCATGAAGAACGCGCCGTGGTGCGCGCTGACCAGCGGCGCGAGCTCGTTGAGGATCTGGCGCGCGACGGTCAAGAGGTCGCGCTGGCCCTGCAGCATGCGGGTGAACCGCGCGACGTTCGTCTTCAACCAGTCCTGCTCCTCGTTGACCTTCGTGGTCTCGGCGAGCGTGCGGATCATCTGGTTGACCGTGTCCTTGAGCTGCGCGATCTCACCACGCGCTTCGACGGTGATCGAGCGGGTCAGGTCACCTTGCGTCACCGCGGTCGCGACATCGTGGATCGCGCGGACCTGGTTCGTGAGGTTGCCGGCGAGCTCGTTGACGTTGTTCGTGAGGTCGCGCCACACACCGGCGGCGCCGGGCACGTCGGCCTGACCACCGAGCCGGCCGTCGACACCGACATCGCGAGCGACGCCGGTCACCTGCTCGGCGAACGTCGAGAGCGTATCGGTCATGTTGTTGATCGTGTCGACGAGCGTCGCGATCTCGCCTCGCGCAGCCAGGTTCAATTCGCGATCGAGGTCACCGTTCGCGACCGCAGTCACGACTGTCGCGATGCCGCGCACTTGCTCGGTGAGGTTACGCGCCATCACGTTGACGTTATCCGTGAGCTCGCGCCACGTTCCGGAAACGCCGCGGACCTCGGCTTGGCCACCGAGCACGCCCTCGAGACCGACCTCGCGCGCGACGCGCGTCACTTCGGACGCGAAGCTATTGAGCTGATCGACCATCGTGTTGACGGTGTTCTTGAGTTGCAATAGCTCGCCGCGAACCTCGACCGTGATCTTCCGCGTGAGATCGCCGTTGGCGACGGCGGTCGTCACGTCGGCGATGTCACGGACCTGGTTTGTCAGATTCGACGCCATCTGGTTGACGTTGTCGGTCAGCTCTTTCCACGTGCCCGCGACACCGCGGACGGCCGCCTGACCACCGAGCTTGCCCTCGACGCCAACGTCGCGCGCGACGCGCGTGACCTCGTCGGCGAACGAGCTCAGGGTATCGACCATCGTGTTGATGACGTTCTTGAGATCGAGCAGCTCGCCACGAACCTCGACGGAGATCTTGCGCGTCATATCGCCGCGCGCGATCGCGGTCGCGACGGCGGAGATGTCGCGGACCTGGTTCGTCAAATTCGACGCCATCTGGTTGACGTTATCGGTGAGCTCTTTCCACGTGCCGCGCACGCCGACGACCGAGGCCTGACCACCGAGCTTGCCCTCGGTACCGACCTCGCGCGCGACACGGGTCACCTGATCGGAGAAGCCGCGCAGCTGGTCGACCATCGTGTTGATGGTGTCCTTCAATTCCAGGATCTCGCCGCGCGCTTCGACGACAATCTTTTGCTGCAGATCGCCGTTGGCGATGGCGGTCGCGACCTTCGCGATGTTGCGCACCTGATCGGTCAAGTTCGACGCCATCGAGTTGACGTTGTCGGTCAGATCTTTCCAGATGCCCGAGACGTCGCGGACCTGCGCTTGGCCACCGAGCACGCCTTCGGTGCCGACCTCGCGGGCGACGCGCGTCACCTCGGACGCGAAGGCGTTGAGCTGATCGACCATCGTATTGATCGTGTTCTTCAGCGTCACCAGCTCGCCGCGCGCCTCGACCGTGATCTTGCGGCCGAGCTCGCCGTTCGCGACCGCGGTCGTCACCTCGGCGATATCGCGGACCTGGTTGGTGAGGTTTCTCGCCATCTGATTGACGTTGTCGGTGAGCTCTTTCCAGATCCCGGAGACGTCCTTGACGTCGGCGGTCACGCCGAGCGTGCCTTCCGTGCCGACGAGCCGGGCGACGCGCGTCACCTCGGCGGAGAATCGGTTGAGCTTGTCGACCGTCGAGTTGATCGTGTTCTTGAGCGCGAGGATCTCGCCCTTGGCTTCGACCGTGATCTTCTTGCCGAGGTCGCCGGCGGCGATCGCCGTGATGACATCGGCGATCGAACGGACCTGTGACGTCAGGTTCGACGCCATGCCGTTGACGTTTTGCGTGAGCTCGCGCCACACGCCACTGACATCAGCGACCTCGGCCTGACCTCCGAGCACACCTTCGGTGCCGACCTCGCGAGACACGCGTGTCACCTCCGAGGCGAACGCCGAGAGCTGATCGACCATGACGTTGATCGTGTTTTTGAGCGAAAGGATCTCGCCCTTGGCCTCGACGGTGATCTTCTTGCCGAGGTCACCTGCGGCGACGGCACTCGTCACTTCGGAGATGTTGCGGACCTGGAATGTCAGATTGTTCGCCATCGAGTTGACCGATTCGGTCAGCTCGCGCCACACCCCACTGACCCCGCGCACGGTCGCCTGGCCACCGAGGCGGCCTTCGGTGCCGACTTCGCGCGCGACGCGCGTCACTTCGTTCGCGAACGCGCGGAGCTGCTCGACCATCGTGTTGATCGTGTTCTTGAGCTCGTTGATCTCGCCCTTGACGTCGATCGTGATCGTCTTGGTCAAATCGCCCTGCGCGACAGCCGTCGTCACGCGCGCGATCTCGCGGACCTGCGTCGTGAGGTTTGACGCCATCAGGTTCACCGAATCGGTGAGATCCTTCCACACTCCGGAGACGCCTTGCACGCGCGCTTGCGCGCCGAGCTTGCCCTCGGCACCTACCTCGAGCGCGACACGCGTCACCTCGGAGCCGAACTGCGAGAGCCGCGCGACCATGCCATTGACGATCTCCGCGTGACGCGCGTACTCGCCGCGGCGCGGGCCTTCGCCTTTCTCCATCGTCTGATCGAGGTCACCCTTCGCGACGGCGCTGACCACGCGCGCGATGTCATTCGTGTGTCGCGAGAGGTCGTCGATGACTTCGTTCACCGCGCCGATGTACTCGCCCCACTGCCCGGTCGTGCCGAGCCGGCGCATCCGCCGATTCGCCAAGCCTTCTTTACCGACCGCGACGCAGACGTCTTTGGCTTCGGTCTCGATCGACGTCACCATCGCGACGAGCTCGTTGAACGTCTCGGCGATCTGGCCTTCGACACCGGTCAGGTCGTCGCGCATCCGCGCGTCGAAGTCCCCGCGCTTGAACGCACGAAGCGCCGCGAGGATCTCGGCCGATTTCAACGGCTCTGCGATCACTGCGGCGCGGGGGGTGGCGATCTTTTTGGTTTCACGACGTCGAGTCGTCTCTGTCATGGATTCTCCGGATCTCCGTAGAGAGCACGCATGATCTTGTCGGCGCTTGCGGGCTTGACGATGTGCGCGTCGAAGCCGGCTTCGAGGGCCGCCGCCTTGTCGGTGGCTTGCCCGTAGCCGGTCATCGCGATCAGCCGCACGGTGCCGATCGGCATGTCCTTGCGGATAGTGCGCGCGACCTCGTAGCCGTCCATCTCGGGTAGGCCGATATCGATCAGCGCGACGTCGGGCTTGATCTCGCGAATCGCTTTGATTGCCGCCGCGCCATCTTCACACGCCGTGACATCGTGACCTTTCATGCGTAACAGATCGACCACGAGCTCGCGAAGATCGGCCGCATCATCGACGACGACCGCACGCAAGGGGCGACCTTGCGTCGCCGGGCGCAAGGCTTCTTTCGAGGCCGGGCGTGGTTGCTCTGCAATTGGCAGCAGGACTTCAAACGTGGCGCCTTTGTTGGCACCCGGACTAGTAGCTTGCATACGTCCTCCATGCAGCTCGACGAGCCGCTTCGCGAGACCCAGGCCCAGGCCCAATCCTCCCGCTCCGCTGCCTTGCACTCGTTCCTGCACGAACATGTCGAAGATCTTGGGCAGCAGCGCCTCGCAGATGCCACGCCCGCTATCGGTCACGCGAATGAATGCCTGGCCCGGGACCGCGCCCCACTCGACCGCGATGCGGCCGCCAGGCTCGGTGTACTTGATCGCATTCGAGAGCAGATTCGAGATCACCTGGACCAGGCGCACCGGATCGCCGTTGACCTTCGGCGAAGGCCCGCGGCCGACCACGGTGAGATCGTGCCTGCGCGCAGCGGCTGCGGGTCGTGATTCGCCGACCGCCTCCTCGACGAGCTTGCCGAGGTCGAACGTCTCGCGCCGGAGCTCGAGCCGCCCGGTCTGGAACCGCGCGACGTCGAGCAAGTCATCGACGAGCCGACCAATGCTCTGGACCTGGCGCTCGATGATCCCACGCACCCGCGGTGGCACCGGCTTGGTCTCGTCGACGGCGAGCAGCTCGACGGCCGTGAGCAGCGGCTGCAGCGGGTTGCGTAGCTCGTGAGCAAGGATCGCGAGGAACTCGTCCTTGCGCCTGTCGGTCTCCGCGAGCTGTTTCATCTGATGATCGCGCACTTCCGATTCGAAGCGCTCGCGCTGCATCGCGAGCTCGCGCTCGTGCGCGCGGATCTGCGCCTTGCGCAGCTCTTCGCCCTTCTCGTGAAGCTCGCGGGTTCGATCCTGGAGCTGGATAAACACGCCCGACTTCGCGCGTAACACCTCGGAGCGGATCGGTTTGACGAGAAAGTCGACCGCGCCGAGCGTGTACGCGTGCATGACTTCGTCGTCTTGCCACGCGAGCCCGGTGACGAAGATGATCGGCGTGGCGCGATTGCGTGCGCGCGAACGAACCAGGCGAGCGGTCTCGAACCCGTCCATCCCGGGCATCGCGACATCGAGGATGATCAGCGCGAAGTCTTGCTCGAGCAGATGTTTGAGCGCTTCGTGGCCGGACCGCGCGAGCACCAGCGTGCGTTGCAGCGGACCGAGCGCGGCTTCGATCGCGACCAGGTTGGTGTCGCTGTCATCGACGACCAGGATGTCTCGGCCATAACTAGCGGCGACGGCCCAGCCCATCGGGCCATCCGCCTCGTCATCGAGATCACTTCCCACGGCAGCTGCGTTTGCACGCGATGTGCCCAGAAACACATGGATTCTAGCCCCGCAGGGACACGTTTAGCACCCTGTTGCGAGCGTCGTCGCGCACCGTGCGTAGCCGCTCAGCGAGCGGGTCATTCGGGCGGATCCGTCGACGGTGCCCAGATCGGGTTGTTGTTCACCACGGTGGGATCCTGGGCAGGTAGATAGAACCCGGCAGAGCTCGGGTCGACTCCCGCTTGGTAGCTCGCAAGATCGATCGCGGAGACCCAGATCTGACTGCGCCCACCGCTCGGCAACACCACGCCGTACGGCCGCGTCGATGCGAACGAGAGCCACGCGTAGTCACCCGAGAAGGGTGCCCAGCTCGGCATCTGGGTCGCGGTCTTCGCCGCGGTGCCACTCGCGACGAGATGGCTCGCGGTCACGAGCGGGCTGATCACTCCGCCGGCGGCGGCGACCAGCGCGAGCTCGGCAGAGGTCGCGCCTTTCGACGGCTCGGTCGCGCGCACGAACGCGATCACCGTTCCGTCGGGCGAGTACTTCGGAAAATAGAAGTTGTCGCTACCGGTCGTGGGCACGATGACCTGTGGCGGACCGAACGTCTGCGTCGCGGCATCGTACGGCAAGCGCGCGATGCTCGCGGTCTTGACGTCGAGGTTCGTCGGTTGCGTCGAGGTGTACGCGACCGCGACGTACGCGCCATCGGGCGACCAATCTGGGTGCGTCGCGAACTTGCCCGTCGGCAGGGTGATCTTACCGGTCGGCGAGTTGAGCGGTGCACCGCTGATCGCATCGCGCAGCACGAGCACGCCGTTGTTCGCGATCACCATCATCGTTCCGTCGGGCGAGTACGTCGTCCAGCCCATCTCGTACAGCTTGGTGTGCGAGATCGTCGACGACAGGGTCGGGACATCGATCGTCTGCAGTGCGGAGACTCCTTCGTTGCCGTAACCCATCGCCATCGCGGTGCCCTTGCGCGACACGGTGTGGCAGCCGACACATGCATCGCCACTCGGATACAGCTTGCCGGCCGAGCTCGCACCGATAGCGGCGCGCATGATTCCCGAGGTCGCCGCCGACCAGTAGTAGAGCGGTCCATCCGGTGCGTCGTGCGAGAAGCTGAATTTGATCGGAGTGCCTTGATAGATCGCGCCTGGCTCCGCGCTGCTCGCCGCGTCGATCGAGACGGTCAATTGTTGTCCCGTGTTCGACTGCGACAGCACGTTCTGGAACGAGCCGCTCTCCCAGCGATCCGTCCCGGTCAGCACGACGACGTGCAAGAGATCGGTGTCGAACGTCAGCCGGAACGCATCGTTGAGCGCGCCGCGCGCGAGCTGAAACACGGTGTCCGGCAGCGTCTGCGGAAAGATCGTGGTGGCGCTCGGATAGATGATCGCAGGACAGCGCGTCGGATCACCGGTCACCACCGGCTTGGTGTCGTCGAACAGGTTCGGGTCCGAGGGGGGGAACGCACCGTCGACGATCGTCGCGTCGATCCTGACCGTGACATCCGCGGTCGCCCACACATCATCCGCTTGCGCGATCACCTGGATGTGACCGGAGGCCGCGTTCGTGGTGGTGAACACGCCCGGTGTGAGAAAGCCGCCGGGCACGCCATTGTCGACGTTCCACAGCAGCTGCTGCGTGATGTCGCGGCGCGCGCCATCGGAGAACACGCCGATCGCGTGAAACGCTTGCTCGCTCGGCGGCTGCGAGAGGTCGCTTATCAGGAGGTCTGCGCTCTTCGGGGTGATCTGGATGCGCATGAGATCGCCGAGCGGATCCGGCGCGAGCTGCACGAGCGAGTTGCAGCTGGCAGTCAGAACGAGAAGTGCGATCCTGCAGGCGTTAGTCATGCGACGGCGGCGAAGCGATGCGTGCGGCGATGGCCGCGTAGCTCCCCCGGGGAAACTGTCGCAGATAATCCGCCGCCGCAATGCGGGCTTCGTCACGCTTGCCACCAGAACGCAGGATTTCGATCTTCAGCCAGGCGATATCCTCGAGCTGGGCGCTCGTGGCGAACCGCCGGAGGTACTCGTTGCAATCGGCGAGCGCTTTGACCGGATCGGTCTTGGCATCGAGCTCGGCGAGGCCGTAGAGCGCGGGCGCGGACCAGGCCTCGTTGGTATTCGCGACGGTGCGATAGGCCTTGGCGGCACGTCCAGGGTCGGTTGCCTCGAACCGCTGCGCGGTCTGATAGAGCGCGTGCGGATCGGGCTGAGCGCTCGCGACCGGCAGCACGATAGGCGGCACGACCGGCGGCACGACCTGCGTTGCAGGCGGCGGCGCGACCAGCACGGGCGGCGCGATCGGCGCGAGCTGTGGGACCGCGGCCACCGTCTCCGATGCACTGGCCGAGACGGGCGGGGTCCACGATTCGCCTGCCGAGAGCAACCACGTACCGCCAGGCGCACGCACGCGCACCTTCCCACGCACCACGTCGACCCGGGGCGATGGCGTGCGCGCGACCGTGAAGCGCGTGCCGACGACTTCGACAAACACGTCGCCCGCGATCACGTGAAACGGCGGGCGGTTCTTGCGAGGCGCGACATCGCAATCGACCGCGCCGCGCGCGACGACGAGCGTGATGCCGCCATCTTCAGCGCGCTTGACATCGATGCTGGTATCGCTCGTCGCGACGATCACGGCATCACCGACCGTGAACTGCGATTCGCCGCCGACCGGCGTGACGATCCGCGACGGCGTGGTCTCCTCGACGATCATGGCTGGAGCTGGATGCTCGGGCTTGGTCGCGACGACGACGAGCGCGACCGCGGCGGCGATACCGGCGCCGATCGCACCAAACAGCCACGGGCGCTGGTTGTGGTGTGCCGGAGCTTCGGGCACGGCAGCATCCGCGCGTTCGACCGCGCGCATGTTGGCGAGCTGAGCAAAGACCTGGCGCTCGATCCGATCGCGACGGACTTCGTTCGTGGGTGGGTCGACTTCGATCTTCACTTCACAAACTCCTTGAGGACGGGGTCCTCGGCCGCGAGCCTCATCAACTCGCGGCGAGCCCGCCAGATTCGCAGCTTCGCCGTGACGATCGACGTGTTGACAAGCTTGGAGACATCGGCGATCGAGCGACCATCGATCGCGTAAAGCGCGAAGGCGGTACGCGCCTCGGGCGAGAGCTGAGCGAGCGCGCCGTACAACCGGCGCAGACCATCGCGCGCGTGGGCCTGGGCATCGAGCGCGGTCGCATCGGTGATGTCGTCGCCGAGGCCGATGACCCCGAGCGGTACCGGCGTCCGACCTCGGGTGCGGACATGATCAAATGCGATCCGCACCGCGATCCGGTCGATCCAGGTCGCGAGCCGCGCATCGCCGCGAAACTTCGCGAGGCCGCGGAACACCGCGATGAAGGTCTCTTGCACGAGGTCATCGACCTCGCGGGTGGGGCCGAGGATGCGATAGAGCGTGGCGTTGACCCGCGCGAACTCGCGACGGAACAGCGCGCGCTGGGCCGCGAGGTCGCCCCGGAGGCACGCCGCGACGAGCTCGGCTTCATCCTCCGGCGTCGGGCGTTCGACGATCGACAGTCCCACATCATCTAGAGGGGCCACGCCCGGAAAAGGTTACAGCACCCGGAAAGTTCCCATCAGCCCGACCAGCGCCTGAAGCCTAGGAATAATCAACACTTGGACGTTTCCCGCCGCGTAGCGCTGCCGATCGAGCAACAAATCGACCGTCGCGCCGAAGCCGACATCGAGATCGCGCCCGACGCGGTAGCTCACCACGACCCCCAGCCGGACGGCCAGATCCATCCGCGTATCGTGAATCGGCTGCGCGGTCGAGAGCGACCCGCGCAGCCGCAGCGTGTGCGCTGCGAGCCCGAGCACGGGCGTGACCCGAAGTCCCGGCACGACCAGCACCGGTGCACGGGCGACCGCGGCGAGGGCGATGTCGAGCACCGTGCCCATGAACGCGGAGGTCGTGACGTCCGCGCTCGGCGCGAGCTCGCCACTGACCGCAAAGCCGATCCGATCGGGCCGCCAGATCACGCTCAGCTGCGCGACCAGATCACCGTCGGGTGCACCGAAGCGGGACCCGACCAGCGCGCTCACGCCGAGGCGGCGTTGCTCCGGTGCGGCGACCGCGGCGCGGATCGCGGGTGCGTCTTCGACCCGCGGCGGCGGCTGATCGACATCGACCGTGGTGCGCAGCGCACGCAACATCGTGCGGGCGATGCGCGCGGCTTCGGCGGCGTGCGGCGGCGACAGCGGCAACGCGAAGGGCAGCTCGCGAACCAACAAGCGATCGCGCTCGCGATCGTAGGTGACGAGCGTGATGCCGTTCGGCGATGCGATCAACCACACCGTCGCCGTCGCGTGCAGCCGATCCGCGAGCTCGCGCGACGCGGTGGACAGGGCGCCGAGCGATGGTGCCGTCACGTCCTGCGCGCCGATCACGCCGAGCCCGGCGGGCGCGACCGCTTCGTCGAGCGCGGCCTGAAACACCGGATCCGAGCCGGCGAGCGCGATCGATTCCGAGACCGGCTGCGCCATCACGCGCGCGGTCGCGAGGATGAGCAGCAGCGCGAGCCCGATCCGCAACGCCCCCATCGTACTACATCCGTGCCTCAAGATCGGCCACTCGATTAGCCGCTGCAAATTGCTAGTTGCGATCGCCGATTACAGATCGCGACGCACGTAGAACTGCGCCTGCGCGGCGAGCGTCGGCTCGGCGGCAAACACCTGAGCCGCGGTCGGCGATGCACTCCACTGGTCGCTGCTCGGATTCAACCGCTGTGCGTCGTAGTTGAAGTTGCCCATCACGAGCGTCCGGATGCTCGCGCCGAACCGCGTAGAGTTGCCGATCTTGATGTCGCCGCCGACGCCGATGAATCCTTCCGGCAACATCTTGTTCGCCTTGAGGGTGCCGTCCGCATACGGCACCGAGACGCTCGTGAGCTCCGCCCCAACCCCGAGCTGGACGTAGCCCACCAACCACCGATTGAGCTCGGTGCGCACGCCGATCGCCGTCGACAAGAGCACACTCGAACGCGAGACCGGCAGGTCCATCGCGTTCGGCTCATTGTTGGACGAAAAGTACGCATCGATGCCGGCTTCGACAAACAGCGGCCCACGCAAGCCGCGTTGTCCGAAGATGCCGACGCCGTTCATCCGGCACTCGTCCCACTTGCCGGTGAACTGCGGGTCGGCATCACGCCGAAAGCCATAGCCGCCGATCCGCACGCCGATATCGATCGTCGGTGCGTCTGTCTGCGACGTGAGGCTGAGTGGGTCGGCGTGAGCCGCGGCCGGGAGGGCAAGAATCAGGAGGGTCGGCAAGAAGCGCATGCGACCGCGTAGTTCATGGCCCACGCCACGCGATTTAGTGACCCCGCGCTGACGAACCGTCAACGGCAGGTCACGGTGCCGCTCCGAGCGGTGTCGAGGAACCCGGCGCTGGCCGCAAATTCGAGGGCGTCATGTAGAGCTTCGCGACGCTTCAGGTGTCGCGCTGCCTACGATCGCGCGCGTCGTCGGGCGCAAGGAGCCGCGACGGCGCTGTGATCATCAGCTGGTCCGGCCCAGCGTCATAGCTTCGCGGACGAGCATATAGCGATCACTTGATCGCGGATCGCGTCGTCGGGCACGTCGATGCACACGCACTCGATCCACACGGAGCCGAGCTGCCGCACCACATAACTCGCGCGCTTGGCGTGCCCGGGGTCCGCGTTCAGCGCGACCTCGATCGACACCGCGAAGCCATCAGGCAGCGTTTGCTTCGCGAGCACCTTCGACGTGGTGGCCTTGGGCGACGTTTGCAGCGCGAGATAGGCCTCGAGGCTCGGCGCGACCGCGGCCGACATCTGCGCGAGATGTACGCTCGCGTGCTGCGCTGGCGACGACGCGAACGACCATGACCCGCGGTCGTCGTACTTCGCGGTCCAGCCGGTCGGCAACGTGACCGTCAAGGCCGCGAGCTTCGTGCTCGCCACGATCGGCTTGGTCACGGCGGCGCCCGACCCTTTCGCCGGCGCCTTCAATACGGCGTCGGTATCGCGACCACACGCGACGAGCAGCACGGCGAGAGCGAGGCGCTTCACTCGACGCCGATCAGCTCGCGGGCGGCGGCGAGCAGGTTGATATCGGTCGTGCCGGCACCGAGCTCGAGCAGCTTCGCGTCGCGCGCGAGCTTCTCGATCCCGAGCTCTTCCATGTAGCCGTAGCCGCCGTGGAGCTGCACCGCCGTCATCGCGGCATCGACCGCGTACTGCGCACACATTGCCTTGCTCGCGTTGACGAACGCCATGTCTTTCTTGCCGTGCTGCTGCATCCACGCGGTACGAAACACGACGTTCTCGACGGTGCGGAGCTTGAGATAGAGATCCGCGATATGGAGCTGGACCGCCTGGAACGCGCCGATCGGACGACCGAACTGTTTGCGATCGCGGACGTACTGCAGGCTCTGATCGTAGCAACGCTCGATGATGCCCCACGCCATCGCAGGGATGCCGGACCGCTCGCTGCCGAGGCTATCCTTCGTATCGCTGCGGCCGCCGCGACCTTTTTCTTGGCCGCCGAGCAAGTGCTCGATGCCGAGGTGGACGTCTTCGAAGAACACCTCGCTCGTCGGCGAATCGCGCATGCCCATCTTCTTGAACGGCGGTCCGACCGACACGCCTTGCATGCCGCGCTCGACGATGAACGTGGCGACACCGGGCTCGGGCTCGCCGCGATCGATCTTCGCGTAGACTAGAAACACGTCCGCGCCGGGACCGTTCGTGATGAACGTCTTGGAACCGCTCAACACGTAGCCACCGGCTTGGTTCGGCCTGGCCGTCGTGCGCATCGAACCAAAAGCGTCACTCCCGGCATCGGGCTCGGTCAGGCACCACGAGCCGATCTGCTGGAGCGTGGCGACCGGCAGGCCCCACCGCTCGATCTGATCGGCCGTGCCCTTCGCGACGATCGCGCCACCGACAAGGCCCATCGACACGCCGAACCCCATTGCGAAGCCGGGCGATACGCGCGAGAGCTCCTTGATTACGACATGCATCATCATCGGACTGCCGATGCCCTTCGCGAGCTGGCGATCGCTGTCATCCGACTCGCCCGATCGCAGCCTCGCGATCCGCTTCTTGACCGATGCACCGAGCATGGCGTCGAAGCCGAACTGCTTCGCCATCTTCTTCATCAGGTCGAACGGTTGTTCGGTGCCCGCCTCGAGCACCGGAATCTTCGGCGCGAGCTGGGTCTGACACCACTGCCGCACCATCGTTGCCACCATTTGCGTCTGCTCGTCGAGCTCGAACATGGCGGCATGGTAGCTCAGCCGTGGAACACGCGGCTCCTGATGATCCGGCCGTCGCGCACGTCGAAGCTCTCCGAGATGGGCAGATCGGGCGCTCCATCGAGCCGGCGGATGTATTCGAGAACGACGCTGTCCGGGCCCGCTGTGATCTGCGTCATGATGTAACAAAGCGAAGGCAGCCGATCGAAAGCATCCTGCCACCATGCGCGCATCGCGGCCTTGCCATGCAGCGCGCCACCGGTCTCGGGATGGCGCTCGCGGATCTTCGGCGAGGTGTGGGTCGCGTCGTCGCTGTAAAGTGCGAGCAGCGCATCGAGGTCGCGGGCCTCGAACGCGGCGAGCCATGCTTGCGCGAGCGCGCGCGTATCTTGGGTCATGTCGCGAGTGTAAGCGCTCGGAGCGACCCTTCAGGGGCACGCGCTCGAAAGTGCTGCGGGTGCCGCGACAATGGCCGTGCCGTCGCGCAGGTATGTCTGCAGGAAGCAACCGTACTGATACTTCACTGCGTCGAGCTGGCGGTGAATGTAGTGCGCGTCGAGGATGCCATCGTCGTGATACTGGACGACGACCGCGGTGGTGGGGGTGCGATCACCGATCACAGGATACGCCACGAGCCCATCGAGGTGGTCGACCGCGAGCGAGGTCTGCGTGCTCGGCCATACGATGTCACCCGCTTCGCGGTTGCCGTAGGCGAGCGCGACCGCATCGAAGTCGTCATTGGGGAAGAACTGGTCGTCCATGCCGATCGGCTCGTAGACGTTGCGCGGCTGCGTCCCCGCCAGCGGCCGGCGCACGAGGCGCGCCATCGAGTTGATCGGGTCCGCGATCTCCCAGCCGTGCTCGACCAGGCCGAGCGCCGGGTGCACGAACGAGATCGTGGTCGGATCGACGCCGAGGATCGCACTCAACAGGCCGCGTGCGCCCGGCACGATCGCGGTCTCGAGGATCATCAGGTTCCAGAAGCCACCCGCGCCGAACGGCGTAATCGCGCCGAACCGCGGCTCGACCGCGGCGATCATGTTCGTGTACATGCCGCCCATCGAATGCCCACCGGCGACGAGTTTGGTCGCATCGAAGTGATGAGTCGTTTGCGCTGCGCCGGTACAGGCCGCGAGGGTCGCCGCCGGAATCTGCAGCTCGACGAGCGCATCGAGCAGCAGGCGCTGCTCGATGACGCCCTGCTGGAACGTGAACGGGAACGCCGAGAGGTTGTTGAAGTTGAGGTAGGCGTACTCGCTAGCATTCGCGAGCCGCTCGGGGTTGAGCGGCATTGCCGCCGCAACCGCCGCGATGCCGCGCCGTGCGACGACCGCGCCGGGACCCTCACCGACGAGCGGCGGCCCGTCTGCGGTCGCGCTCGGGCCATCGTCGACGAGATCGTACGATGCACCGCCGGAGCCGTGGAAAAATTGCCACAGCGGCCAGCCATTCGCGGGCATCGGTCCATTCGGGATCGTGAGCGTGATGGGGACGGTCAGCGTGCGCTGCACGATCGGAGTGCCGGCCACGTCGTACTCGAAGATGCCGTCGTGGTCGAAGGGTGCGGTGCCGGTCTGGAACTGCGGTAGCGTCGCGGTCGCGAGCAGCTCGCAATAGCCGGCGTGCGCCGCACCGTCGGTCGAATCGACATGGACGTTGTCGATCGTCACGTGGTGCGCGGCGCGCACGGCCTCGGACCGCGCTTGCAGTACGCTGACCTGGTCGCTCGTGGTGAACACCGTCGCGACCAGCACGTCGGCCTTCGCAACGCCAAGCGTCTCGAGCGCGGGCCACAGCGGCGCGTACAGCGCCGTCGCGGCTGCGTGCGACGACGTACCGGCGCCGAGCTCCGCGAATTGCTGCGGCACATCGGTGCCGGGCGCGAAGTTTTTCGAGATCACGAACGCGTAGCGGGTGCTCGCACGCAGCACGATGCCGGGATAGGGCGCGAGGGCGACGAGGCCGGGGCCGGTGTACGCATCCTCGACGAGCGTCTGCGCGACGACCGGATACTTCGTGCCGAGCTCGGGCGAGGCCTGATCGATGTCGATGATCGTCGCATCGGGCGTGGTGTCCGCGAGCGCGTGAGCGGGCGCGGTGTCGGTGAACTTGACGTACGCGATCGGCATCACGGGATAGCCCGCCCGGCGTTTCGCACCGGCAAGGAGATCCGTGACGATGGGCTTGTCGAACGTGTTCGGAAAGCCCGTGAAGTCGACCGTACCGTCGGCCGCGAGGCGCAGATCCGAGGGGTAGGGCAGGTTCCAGTACGTGTCGCTGGTATCGAGCTTGCTGTCGAGGTCGAACGCGATCGTGTGCGTCTGCGGAGCTGGTTCGCTGCCGCACGCGGCGACAAGGCTGAGAACGACCGCGGTGCGCACCAGGTTCATGTGACCTGGTACCGCGCCGCCGGCCATCCCTCGATGAATAGAATCGGACTGTGGTTGCGGAGGCGCTGTTCTTCCTGGTTCGACGGCCTCGAACGGTACGGTGAGCACGACGGGGTAGCCCTCCGGCCCTCGCGCTGGCACCGACGACGAGTCGGTCGTTGCGACGCTGGCACGGTGCATGTCGGTGAGGCGGCACGGCGCGTATCGCGAACGTGATAATTTCGGGTAGGGTGCGCGCATGCCCGTCGACTTTCCGCAACGTCAGCTCGCCCCTCTCCAAGAGCTCGCTTCGCGCCTGTTCGAGAGCCGCAAGACGGGCTTGCCGCTCGACCAACTCGCGCGCGATCTGATGCGAGGTTTCTTCGATGTCTGCACGTATGCGGGACTCGATAACGTGCTCGATGTCCTCGGAGCGACCGAGCGCACCTCCCTCGAGGACCGCGAGCCCGTGTTCGCGGCGCTGGTCGCACAGCTGGTCGCGATCGAGCTCGACGGTGGTGGTCCGCGCAATGCGAAGCCCGCACAGATGGCGACCGCCGTGGTCAAAGGCCTCGACCTGCACGTGGTCGAGGTGGCCGACGACACGCTGTCGCTGGGCGACGACGTTCGCAGCGCGATGACCAAGGCGATCGATGACGTCATCAAGACCGAGCTCGCGATCCCGGCGGTGCGTGAAGCGATCATCGACGAAGCGCGCACGCGCTGCGACGAGGCCTTCTCGAGCACGTTCAATAAGATCACGGCGCAGCTCGACGATCGCGGCACCCAGCTCCTCAAGCAGCCGAAGGTGCCTATCGATGCGTCGCACGCCGTGCAACGCGCCCTGACCGAAGCGCGCACCGCCGTGATCGCGCGCGTCGCTGCGAGCGTGATCGATCGCGTAGTCGCGGTGCTGCCGGCCGATGCGGCAGCACGCATCGATCAACCGATCACCACCCGGTCGACGCCGCGCGAGGTCGCGATCAAGCGCGCGATCGATCCGCGCGTCGGCATGGTCCAGGCGAAGGTCGTGCAGTCGCTCACCGATAGCGTGACCGAGCTCGCGCGCCTCGGCTGGCACGCGCCGGAACAGACCGTGATTCCGTACGGCGCGAGCAAGACGTTCGAGATCGGCGACGTGATCGAGCACGTGAAGTTTGGCCGCGGCACGGTCAAATCGCGGCTCGCGTCGCGCGTCGATGTCGAGTTCGCCGATGCCGTGGTCACGCTCGTGCACGTGCCCCCGGGCGGCCCCGCGAAAGCGAGCTCTGCGCCGCCGCCGCGTCGCCCCGTGCCCGCGCGCCCGGCCGACGAAGAAGTCTAGCGCCGGCCAGCGGGTCACTCGTGACTCCTGCATTCGACGAGGCGGATGCTCACAGCGCTCGGACGCTCTTGCCGAGAGCCGCGCCCAGATCACCGGCCTTGGCGACGCTGACCTGTGCGAGCCCGAGCCAGGTCGCGAGGGCGCGGAGCTCCGCGGCGAGCGCGATCGCGACCGCGGGCTTCTTCACGCTCTGCTTCTCGTAATGGGCCGCGTGGACGAGTAGCGTGCCGGATTTGCGATCGGCCTTGAGATCGACGCGTGCGACGAGCTCGTCGCCGAGCAAGAACGGCAGCACGTAATAGCCGTGCAAACGCTTCGGTGCCGGCGTGTAAATCTCGAGCCGGAACTTCATCCCGAACATCCGCTCGGTGCGGTCGCGCATCCAGATCAAGTTGTCAAAGGGCGAGAGCAGGGCGCCGCGCGCTCGATCGATCACGCCGGCCTTCGCGTCGCGATGAAGATAGCCGGGCTTGGGCCAGCCCTCGACGGTGGTCGCGATCAGCATGCCGGCCTCGACGAGCTCGGCGATCGCGGCACGCGCGGGCGCGACCGCGAGCCGATAATAGTCACGCAGATCCGCTTCGCTGCCGATCGCCATCGCGCGAGCGGAGCGCTCGATCAACGCGCGATGCGCTTCGTCGCGCGACGGAGTCTTCATCGCGAGGATCTCCGCGGGGAGCACGCGCTCGGTCAGGTCGTACAGCCGCTCGAACGAGCGCCGCTTCGCGCTCGTGACCTGGCCGCTCCAGAACAAGAATTCGATAGCGGTCTTGGTATCGGACCACGACCACCACCCGCCCTTGGTCTTCTTCTTCTTCGCCTCGGCGACCTCGATCGCGCCCGCCGCGATCGGGCCCTGATCGTGCACGACGGCGAGCACGTCGGCGACGAACGCCTTGCGCGTCTTGGCGATCGTGCGCATCCGGCCCCACGCTTCGTTCGCGGCAGCCTCCATGCGAAACCGCAAGAGGGGCTGGAGCGCGACCGGCAACAGCGATGCCTCGTGACCCCAGTACTCGAACAGCGAGCGCGGCGCTTCCCACGCGAGCGCGTCGAGCTCGGCGCGATCGTACGCGCCGAGCCGGCTGAACGCGGGGAGGTAGTGCGAGCGCGAGAGCGCGTTGACCGAATCGATCTGGATCACGCCGAGCCGCTCGACAAGCGTACGGAGCTGGGTCCGCGTGACCTTCGCGGGGCGCGCCGCGAAGCCTTGCGCCGTGATCGCGAGCGCGCGCGCTTCGGCCCGCGACGTCACCGCACGATCGCCTGTGCCGCCTGTGCCGCCTGTGCCGCCTGTGCCGCCTGTGCCGCCTGTGCCGCCGGTGCCGCCGGTGCCGCCGGTGCCGCCTGTGCCGCCGGTGCCGCCTGTGCCGCCGGTGTCGCCGGTGCCGCCGGTGTCGCCGGTGTCGCCGGTGTCGACGAATCGGCTGCCGCTTGTGCCGCCTGGGTCTGTGCCGCCCGTGTCACGACGTGAACGTCCCGCTGCGGATACGGGATCACGATCTTCTCGTGCTTGAACGCGCGCGTGATCGCGAACCGCAACTTCGAGGCGACGATCAGCTCGTCGCGCGCCTCGGGGATCCATGCGAGCAGCGCGAGCTCCATCGCCGAATCGCCGAAGTTCTGATGGCGGACTTCGAACTTCGGCTCGTCGAGGACGAGCGGCTCGTCGTGCGCGACCTGCTCGAGCACGCGCACCACGTGATCGAGGTCGCAGTCGTACGAGATGCCAAGCTTGATCCAGATCCGGCGAACGTTCGTCGGCACGCTGTGGTTGACGACCAGCGCGGTGACGAGGCTGGCGTTCGGGACGATCATCGTGACGCCCTCGCGCGAGATCACGTGCGTGGCGCGCAACCCGATGTCCTCGACCGTACCAAGTACGCCGCCGACATCGATGAAGTCGCCCTTCTTGACCGGGCGCTCGAGCAAGAGGAGGAGGCCCGAGATGAAGTTCTCGGCGAGCTTCTGCAGCCCGAAGCCGATGCCTACCAGCAGCACCGCGCCACCGGCCATCAGTGCGCTGGTGTTGACGCCGATCGTCCCGAGCGCCATGAGGACGGCGATCAGCATGATCGTGTAGCGCGTGATCTTGATGGTCGTGTAGCGCACGCCCTTATCGAAGTCGCGTGCGGCCAGGAGACGCTCCAGGCTGCGGCCGACGAGCGATGTCACGATCCGGGCGACGAGCAGGATCGCCATCGCGGTGAACAGGGTCAGCGGAGTGACGGGAGTGCCCGAGAGGACCACCAGCGTGGTTCGCAAGTAGTGGAGGATCGTATCGAGCACGAGGTGACCCTACTGTGATAGATCGCGACGATGCAACGAACGATCACGGGCCTCCTGGGCGTGCTCCTGATGGCCGCGACCGTGTCGGCCGCACCCACCAAGGGCCTCACGATCCAGGACATGTTGGCGATGCAGCGAGTCGGCGACCCGGTGGTCAGCCCCGACGGCAAGCGCGCCGCCTTCACCCTACGAGACACCGATTTCGACGCCAACCGCGGTCGGTTCGACATCTACGTCGTGCCGGTTGATGGCTCGAGCGAGCCGGTCCGCCTGACCTCGCACCCCGAAAACGACACCGATCCGGCATGGTCGCCGGACGGCAGGTGGATCTACTTCCTGTCGTCGCGCTCGGGCTCGAACCAGGTGTGGCGAATCGCGCCGAGCGGTGGCGAAGCCGAGCCGGTGACCAAGCTGCCCGTCGATCTCAATGGCTTCGAGATCTTCCCGGATGGCAAGCACCTCGCGCTCACCGCGGACGTCTACCCCGATGCCAAGACACTCGCCGAGACCATGAAGCGCGATGACGACAAGGCAAAATCGAAGGTCAAGGCGAAGATCTACACCGAGCTGTTCTTCCGCCACTGGGATACGTGGGAGGACGGCAAGTTCTCGCACCTGTTCGTGTGGGATCCGGCAAAGGCCGACGATGCGCGCGACCTCACGCCGGGCCTCGCCACCGATACGCCGGTCAAGCCCTTCGACGGCATGGAGGACATCTCGATCGCGCCCGATGGCAAGTCGCTCGTCTACCTCGCGCGCGTCGGCGGACGCGAGCAGGCGTGGACGACGAACACCGACGTGTTCCTCGTCTCGACGGATGGTCGCACCAAGCCGGTCGATCTCACGATCGCGAACAAGGCATATGATTTTACGCCAACCTTCTCGCCGGACGGAAGGTCGCTCGCGATCGGCATGATGGTTCGCCCGGGCTACGAGGCGGATCGCACGCGGCTCGCGATCATCGACATGGCGACAAAGCGGGTCCGCGTCGTCACCGAAGCGTGGGACGCCTCGGTCGGTGGCTTCGAGTGGGCCAAGGACGGCAAGACGATCTACACGACGAGCGATCGCGTCGGCAACCACGCGCTGTTCGCGATCGATGTCGCGACCGGAGCCGCGAAGCTGCTCGCCGAAAAGGGCTTCACGGGTGGGCCCCAGCTCGCGGGCGATCGCATCGTCTACTCGCGCAACATGCTCGATCAGCCGACCGAGCTGTTCACGATGAAGCTCGACGGCAGCGACGTGAAGCAGATCACGCATATCAACGATGCGCGCGTCAAGGCGATCGCGTGGGGCGCGTACGAGCAGTTTTCGTTCAAGGGCGCCCACGGCGACACCGTGTATGGCTACGCGATGAAGCCTGCGAGCTTCGTCGCGGCCCAGAAGTATCCGATCGCGTTCCTCATCCACGGCGGCCCGCAGGGTAGCTTCGGCAACGATTTCCACTATCGCTGGAACCCCGAGGTGTTCGCGGGTCACGGCTACGGCACGGTGTTCATCGACTTCCACGGCTCGACCGGCTACGGCCAGAAGTTCGTCGACGCGATCAACGGGGACTGGGGTGGCGCTCCGTACGAGGACCTCATGAAGGGCCTCGATGTAGCGATCGCGAAGTACCCGTGGCTCGACGGCAAGAACGCGGTCGCGCTCGGCGCTTCATACGGCGGCTTCATGATCAACTGGATCAACGGCAACACCGATCGGTTCAAGGCGTTGGTCTGCCACGATGGCAACAACGACGAGCGCAGCGCGTACCTCGCGACCGAGGAGCTGTGGTTCCCGGAGTGGGAGCACGGCGGCACCCCGTGGGACAAGCCCGTGGGCTACGCGAAGGACGAGCCGTTCGATCTGATCAAGAACTGGAAGACCCCCACGCTCGTCGTCCACGGTGGCCAGGACTTCCGCGTCGTCGAGACCGAGGGCATGGCCACGTTCACCGCGCTCCAGCGCAAGGGCGTTCCGAGCCGATTTTTGTATTTCCCCGACGAGAACCACTGGGTGTTGAAGCCGCAGAACTCCAAGCTGTGGCACGATGAAGTACTGAGCTGGATCGATCGTTACACAAAGAAGCACTGACGTTGGCTGACTCACTCGATACGCTGCTGGCCGATGGCGTGATCGACGAGATCCTCGGCCGGATCAAGAGCGGCAAAGAAGCGACCATCTCGATGGTCCGCCGCGGCGATGCCGTGCTCGCGGCAAAGGTCTACAAGGACCGAGAGACGCGCAGCTTCAAGAACAACGTCCAGTACAAAGAAGGTCGCAAGGTTCGCAACACGCGGACCCAGCGCGCGATGGACAGCGGCGGCAAGTTCGGCCGCGATGCGGCCGAACAAGCGTGGAAATCGGCCGAAGCGGATGCGCTGTTCAAGCTCGTCGATTCGGGTGTACGCACCCCGACACCGGTGATGTTTTACGAGGGCGTGCTGCTCATGACGCTCGTGCTCGATCACGAGGGGCGGCCCGCGCCACGGCTCGAAGAGATCACGCTCGAGCCCGATGCGGTGATGGGCGTCTACGCCGATATCGTCGTCCAGCTGATCGCGTTGCTCTGCTGCGATCTCGTGCACGGCGATCTGTCGCCGTACAACATCCTGCTCGCCGCCGAGGGCCCGACGATCATCGATTTTCCGCAGGTCATCTCGGCCGCGCACAACACGCGCGCCGAGCACTTTTTCCTCCGCGACTTCGAGAACGTGCACTCGCACCTGGCCACGATGGATCCCGCGCTCGCGATCCATCGCGTCGACGGTCGCGCGATCTGGCAGGCATACGTCCGTCGCGATCTGACACCGCAGTTCGTGCCGCCGACGCCCCCGCCGCTCCAGCAGCATCGCCGCAACGAACGGTTCGCATCGCCACGTCCGAATCGACCACCACCAACGCCACCGCGGCTCGACGACTACAGCGCGAGCCCGCGGCGCCCGGCACCACCCGCCCCGGCGCCCGTCGTCGAAGTACGGGCGGCGCGCTCGACCGAACCGCAGCCCCTGCATCCCAAATGGACGGGGCAAGAAACGAGGCCCGCGCCGCCGAGCAACGGGCGAGGTCCGCAACGCCCGAACGACTCGCGCTCGCGTCGCGACAACGCGCGTCCGAACGCGCGCCCGAACGACCCCGGTGCGAACGGCCCCCGTGCGAACGACCCCGGTGCGAACGGCCCCCGTGCGAACGGCCCCCGAGCGAACGGCCCCCGTGCGAACGGCCCCCGTGCGAACGGCCAAGGTCCCGACGGTCGCAGTTCGAACGGCCAAGCGCCGAATCAAGCGCGCGACAACTGGCGCGTGAGCCCGCCGCCAAGCGGCGCACCGCCAGCCGACTCGACCACATCTCGCGACAACTGGCGCGCGAGCTCGCGCCCCAGCGGCGCACCGCCAGCGGGCCCGAACACGTCGCATGACAACTGGCGGGTCAGTCCGCCGGCCGATGCCTCGCCCGCCAGCGCTGCGCCGCGCCCTGCCGTGGCTGCAGCGACGACCGGTTCGGAGCTGGTCGGTCAGCGCCGCCGACGCCGTCGTCGCTGACGAACGATCACCACATCGCGCGAGCACCACATCGCGCGAGCCCGAGCGCGAGCGCGGCACGTAGCCGTAGCCGTAGCCGTAGCCGTAGCACTCAGATGCGCGAGCGGGTCGGCGTGCACCTGCGCATTTGAGCAGGACCTCTCGGTTGCCGCAGCTTCGCCGCTCTCTAGAGCAAATCACACAGTTTCGGCAGCACCACGCCCGTTGCCTGATCGATCAAGAGCGCCGCGTGTTCGTCTCCGCGGGTCGGGCCACGGTTCACGATCGCGACGGGCACGTCGCGCTCCGCCGCGCGACGCACGAAGCGATAGCCGGAGAACACTGCGAGCGAGCTGCCCGCAACGAGCAGGACCTCCGCTTGATCGAACAGCGCCCACGCCGCATCGAGCACGTCGCGCGGCACGCTCCCGCCGAAAAACACGACATCGGGCATCAACACACCACCGCATGCAGTGCACGCGACGATCTCGAAATCCGCGACGAGCGCATCGGGCAGCTCGACATCACCATCCGGTTGGATCCGCGCATCGTTCGCGTGGCGGGGGTTCGCTTCGATCAGCCGCTGCTGCATGTAATCGCGCGACGTGATCTCGTTACACGCGAGGCAGCGCACGCGACGCAGCGCACCGTGGAGCTCGACGACGTTGCAGCTACCCGCGCTCGTGTGCAGCCCGTCGACATTCTGGGTGATGATGCCGGCGAGCAGGCCGCGCTGTTCGAGGGCAACGCACGCGAGATGGCCCGCGTTCGGCTTGGCCTCCGCCATCCGCGGCCAGCCGATCATCGAGCGCGCCCAATACTTCGTCCGCATCGCCGGCTTGTCGACGAACTCGCGGTGCTGCATCGGATCGCGCACGCGCGGCGGTCGATCCGGCCCGCGGTAATCGGGGATGCCGCTCTCGGTCGAGATGCCGGCGCCGGTCAGCGCGACGATCCGCTTCCCGCGCGCGAGCTCGACAAGTTCTGCGATCCCTCGTCCGTCTGATGCCGACCCCACGCCGGACTATCTAGCAGGCCTACGGCTTTTTGCCGACGGTCGAGTACAGCGCGGTTTGGGCCGCCTGCTTTTCGGTCACCGCGAACGATTCGGCATCCGACGGGAAGGTGCCAGCACGCACCTCGCTCACGTACTGCTGGGTCGCCTGCTTGATCGTGGCGCCGAGCTGCGCGAACCGCCGTACGAAGCGTGGCTTGAACTCTTCGTTCATGCCGAGCATGTCGTAGCAGACGAGGACCTGGCCGTCGCAATCGACGCCCGCACCGATGCCGATCGTCGGAATCTGCAGCGCCGCCGTGATGGCGTGTGCGATATCGGCCGGAATCGCCTCGAGCACGATCGCGTAGGCGCCCGCCGCTTCGAGCGCGAGGGCATCGGCGAGCAAGCGCTCGCGCCCACCGGCGTCGCGGCCCTGGACCTTGAAGCCGCCGAACTGGTGGAACGATTGCGGCGTGAGGCCGATGTGGCCCATCACCGGAATGCCCGCGGCCACCAACTTCTCGACGAGCGGTGCGTGCTGAGCGCCGCCTTCGAGCTTCACCGAATGGCACCCGCCTTCTTTGATCAGCCGGCCTGCCGCGGTCAGGCCCTGCTCGATCGAGGCTTGATACGACATGAACGGCATATCACCGACCACGTGGGCTCGCGCGACACCTCGCACGACGGCGCGGCAGTGATAGGCCATCTCCTCGAGCGTGACGGGGAGCGTGGTGTCATGGCCTTGGATCACCATGCCGAGCGAATCGCCAACGAGGAGGACGTCAGCGCCAGCGTCATCGAAGAGCCGCCCGAACGTCGCGTCGTAGGCGGTGACCATGGCGATCTTCTCGCCGCGCTCTTTCATCTGCCGGAGGGTGTGGATGGTGACGCGCTGCGCCTTCATTCCGTCCCGCTTTCTGGGTTTCGTGATTCGCGTTGCGAGGTCGCGTGTCAGAACATCTGGCTACGCGCTTCGGTCGATCACGTAACGATTGTATCAGATCGGGGCGAGCGAGAAGTTCACGTGAACTTGAGCACCCGAACCCGTGAGGATCACGGCGGAATCTTTGCGCCAACCGGTCTCGAACGGGTCGATCGTGATCTCCGAGCCGAGGTCGTCGTCGAAGAGCAGGTCCTTATCGTAGAGGTGCGCCTTGAGCTTGATGGTCGAGCCGCCCGTTGGCGAGACATTCACGATCGCGGTGGCGATGCCCTGACCGAAGGAGGTGCCCTGGTGAATCTGGACGTAGTTGCCCGAGTCCTTGTGCCAGAGCGAGACCGAATTGGTGCCTTCGACCGAGATGTCGCCGTAGACCTCGAGGTTGTCGCCGCTGTCATTCGCCACGTCGACGGTGATGCTCTGCAGGATGACCTGGACCTGCTGCGAGATGCGGTCACAGGTCTTCACGTCGTAGTTCGTGGTCTCCGACATGCGCGCGGGCGAGTTGTCCTTGAGGTAGTTGAGCTTGTACGCGATCGGCGCGCCCGGAGAGTTTTTCGAGTAGTTTCCGCCGGCCTTGATGAACGCGATCAGGTTGTCGTAGCTATCGATCGCCTGGACTGCGGTGCCGGCATCGCCGCCGAGAATGAACGCGGTGATCTTGGATTTCGAGAGGATGTCTTTGTAGGTTACCGAGACATTGCCCGAGACATCGGCGCCGCTCGAGTAGGCGAAGTCGAGCGCGGCGCCCATCTCTTCGTCCGAGTACTCCGACTCGAACGTGAACACGACCATCCGGCCGTAGGTGATCGACGAGACGTACGCGGGCGGCCGCGTCTCGTCCATGTGCGCTTTGACATCGGCGAGCGTCACGCTCGCGTCGAGCACGGCGGCTGGCGACGACGGCGCATCGAAATCGACGGTGTAGTACGTCTGCATGTACTTCACGAGGTAACGCGAGCGCGTCTGGCTATCCGAGAAGTTGAAGCTCGTCTTGAGGTTCGCGACGCCGAGGCCCCAGCTCGCCTTGACGCCGAGCGCGATGTTGAGCTGCTCCTGCGAGTGGACCTGCTCGATCTCGGAAGAGATATTGGCGGGCGTCGAACCCGTGATGTCGGTGTCGAGGATGCCACTGAGCGCGTCGCGATACGTCGCGAGGCTCGGGTTGGCGACCGTCGCCTTCTTGGTGCCATCGATGTTCTGGAGGCTGACCGAGATGGTGCCGGCCGTCCGCGGCATCACGATCTGGGTGAACAGGCCGGTGAGCACCGAGTCGGCGCTGACGAGGGCGCCCGGCCACAGCGAATCGGAGTTCGCTGCGAACGCCACGATCTGGTCGTAATCGCGGGTCTCTTGCAGATTCTGCGTGCTGCACTGGTAGTCGCCGTCGGTCGTCTGGGCCGAAACCGTGCCTTGCACGACGGCAGGCGGGTCGACGGGAAGCAGCGGCAGCCCTTCGATGTATTGATCGATGGCGCCGCCTTGCGGGCCGGTGGAATCGCCGACATCGCCGGCACAGCCATTGGTCATCACCGCGAACAGGATCCCGGTCAGTACAGCTCGCATGTCTCGGGTGTAGAGCAACTACCCTGCCAGCATCATGTGCAAAGACTTTCACTACTTCCGCTAGAGCCGCGAGACCCCAGGAGCTTCTTGCCTGGCTAGCGGATCAGCCAGCTCAGCCCGTGAACGCGAGTCCTTGCACCGACATACCCCCGTCGACCGAGATGCACTGGCCGGTGATGTACGAGGCGACCGGCAGGGCGAGGAACGCGACGAGGCTGGCGACCTCCCGCGGCTCCGCGATGCGGCCCATCGGGGTGCGCGCCAGGATCGCTGCGAGCTTCGTAGGATCGGCCAACACCGGTGCCGCGAGGGGGGTTCGCGTGTACCAGGGCGCGACCGTATTCACGCGGATCTGATCGCGGGCCCACTCCAGCGCCATCACACGCGCGGCTTGCGCGAGCCCGGCCTTCGCCGCCGCGTACGCGACACCGGTCGGCAGAGCGAGCTGACCAGCGACCGATCCGATATGGATGACGCTCGCGTGCGCGGCGCGGAGTTGCGGATGCAGGTCGCGCGAGAGCAACACCGCGGCACTGAGGTCGAGCGCGAGGATCCGCTCCCACGTCTCGTCGTCATACTCGACCAGCGGCTTGCGGACATTCGTCGCGGCGTTGTGAACCAAGATGTCGATCGGTTTGCCCGCGAGCGCGGCGACGATCTTCGAACGCTCGGTCGTGAGGTCCGCGTCGATATCGGCATCGCTGCGCGCGATCGTCGTGATCGTCGCACCGAGCCCCGCGAGCTCTTCGCAGATCGCCGCGCCGATGCCTTTCGTACCACCCGTGACGACCGCGTGCTTGCCGCGGAGGTCCCAGCCCGGCATCACGTGGTGTGGTTCTCCACGATCGCGATATACGCGGTCATCGCGGCATCTTTGGTTTCGCCTTGGTGCTTGGTCCACGCGTCGTACTTCGCGCGACCCTTGAGATCGAGCATGCCCGAGCGCGGACCCGCGACATCACCGATCGTCGCTTGCTTGTAGAGCGCGTACATCTCGAGCAGGACATTGTTGCCGAGCCCGGTGACCGGCTTGATTCGGACCTGCGCATCCGCGAACCGCTGTGCAAGATCAGACATGCACCAATGGTAAGACATGGGGATGGAGGCGCGCATCCTGGACGGCGATCAGTATCGGGTCACCCAGGACCCGACGGAGATCCACGCCGCACTCGACGCCAAAAAGCCGATCTGGATCGAGCTCCAGCAGAAAGACCACGCTTGCGACGTGCTGCTCGCGAAGCAACTCGAGCTCCATCCACTCACCATCGAAGATATCTGGGCGACCCGCAGCCAGCCCAAGCTCGAGGACTACGACCAGTACCTTTACATCATCGTCCACGGCATCGCGCAGGCCAAGAAGTCCGGCTCGATCCGGCTGATCGAGCTCGATCTCGTGATCGGGTCGACGTGGGTGATCACGCACGATCCGGAGCACATCGTCGATGCGGTGCGCTCGGAGCTCGACCGCACGCCGAAATTGCTCGCGAAGGGACCGGCCTGGATCGCGCACGCGATCCTCGACACCGCGGTCGATCGATACTTGCCGGTGGTCGATAACCTCGACACCCAGATCGAGAAGCTCGAGAACGACGTGCTGCGCAAGGCCGGGACCAAGCAAGGCCCGCCGATCCTGCGCAGGATCCTCAGCTTCAAGCGGATGCTGCTCACGCTGCGTCGGATGAGCATCCACCAGCGCGAGATCTTGCTCCGCCTCGCGCGCGGCGAGTTCGACGAAATACCAAAGGAGATGACGCCGTTCTATCGGGACGTCTACGATCACTTCCTCCGGATCAACGACCTGATCGAGAGCTACCGCGACCTCGTGACCTCCGCGCTCGAGGCCTATCTGTCCGTTCAGTCCAACCGGATGAACGAGATCATGAAGACGCTCAC
>JAYVLQ010000115.1:0-15949 GCA_043759355.1 Kofleriaceae bacterium
ACGTCACGTGACCTGCAGATCCTGTAGATCACGATCTGGAGATCCTGTCGATCCTCAGTCACTCGGTTCCGATCAACTTTCTGATTCGAGGGCCCTTAGGACCTAGACGAAGTAGTGGCGAGCCAGCTCGATGACCGGCCCGCCCAGAACCCGCAGGCCGGCACAGAGCAACTACCGCGAGATCTACGGCGGTCGCGACGACGAGCGCATTCGATGGAGCTCAGCACCAGCGTACCGGGTTGCTGTTATCGACCGATGCGGTGAACACGGCGCGCAGACTTGTCAAAACGCGCTGGAAGTCGGCGGCGCTCTGCTCGTGTCGGGCCACGTGCATCCGCTCCGGTTCGGAGAAGCGCCAGCGCTCTTGATCGTCCTGCATGCGGCCGTCGGGCCATGGGATCTCGTGACCGTGGATTCGTAGTGCGATGGTGAGGCGGGCGCCGGTATCGAGGTCGACGAGCTCGGCACCGTCGTGCGCGACGGGGCGCTGCTCGAACCGCATCGCGCGGAAGAGCTCTCGTCGAGTTTGGAATTCGAGCACGAAGAGGCCGCGCTCGTCGAGGCCGACGCTCACGCCGCTCTTGCCGTCGTCGATGAAGACACCGTTGTAGGCTTGAATGTATTGGAAGATGATCGCGGCGGTGTCGCTGTCGAACAGCGTCGGGACGCGCGCTCGGTAGTGCTCTTCGAAGGTGCGTAGCTCCTCGAGGCAGCGCGCGGAGTCAGCGGCGGATACGAGGCCACCGTTCGCGTTGGGAAGCACGGCATGGAGCGTCGGAAACTGTTCCCATCCGACGAGAGCGAGTGCCTCTTGGAACGAGCGATACCCGCTCCAGTTGGAGATGCGCTCGCTGCTCGCTGCCATGTTCTCGTGGGCGCAGGCGCTCCCCATCCAGTTGTCGAAGGCGTCGTGCTCTGCTCGGTGGCTCTCCCACGGAAGATCGAGGCCGAGGTAGCCCTCGTCGTCGACACGCACGCACTCGCGGTACGGAGGCGTTGTCGTGAGCCCGCGCGCGTAGCAGTTGCACATCACCGACGCATCGAGGCCCATGCGCCATTCTACGATCGGAGCCCGCCGCAGCGGTCAACCCTCGCGCCCTGACGTTCGGCTGCAGAGCATCAGCTCACAACTGTCACCACCGGGCTTGAAGAGGACGACTTCCACCAGGATCACCGGGGACCAGGGGACTGGTCCGTCGACCGCATGCGTCGGCGGTTCTTCGTCAGGCACTCTTCCCACCGCCCGCGATGCCGCCGCGGCGGCCTCGCGGCTCGCGTTCTTTCCGAGTAGCTCGCGCTCCAGGTACGTATCCGGTCATCGGTGGCAACCAAGTTGGGCTACCTCACCTTCGTCATCACCTCGAGCCCTGCGCGTCGCTCTTACTTGATGCGGCCGCGTCATCGATCATCGCGAGTCTGGCGCTCGAAACGCTCTCGCTGGCTTGGACGCATTCGGCGGCGACAGAGTCACCACAGTCTGTACCCGCGAAGCGTGGCGTGGACCGTCAGGTTGTCCTGCTTCGTCGTGATGCTCGTGGGCCGGACCCGAGGGATTTGCCGGCCATCGTGATCGTTGCTCCGGCGGGAGTCGAGCTCATCAGATCGGCGACACTACTAAGAACCCTCGAATGGATAACGTGATTCGTTAAGGCGCGATCGGCCTCGTGCTTGACGTCAATTACATTCACCCAACGTATTGCCTCAGCAGTCGTTGCTACCACGCATGCCTCAGCATGATCGCACCCGTCGGATGAGAATCAATTCAACGCGGCGTCGCCCAACGACACCCCGGTTCCTATTTCAGCGCTGAACACGAGCTTCATCGCCGCAGCTCGGCGCCAGGTTTTGACACGACGCTGAAGCGTACGAAGCAGCGCAGGCGCATAGACCTTGGGTTGCTCCGCGTGAAGCCGTGCGAGCAGTTCACATGCGGTCCGGTCGGGCTCGCATTCCAGCCACGTAACGACACGTGGCCATGCGTCGACGAACGGGTCCTTTCGCGTGCGCCACTCTCGGCGAGGCGCCGGCTCCCTTCGGTGGGTCGGCCGTACCTCACCATCATGCCAAGCCGTCGAGAGGCTCTTCAGGAACTGGTCGAGCTCTCCATCGCGGTGTTGCGGGACCTCCTGCACGACACCTGCCGCGAGACCTGCGAGAAGCCGCTGCACTGTTCTGATTTCGTCGAGAAGCTGGAGCGGATCGAGCGTCAGCGCGACGGCGCGCAGCCGCTCTTTCGTAGACTCCGCGATCGATGACGACTGCAGCAAACGACCGCACGGAGTTTCTGGTGCGTGATAGCGCTTGCTCACTCGTGCCCCGACGCGCTTCTTCTCCGCGAGCTTGAACGATGGCTGGAAGAAGTTCACGAACAGCCTCGACGCGGTGTACATGCGGGCGAGCGCCTCGGCAGCAGCTATGCCTTCGAGCCGACGATACCCGACGAGTCTGCGAACGACCGACCCGTTCTTCCGCTCGACCCAGGCTTGGTCGTTCTTGCGGTAAGGACGCGAACGCGTGAACTCGATCTTCTCGGCGGTGCAACAGGCGAGCACGGTCTCGTTGATGAACTCGCTGCCGTTGTCTGTGTCGAACCCGTGCAGTGGAAAGGGCATCGTTCTCACCTCCGTGCGATACGAGGTCCGCCTCCATGAAGCCCGGCGCCGGGTCTTTCCAGTCGCCGAAAGTCTTGACGGGAACAGCGCGTCGGATCGCAGGCTTCGCACTCGAGCGTTTCCGCGGCCCGTCGATGGCGGCTCGCGCCGGCTTGAGCATGCGGTCGATTGTTGAGGCACTGACGCCGAGCACCTTCTCGCGAACGCCGGCTTCGAGGTTGAGGTGTCGATGTCGCTCAAGCGCCGGGAGAAGCACGGGGACCAATGCCTCGAGTCGCTTGCCGCAAATGCGATCGGCCGCTTCCCACAGCACGATGAGAACCTCGCGCACGGCCTCGTCGTAAAGTCGCAGTCGCGGTAGCCGGTCACCGCGACGAACTCATCCAGGATTCGAGCCTTCTCACCGCTGGGCGATGATCGATATCGGTCGCCGATCGCTTGAACCAATTCTCGACGCCCGTCCGTACTGATTTTTTTTGTCATCGTGGCCTCTTTCAGCTGCTACTGCCGGTAGCAGATTCGGTGAGGCAACGACCCCCGCTGGGTGACAATCCAAGCGGAGCAATGCGGCGGGGAGATGTAACTGTCGCTCAGCACGCGGGGGCGACCAGGTGAAGCCGCGCGCGCCGCGCTATTCGTGAGACTCGTATGCGAGTTCGACTTCGTCTACGTCGAGTCTGCGCGCGACGTCCGACACGAGCCAAGCGGCGACCCTGAGCTTGATCTCGTCGCTCAGATCGCCGTCGAAGGCCGTGATGACGGCGCGCCTGGGATCCTTGATCCGTATCGTGAGTGCCTTGAACGTGCGTGATGCCATGCAACGGTTGTAACGGTCGCGCGCCACCAAGGAATGCCGGATTTCGTCACCGTCCCGAGCGATGACGCGCCTTTCTCGTCACGCGCCTGAGCGATGACGGCATGGCCGTCCCCAAACTGAACCTCAGTCCTCCAACTCGCGGCGGTCGTCTGCGGGTACGAGCGTCAACCGAGATTGCGCAATGTCCAGACCAGCTGCTTCTGCGCGCTGCCGCGTCCAACAGGTCGCGTCCTCGCCGGCTATCCGGACGACCGCTGTCGGGCGAGAACCGCCTGACTGAACGAGACGTTCGAGTGCGCCTGATTCTCGTCGTTGAGAACGACAAGAGCACGGGCACGGGCGAGGAGCCGTTCTCTGATTTCCGGATCATCGAGGACGTCCCGCTCTGTCTCACCGTCGTCGGGTTCGCTCACGCCGCTACAGTCTACCTCGTCACGTTCACCCACATGAATGTCGCCGCGTTCGGCACCGTGCGATCGTCGGAATCCCCACGTGTCCCCAGTCGATGGCGGTCCGAGACATTCTACGAGCCCCGGCTGTACCACCGACGCGCGCGATCCAACTCCTCGACGACACTCGTCACCAGCTCCTCTGGTTCGATGACCTTCGCGTGGGGCCCCCATTGCAGGATCCACGTAACAACTGGAAGGAGGTTTGTGCATGTGAACGTGAGGCGCACGGCTCCGCCGGGAACGCGCAGCAGTTCTTGCGTTGGGTGCCAAACGCGACTGGCGACGAGCTCGGCCTTTTCGGCCGGAAACTCGACGATCACACGGCAAGCGTTCGCAGGGTCGCCGACGTGAACTCCGAACGCACCGTGGAGCACCTCGTCGATCTGGAAGTCCGCGGGGATCTCGAATGTGAGCTTGCGCAGGTGCTCGGCTTCCACGAACCGCTCTACCGCGAACACGCTAAGACCTCGCCGCCAGTCGTGCAGGTCGGCGGATGCATATCCCTCGCCCAGGCGCGCCCCGACGACGTAGAGCTCCCTGCCGATACATCAGGATGACGAATGGCGCGAGATCGCCGCTGCGCGCACGGCCCCGCGAGTCCTTGTACGCGAACCTCACGATCCTGCGCGACAGGATCCCGGACACAGGGCGCGACGTACGGATCGATACTCGCGCGCGTGTCGTGTCGGCATGTGGCGGAACGGAGTGTTGATACCGGGAGCGATCGCTGTCGCCGCCTCGACACCTACGCGATGGTTGGCCATGGACTCGGAGGAGCATCCGGCTTTTGGCTGCCACCCGTGCCGAGCGGGGCACAGCTAGAGGAGGAAGAGCGGAAGGATCTCGAGTATCTGCGTCGTCCTCACGACAACGAAGCAAGAGATGCAGTTCGCTGCTACAACTAGGTCATGCGGCTCCTTCCGATCGCCCTCGTGCTGACGGCGCTCGCGTCTACGGCTGCGGCCGACGACGTGAACAGGCCCGACTCGGTCGGTTGGACGCCACTGATGAACGCGGCCAAGATGGGCAAAGTCGACGACATCAAGGCGTTGCTCGCGAAGGGCGCGAACATCGAGGCGAGTAGCCCGCAGGTCTATCGCGGTGCGACGCCGCTGCTGATCGCACTCGAGTTTGGTGAGCACGACGCGGCGGTGCTGTTGATGGATCGGCATGCGTCGATGGCGAAGGACATCGGGACGGGCGCGTTGGAGCGCGCGGCGATGTACGGCTTCGACGACATCGTCGATCGGTTGCTCGCGGCCAAGATTTCCCCCAAGGGCACGAGCGCTCTGGAGGTTGCTGCGAGGCACGGCAACGTCTCGACGCTCAAGAAGTTGATCAAGGCGGGCGCGGAGGTCGGCGCGGTTAACAAAGGCGATCACGACTACTCGGCGTTCATCGTGGCGTGTCAGGAAGATCAGGTCGAAGCGGCGCGCGTGCTGCTCGATGCAGGCGCGGACGTGAACGCGGTTGATGCGGATGGGACGACGGCGCTGCATTGGGCCGTGTTTGCGGAGAGGCCCGAGGAGATCCACGAGTACGAGCATCTCGGTCAGCCGCACGACACGATCTTCCGCGCCAAAAAGTCAGCACCGCTCGTGGAGCTGCTGATCAAGTCCAAGGTGAAGCTCGACAGTATCGATAACGACAAGAATACCGCGCTACATCAGGCGGCGATGATGGATGCGGGCGCGGCGGCGAAGGTGCTGATCGCGGCGGGCATCTCGAAGACTGCGAAGAACGATGACGGGAAAACGGCGTACGACATCGCCAGGGAACGCAACAACTCCGTCGAGCCGCTGCTGCGACCGGCCGGGATCAAGGCTCCGTTAACGCCGCACCCGTCGACCTTTATTAGCGGCAAACAACACTAGCGACGTACGCGCTATGGTGCCGGCAAAGCCGCATGGACCGGCCTATCCTCCGACCTCCTTGCCGCTGACGAGTGCGCGTTTTGCGAGTACTCGCGCGACGAAGTCGTTCGGTTGATCGCGGGCCCGAGCGCACTGATCTGCGATCGGTGCGTCGAGCTTGCGGGCGCTCCTGGTGCCCCGGCGAGCTGTTCGTTTTGCGGCGAGGTCGGCGCCTGCGGCGTCAGGGGAAAGAACATCGTGATCTTCGCGAGCTACGTCGAGATCTGCCGCGATCTCTTGCGCGAGGACGTCGCGTTGCCGAAGGCGGTTATCGTTCGAAGGCCGCGCTAGATGCCGTCGCAGACGTTTGCGGCCGACATGCAGGTCGTCTCGCAGCGGCCGCTCGTGCACTGATCGCCGTTGTTACACGCCGCACCGTTCGCCTTTTGCGCCGCGCAGGTCGTGCCTGCGCAGTACGCCCCGGATGCGCAGGTGAACTCGCAGGTCTGGCCGACGGTCGGCACGGGCTTGCAGGCGCCGTCGGTCGGCGGGCTGGAGTTCGCGCCTTCGCAGTTGCCCGAGGTGCACTCGTACGACTGCGAGCACGCGCCATCGTTCGCGACCTTCGGAATGAGGAACTGACCGCAGCCCGAGACCGTCGTCATCGACATGTCGGCCGAGTACTCCGCGCAGGTCACGCTGTTGAGGAGCGCGACGCAATCGCCGGCTGCGGCCGCGTCGTACGAGATCCGGCCCGCCGCGATCGACGCTTGATAGGCGGGCACCGCGAGGCTGTTGAGGAGGCCCGCGATCGACGTATCGCAGCCCGCTTCGGTCGTGATCGACGTGCCGTACTGCGCCGAGATTTCCGCCGCGGTGCAGCACTTGAACGCGACGCCACACGAAGCGGCCGAGAACTTCGCTGCTAAATCGGTCAGCGGGACCGGATCACCCGTCACCGTGCCGCCACCGCTATCGCTACATCCACCGACGACCGCTAGGACCAACAAAAATGTATGCATCAGCCACCGTACGACGGCCGCTGATCGCGGTGCGAGTTTCTACGTGGCAAACCTCGGTGGCGTTATAGGATAGCGCCGCCATGAAAACGTTCACCGCGCTTGCGCTCACGCTCTCGTTCATCGCGTGCAACAAGGAATCCGATGCGAAGCCGAGCCCGGCAGCACCATCGGCCGCCAAGTCGACGCGCTTCGAGATCGCGGTGACCGATGAGGGCTTCAAACCCGATGACGTGAAGGTCCCGGCGGCGACGCCGATCACGCTCGTGTTCACGCGCAAGACCGATTCGACCTGCGCGAAGGAGGTCGTGATCACCGCCGATGGCAAGAAGATCCAAAAGGCGCTGCCGCTCAACACGCCGGTCGAGATCGCGGCCACCTTTCCCACCGCGGGCAAGCTCAGCTACGCGTGCAGCATGGACATGGTGAAGGCCACGCTCACGGTCCAGTAGTCGTGGCACTAGAGCTCGGTCGCGATCGGGTTGCGTGCGTCGGGTTCCTGCTCGTCTGGCTGCTGAGCTTCGCGCTCGCGAGGCACGTGCCGATGCAAGCCGTGCTCGCGCCGGTTTTCCTCGTCGTCACGGTCGGGTTGTGCGCGGTCGTCGGACGCTTCGTCGAAGCGCGCCCGCTGATCGACCAGCGATTCCCGAGCCTCGGCCTCGCCTGGATGCTCGCGATCTACGTCGCGTTCTGCATCCGTACGTTCAACGACTTCGGCATCACCGTCGCGCCCGCACTGCAAGCTGGCCTGGCAGCTCTGACGGCGCCGCTCGCTCACCTCGGGATTCCGGAGTTCGCGGCCGTCGCGTTGGTCGTCGTGTTCGCGTCCGTTGTGGGCTCGCGCCTGAGCGGCGTCTCGTGGCGCGAGCTCGGGTTCTCGCGCGGCAACCGCGTCGGCTTCACGCTCGCGGTATGTACGGCACCGTTGATCGCGGTGATCGGTTACTTCGCAGCGCGTGGAGTACATCTCACGAGCTGGATCGGCATCTGCGTGGTCGTCGCGATCGTCGAAGAGCTCGTGTTCCGCGCGTGCTTGCAGACCCAGCTCGAGCGCGCCGTCGGCGCGGCCTCAACTCGCCGCGTGGGTCGCCGAGCGATTCCAACCAGTCGGCGTAGATGCCGTACGCTTCGCGGTCATCCGGTGCCAGCGCGATCGCTGCCTCTAGGCTGGGATTTACGTTTAGCGAAATTTCGGTAACGCGTCCGGGTCAACGCCGTCGACGCGGCGAAAGCCGTCTTCAAGCTTTGAAGCAATCATGCGCTCGAGGCTGCGCTGCGCGAGCTCGACATCGGCGTACTCGCGGTCGGTCGCCCGTCCATCGAGCGCCAAATTGCGCGTGCTCAGGCCAACCTTGCCCGTGCGAGTGCTCACTCTGCGTCCCTTCAGGAGCACCTCCCAGAATCTGCGGGAATCTCCGATCTGTTTCTCGAATCGCATCGACGTTAGGGGCGTTACGGGCGCTTGCACGTGCCAATAAGGAGCTGTGTCATCGGAGTGGTCCCGGGCGGCCGCTCGAAGCGAGCCAGCTCAGCGTGCGGCATCGGGTGGATGCTCCTGTCATGCGACGGTCAGGATCTGACACTGCTGGCTAGCTCGCCGATCCGCGCGGCCAACACCGAATCGGTTCGCCGGATGACCGCAATCGAAACGAGGCCGGTGGTTGGCAACCCGATCAGCGCGCTCTCGATCATCGCGCAGATCCGAGCGCGGCGGTGCGCCTCCGAGTCGGCCTGGCCCTCCGCTTCGATCGCGAGATCCCAACCGCGCTCCACCCGCGTGAGCGCGTACCCGATCGAGAACGCATCGTAGGAGACGACGAGCCGGTTGCAGGTTCGCGGTACAACGCCGAGGAGCGCCGCGAGCCGAACATCGGGATGGTTGAGCGCGTGGAGACGAAGCTCTGCCGCCGCGCTCGCCAGCGGAAGCTCGATCATCTGCTGGAGCATCGCCGCGTTCGCCCAGGTGTCGAGCCGCAGCCGGTGAAGCGGCCGCGGTCCGCACGCCGCGAGCTCGTCGGCCATCCGGTCGCCCAGATAACGAACTCGAAGCTCGTCGAGCCGCGGTGCGGTGCCCAAAACCGATCGTAGATTTTCCGCGCTATGCACGGTGGCGCCCGTCAAACGTGCGAAGTGGGCGGTCGGCGCGATCGTCCCACGCTCGAAATTGACGCGCTCGAGCAGGCTGTTTTCGGGATGCTCTGGCCACGATGCAGATGCGATTGCGCCCGCGAGAAACCCTCGCGAGAAGCGCAGACCACTCATCTTCACGCACCGTGCAAAGGGCCCGAGGAGCACAGCCCGATGCTTGGCCAGATAGGTCGCCACGACGCTGCGGCTCGCCTTGGCGAGCTGGAGGTGGATCCACTCACCGCGCGGATCGCCGCGGTCGACGAGCCAGTCCGCATAGACGGCGCGCGGGCCGTCCTCATCGGGCGCGTCGAGAATCTCGGCGAACAAGGCAGCGCCATCCAGGCGCGCGTTCGGGCGCGGATCGACGAGGTCAGGCAGCAGTGCGGCCAAGGCGCTACGTGCAATCGGGACCGGACACCGTTTGGCCAGCTTCGCGCGAACCCGACCGACTCGTGGGCCGAGCGCTGGGTGGTCGCGAAGCAACGCGCTCACGCCTGGATCGCCGTGACGCTCGACCGCCGCGAGCAGGCGGCGGTTTAGCTTGAGCGTCGTGGAGAGCGGAGCTTCGAGAAGCAAGCGATTCGCGAGGTACGCGATTCGCGGATCGGGTTCGCGCTCGGTGCACGCTTCGATCAGCTGCGCGGTCGTCGCACCACCGGCACTCCGGACGAACGGCTCGACCTCCGCGAGCACGCCCGAGAGGTCCCCGTCCGATGCCCGTGCGACAGCACGGCCGAGGGCAGTGGCGCGCGGCTTGATGCCGCTCGGCAGGTCCTCGACGACGGTCGTCACGCGTGCGCCCAGGCGCATGACCGCTTCGCCGATATGAGGATCGTGCGAGCGCCGCCACGCGTCGAGAAGCTCGGCGAGCGCGGCCTTCGGCTCGATCGCGGCGAGCGTACAGATCGCGACCGCGTCGAACGGTGGTGTGCGCGACCCGGTCACGCGACGAGTATACGTGCGCGCGGACGCCCGCGAGCCCGATCACTCCGCCCCCACACCGATGATGCTCGCCCGCAGGCTCGATTCGGCCGCTTTGTTGCGCAGGGTTTTCGGCGACCAGGTCACCCAGTGCCCGCGCGGCCGAGTCCAACCACTGAAACATGGATGGGGTCAGTTTTTGTGGCGGGATCAGAACCGACCCGCGAGCGACACCGAGCCACCATTGGGCGCTGCTTGCACGTCGACGCGCAGCTGCTCGGCGCGCCGCTGATCGCGGGATCCGAGCCAGTAGAGCGCGGCGCTCCCGAGCACGAAGACCCCGCCGGTGGCCGTGAACACGACCATCCGGGTCTGTGCCGAGGCGCCCTCGCCTTGCTGCGCGAGCACCGCGTTGGTCCATGCCCCCGTGTGGCTCGTGATCGCATTGCCGTCATCGCGCGCGACGAGGCCCTCGTGAATGCCGAAGCCAAGCGCGATCGCGCCGACTCCTGCGGCGGCAATCGCACCCCACCTCTCGAGCCTCGCGCGGTCGGCTATTCGATCTCCGCGCGCCACCCGCCGCTCATGCTCGGCGCGGGCCGCGGCACTCGAGGCCTGCCGTTGGTCCTCGAGTTGCTTCGCCTCGGCCGCGCGCTTCTCGGCTTCAAGGCGTTGCGCCTCGGCGGCCGCGGCGCCTGCACGAAGCTTCTCGACGATCGGCGTCAACCTCACCACATCCTCGCGCACCTCGTCCGCGACCGGTCCCTCCGGCGTGAGCTCGAGATAGTGCTGGTACCCGGCGAGCGCCTTCTCGGGCCGCTCTGCCCGATCGTCGCACAGGGCGATATTGAACAGGAGCAGCGGCTCGGGACTGAGCTGGTAGGCGGCGTCGTACTCGCCGATCGCGCGATCCCAATCGCCGCCCTTGAAGTAGAGCTGGCCCTGCTTGAAGTGCGATGCCGCGAGCGCGCGACCATCGGCCTTCGAACTGGGCTCGGCTCGCACGGCCGACGCGAGCGCGAACAGCGTGCAGCAGATCGCGACCAGCGCGCGCGCGATCACGAGGACTTGCCTCTCGCGAACGGATCCACGGGCTCGCCTTTCTTGCGATCCACAGCCGGCGGCTTGACCGGGGCATGAGGCGCGATCGGTTCCGTCAAAGCAGGGGACGGAGGCTGCGAACCGGCGGGAGGATGCACGCCCGCCGGGTGCACCGCGACGCGCTCCAGCTCGACGCTCGTCGTCCCGCCGGCGCTCAGTTGAACCTCGACGCGCCGGTCCACCCATCCGGCCTTCTTGAGCACGAACACCGCCGTGCCATCGGCGCGGCCGAGCTCGGTGATCCACGGCGTCGCGCCGACCTTGACCTCTGACGGCAGCCGATAGATGTCCGCGCCCTCGGGCTTCGATTGGATCGTCACTTCGACCCGCGCCGGGACGGCGGCGGGCACGGGCGCCGGGGTCGGCGCGGGGATCGCCGGCTGCGGCGACATCACCGGCGCCGGGCCCGGCGTGGCCGCGCGCTCCCGTGTCCCCCCCTTCACGACCGCAACGACCGCAACGATCGCGCCGGCGACCACGAGGCCACCGAGCGCGGCTGCGATCGGCCAGCGCGAGCGCACGGGCGCGGGCGGGATGGCCGCGAGCGCCGGAGCCGGGGCCGGAGGCTCGCTCGCGGGTGCCTCGCTCGCGACGCCCTCCGGGATCACGCCCATCGTCGGCGCGGTCGCGATCGGCCCGACCACCGGTGTTCCGGCGGCAGGGGTGATGCGGACCGACACGATCGGCCTGGTGCGGGCCCGCAGCGGCTCGGACCAGCTGATGCCCTCGAGCGCGCCGAACGCGGCGCGTAGGTCGCGACGCAGCTGATTGACATCGTGCGGCCGTTGATCGATCGCGCTCGTCAGCGCACGGTCGACCACGTCGATGAACTCCGGCGGCGCGTCCGGCCGCAGCTCGATCAGCGGCCGCGGCCGCCCGTGACACACCCGGTAGAGCACGGCCGGAATGCTCGGCCCGTCGAATGCGACCGTCGCCGTGGCCATCTCGTAGAGGATCGTCCCCATCGCCCACACGTCCGTGGCGGGCCCGATGTCCTCCTGGCGGCCCTCGGCCTGCTCCGGAGGCATGTAACTCGGCGTGCCCATCACCTTCGTCTCGGTCGTGGTCAGCGCGCGCGCGTCATGGAGCTTGGAGATCCCGAAATCGAGGAGCTTGACGCGCTCGTCGTCGCCGTCATCCGTGGCGATGAAGATGTTCTGCGGCTTCAGATCGCGATGGACCACGCCGGCGCGATGGGCCACGGAGAGCGCCGCCAGCACCTGATCGGCGATCCGGGCGAGGTCCGGCCACGTGAGTGCGCCGCGCTTCGCCAGGCGCTGTGACAGGTCTTCACCGACGAGGTACTCCATGATCATGCACGGCGAACCATCTTCGAGCACGTCCCAGTCGACGACCTCGAGGATGTTGGGGTGGCGCAGCTTCGCGACGATCTCCGCCTCGCGCCGGAACCGCGCGAGGACCTCACCCTCAGCACCGCCGGTCAGCATCTTGAGCGCGAACGAGCGCCCGAGGCGGGTGTTGCGGACCTCGTAGATCGTGCCCATGCCGCCGCGGCCGATCACGCGCACGATCTCGTAGCGTCCGGCGATCACCGAACCGATCAACGGATCGGGTTGGCTCACGGCGCCACCATCTGCACCCGCACGGGCTGGTGCTGCGCGGTCGGGCCGACGCCGAGCTCACCCGCGAGGTTGTCGCCCCAGCACCACAGCGAGCCATCCATGCGGATCGCGCAGCCGTGATGGTCCGAGATCGAGAGCGACGACCACTGGACCCCGGACGCGATGCGCTGCGGCGTGCTGATCGCATCGTTCGCGATCGCGAGAGGGACGAGATCTGCCCGCCCCCAGCAGAACAGCTCGTCCGGTGGGACCGCGCCGGAGGCCGTGATCGCGCAGGTCGCGTAGTTGCTCGCGTCGACCGCCTTCCAGTCCCTGCCCCCATCGACCGGCACCGCGGTGTGGTCGTTGGGTAGGTTCGCCGTGGTCCCGAGCTCGCCGTAGGTGTTGTCTCCCCAGCACAGCAGGCCGCCGCCAATCGCGGCCGAGATCCCGCACCAATGGCCGAACCCTCGCGCCACGACCGACCAGTTTGGCGAGGTCGTGTAGGTCGGATTCTCGATCGTGAGGGCACCGACTGCCGCGGTCTCGACCGAGCCGGTGTCGGCCGACAGCGCGGTCATCCCGCCGACGACGCTGGCGCTCCTCCCATGCCCGCTCAGTGAGGCCCAGTTCTTCGCGGGATCGACCGGCAGGGGCGACGCCTGCCTCTGGTAATCGCCCCAGTAGTAGAGCCCCATGGAGCTGCGGACGGCGAGCGTGTCGACGTTGCCCGCAGCGACGTCCACCCAGTCGACCGCGGCGCCGACCTGGCGAGGTAGGTGCTCGGTCACGTCGAGGACGCTGCCGCGTCCGAGTTGACCATCGCGATTGTCGCCCCAGCACCACAGCGCACCGGCGCGCAGCCCGCACGTGTGACTGCCTCCGGCCGAGATCTTGGTCCAGTCGGCGTCCGTCCCGATCTGCACCGGCGCCGTGCGCCGCGTCGTGGTGTTGTCGCCGAGCTGGCCGGCGCCGTTCTCTCCCCAGCACCACAGCGTATGATCCGTGTGCAGCCCGCACGTGAACGCGAGCCCGGCCGACACCTGCGCCCATGGGCCTGCCGAGACCTCGACCGGCACCTGCTGAAACGTCGTCGGCCGGTTGTCGCCGAGCTGGCCGAAGCGGTCCGCGCCCCAGCACCACGCCGCACCATCCGTGCGGATCGCACACGTGTGCCCGCCGCCCGCGGTGACCGAGGCCCAGTCCGTGCTCGAGCCGACCTCGACGGGCGGGTTGCGCTGGCTGATCGTCGAGGCGCCGAGCTCGCCTTCGAGGTTGCGCCCGAGGCAGATCATCGCGTGATCCTGCCGCACGGCGCAGGTGAAGCCGCCGCCAGCGGACACCGAGGTGTAGAGCTCGGGCCCGATCTGGGTCGGGCTCACGCAATAGCCCGAGCCGGTCGCGTCGTCCGGGCTCGCCTGATTTTGATCGCAGTCGCCCCAGCACCACAGGTGCGAGTTGCTGTCGATCGCGCACGTCGTGTAACTGCCGACGCCGAGCGACTTCCACGTCCCGGGCTGCTGATAAGGCACCGTCACGGGGTCCGTACCGTTGGTGCCGTTGCCGACCCCGCCGGTGCCGTTGAAGCCCCAGCAGGCCAGGTGCTGCTGGTCGTCGATCACGCATTGACGAGACGCTCCGACGCCGATCGCGACCGCGTGGGCCGGCGCCTCGGGGAGCCGCCGCAGCTGCGGTGGGTCGGTATCGTAGTAGAGGCACCAGGTCCCGCCGCTCGCGTCGATCGCGCACATCGTGTTGGTACTGAGCGCGACGGCCGTCCAGCCGCCGGCCGACGCCGGCGTGGTGACCTGCACCGGTGCGTTCGACGCCGTCCCGACGACCAGGCGGTCGCCCCAGCACCACAGGCTATGATCGGCGCGCAACCCGCAGGTAGCAGCGGCGCCCGCCGCGACCGCCGTCCAGTCGCTCTCGGTCCCGACCCGCGTCGGAACGTTGCGAAGATCGGTATCGCCGACCCCGAGCTGCCCCTGATCGTTGTTGCCCCAGCAATAGAGGGTGCCCGCCGGATCGATGCCGCAGGTGTGCGTGTCGCCCGCGACGATCTGGGCGAGCTTGGCGGTGACCGGCGCCACGCCATCGCACGTCAACGTATCGAGGTTGCAGCTCTGCCCGTCCGGGCACTGCATGGTCTCGCTGCACGACAGCCCCTCCATTGGCTTCGCCGAATAGCAGGCCGAAACGACCCACAACACGAATACCGTGCGGCCCACCGCACCACAGTAACGCAGACTCCACGGTCATGGCCAGGGTCCATGGCCGGTGGCTCAGCCGGAGCGCGAGCCCACCGCGAGCCTGCGCCGCGCGCTCAGTTCCGAGCCTCCCAACGGTGGGATCGCTCACACTCCTTGCACGCACTCCGTCAACCGGTTCGGTTCTCGCCAAGCCAACGCTGAGTTCGCCGCCCCGAAAAGCCGCATGGACCGGCCTATCCTCAGAAGTGCCCAACTCCGCGAAAGACTGCAGCGGCACGATGGCGATGTTCGCTCGTTGTTCTCGTCACTCTCGGTACCGGAGAACATGCTGCCTCTACGTCCCGATATCGTCGGCACCGGGGCGCAACACGCGCGCCTCCGTGATCACGACTTTCCGTGGGGTACGCAGGTTCTTCACGAGCTGTTTCACGCCCGCGGCGGTCACCAACACTCCCAGGATGATCACGAAGGAGCTGCCCGACGACCGCCAACCGGTACGCTGGAGCCACAGTTGCATTCCGAGTCCGACCGCCGTCACCCCAACGCCGCTCCATATCAGCATCGCTCCCCCGAACCGATCATGCTTTCGCTGTAGCTCCGCGTGGTCGATCGGCATTCCTGCCGCCCCCCCAGCGCGTTCGTTCATCCGTCGGGCAATTTCCTCGAAGCTCATGCCGCTCTCCGTTTCGCTACCGCAACGTTGCACGGGTGATTGTGTGCGCACAACATCGTAAGCGCGCTGCACAACGCCGCTATAGCGGGCGGGACGTTCAGTGTTTGGGCGACCGCTCCCAGGTAGGTTGAGCGAAGATGCGTTGCGCCTAGTTTACGCGCTTCGACGCTCGCGCCAGGCGCTGCTCGTCGGCATGCGATGCGACGGTCCCCACACGGTGACCTCGCGCACGGCCGGCAACGATGCGAGCAAGCGCTCGATCGTATTGACCGCGGCTTCACTCTTCAGCGAAGGCAAGTGCAGCACCGCGAGCCGCGGATGATGCGCGAGCTTCATCGCGAACGCGGACATCAGGATCGCGCCGCCGAGTGCGCGGGGTGAGCGGTGTCCGGGCTCGTTGCGAGATAGATCGAACTCGACGAGCGCGGGCACGCTCGCGAACAGCTCACCGCACACATCCTCGAACACCTCGGCCTGACCTCCGACCTCATGCCGACCGCGCCCGCACGCGCTCCGCCCGACGACCCTGTCTCCGAGCTCGAGTTCGGCGCCTGAATTTCTCCCTCAGATTTTTCCCTCGACACCGTTGCCACGGT
>JAYVLQ010000116.1:0-3260 GCA_043759355.1 Kofleriaceae bacterium
CCCCACCGCGACCACATGTGGCACCGGCCTGGTCTGCCGCATCCCGCTCGGCGGCACGATGAACCTCTGTGAGCAGCCGATGTGCAACGACGGCGTCGATGACGATGGCGACGGCAAGAACGATTACCCGACCGATCCGGGCTGCACCTCGCCGGACGACAACGACGAGACCGATACCTGCCCGGGCGCCGGTTGCCCGCAATGCGCCGACGGCATCGACAACGATGGGGATGGCCAGATCGATTACCCGAACGATACGAACTGCACCTCGGCGTCTGGCACTTCAGAGTCATGTCTCGATACCGATGCGGTGACGGACATCACTGCGATCATGACGTCTGGCACCACCGCGGGTCTTCACAACGACACCCACCAAGCGTGCGGGTCGACGACGACCACCACCGCGCCGGACAAGACATATCGCCTGCACCTGACGCAGAAGCTCGATTCGCTTGCGATCACGACGTCGGCCAGCTTCAGTGATGTCGCCGCTGTGTACGGTCCGAGCTGTGGAGGAACGGCACTCTCGTGCCAGAGCTTCGATGGCCCGATCGCCTTGGCGAACATCAACGCAGGTGACCTCTTCCTCGTGATCGATGGCTACTCTAGCGACAGTGGCACCTTCACCATCACGACCAACGGTGTGATCAAGAACGGCGAGTCGTGCGAAGGCGCGCTTGTCACGAGCGGTGTGCTCGCTTGTTCGCCGACCGCGGCGTGTGCCGGCACTGCGGGCGCAAAGACATGTGTCCCCGCTCAATGCAGCGACGGCATCGACAACGATAACGACGGCAAGATCGACTACCCGTTCGATCCGGGCTGTGCGAGCCCCGCTGACAACGATGAGACGAACCCGACCACCCTCCCGGTGTGCGGCAACGCCCTCGACGACGACATGGATGGCTTGACCGACTTCCCAGCGGACTTTGGCTGCTCGTCGGCGGCCGGTACGAGCGAAGTATTCTGCTCGACCGAGCACGACGCGGCGGTTCTGATCACCGGCAATGTCACGACGGGCACGACCGTCGGAAAGACGAACGACGAAACCCCGACGTGCGCAACAAGCTCGACGGCGGTCGACGTCGCCCTCGGTCTGTATTTGCCGGTGCCGGTCAAAGCGCTGCAGGTCGACACGATTGGCTCGGCGTTCGACACGGTCCTCTCGGTCGCAGCGACCTCGTGTATTTCCACGACGGTGCTTGGATGCAACGACGATGGCGGAAACAGCACGGCGCACACGTCGAAGCTCAACCTTACGAACGTTGGCGCTGGTAACTACGCGGTCATTGTTGATGGCTACATGGCACTTAGCGGAGCGTTCACCCTCAACGTAAACGGAACGGTCGCGGCAGGTGTGGCTTGTACGGCCGCAGCATTCACGGGCGCGAACGCGTACCTCAAGTGCGACACGGGTCTGTCGTGCACCGCCGGCAAGTGCCAGTAGCGCAGCGACGTCGCGAGGGCGGCGGCAAGAACGTTCTGCGCTCGAGTTAGCGCGCGACGTACGACCGCCACGCGTCACGGCGAAGCGAACAGCTCGAGGTCGCGAACGTGGAGACCAGATCGTTCGTGTACTCGACGTCACGGGCTTGCGCGCTGGCCGAGACCGAGCCTTCGGCATGCTTGCCGATCTGCTGCGCGCCCGCGCCGACCGTCACGTCGGCGTGGTCCTCGGCCGCGATCACACCCCGCCGCGATGTGCGAGGCCACGGCCGATCGCTGCCGGGCTCTGCCGGGCTTTGCGCGGTTAGCAGCCGGTCACGCAGCGCGAACGCGACCGACGCGAGCGGCTTCTTTGCGCAACGAAGCGGCTCGAGCGTTCATCTCGGTCTCGTCGTCGTCGTCGTCGTGATCGTAGCCCATCAGGTGGCACAGGCCGTGCGAAGCGAGGTGCAGGAGCTCCTTGTAGAGGCCACGCTTGGCCTGGCGCTTCGCGGTCGCGATGCTGATCACGATATCGCCCAGCAGGTTCGCATCGGCATTCACCGCTTCGCGCTGCGCGAACGCGAGGACGTCGGTCGGCTTGTTCTTATTGCGCCACGCGCGATTGAGCTCGTGGATCGCCTTGTCCCCGCACAACCGCAGCACGACCTCGTAGTCCGCGCGCTCGTCGTAGAGCGCCGCGGCCTTGACCATGCGGCGGGCCTCGCGCAGCAGCTTGGTGCGCATTGCCGCGGGCAACACGGTGTCTTCGTCGACGACGATCTCGAGCGGCATTACGAAGGCTGCGGATCACGTTGCGTCACGAGGTAGACCCTCGCACCGACGAAGATGTCGTACAGCTGCGCATCGAGCTGACCGCGCTTGACGTCACCCGAGAGGATATCGAGCGCCTTCTCGGCGGACATCGCCTTCTTGTACGGACGATCGCTCGCGGTGAGCGCGTCGTAGATATCGGCTATCGCCATCATCTTGGCTTCGACGGGAATGGCCGGCGCTTTGCGACCGAACGGATAGCCCGAACCATCGAGCTTCTCGTGATGCGCGCCCGCGATCTCGGGGACATCTCGCAGCGTGCGACTCCACGGAATCTCCTTGAGAAAATTGTAGGTGTGAACGACGTGGGTGTTGATCTCGTTGCGCTCGGCCTCGGTCAGCGAGCCGCGCTTGATCTGCAAGCAGGTCGCTTCGTTGTGCGAGAGCAGCGGGATATTGCTGCCGGTCTCGTCGTCGTACGTCATGCCGGCGATCTCGGCGATCCGCTCGAAGCCGCCCTGCTCGAGCACGGTCGGCTCGTTCGCGGCCAGGATGAACTTGATGATGTCGTCGAGCTCGAGGATCTTCGAGCTCATGTCGCTATCGACCGCGGTCAGCTGCTCGACGATCTGCTCGCGCGACGCGTCCTGGTAATACTGGAGCTTCTTCTCGAGGCCCGAGATCTTGTGGCCGCGCTTGATCAACTGGAAGCGCTGCAAGATGATCTCGCGCTCGTGCTCGTAAAGCTTCTTCGCTTTGACCAGCACGTGCTCGCGTACACCGACCTTGCCGAAATCGTGGAGCAGCGCCGCGTACTCCATCTGCTTGAGCGAATCGTTCGAGAATCGCATGTCGCGGAACGAGCCGGTATCGGTGCGGTTGATCGCCTTGCCGAGGCCGACCGTGAGCTCGGCGACGCGGTTCGAGTGACCAGAGGTGGTCGGATCGCGCGATTCGATCGCGGTGACCGAGGCTTTGACGAAGCTATCGAACAGCGTCCGGACTTCCTCGTACAAGAGGACATTCTCGAGCGCGATGCCGGCCTGCGACGCGAGCGCGGAGAC
>JAYVLQ010000117.1:0-8699 GCA_043759355.1 Kofleriaceae bacterium
GCAGGCGGAGTCTCCGCTGTGCACGCCGGCCTGTTCGATGTGCTCCATCACGCCGCCGATGAACACACGGCCGGTGTGGTCGCGGATCGCGTCCACATCGCATTCGATCGCGTCGTTCAGGAAACGGTCGAGCAGCACCGGCGAGTCGTGGCTGACCTTCACCGCTTCGCGCATGTAGCGCTCCAGGTCGCGCTGTTCGTGCACGATTTCCATCGCGCGGCCACCCAGCACGTAGCTGGGACGCACCACCAGGGGGTAGCCCAGCGCAGCGGCCTTTTCCAGCGCCTCGGGCTCGGCACGCGCGGTGGCGTTGGGCGGCTGACGCAGGCCCAGGGTGTGCAGCAGTTGCTGGAATCGCTCCCGGTCTTCGGCCGCGTCGATCATGTCGGGGCTGGTGCCGATGATGGGCACGCCCGCAGCTTCCAGGCCCAGCGCGAGCTTCAAGGGCGTCTGGCCGCCGTATTGCACGATCACTCCCACCGGCTTTTCCTTGTCCACGATTTCCAGCACGTCTTCCAGCGTGAGCGGCTCGAAGTACAGGCGGTCGCTGGTGTCGTAGTCGGTCGACACGGTCTCGGGGTTGCAGTTGACCATGATGGTCTCGTACCCGTCTTCGCGCAGGGCGAGTGCGGCGTGCACGCAGCAGTAGTCGAACTCGATGCCCTGGCCAATGCGGTTCGGGCCGCCACCGAGCACCATGATCTTGTTGCGGCTGGTGGGTTCGGCCTCGCACTCGTCCTCGTAGGTCGAATACAGGTAGGCGGTGTTGGTGGCGAATTCGGCCGCGCACGAGTCCACGCGCTTGTACACCGGGCGCACGTTGAAGGCACGGCGCAGGGCTCGGACTGCCGATTCATCGGTGCCGGTCAGCTGGGCGAGTCTGATATCGGAGAAGCCCTTGCGCTTGAGCTGGCGCAGGCGCTTGCCGTCCAGCGCATCCAGGCCTTCGTGGTGCACGTCCTTTTCCATGGACACGAGTTCTTCGATCTGGTCGAGGAACCACGGATCGATGAAGCTGAGCTTGAACACATCGTCCACGCTCATGCCGGCGCGAAACGCCTCGGCCACCTGGAACAAACGCTCCGGACCGGGCTCCTTCAAGTCACGCCGGATCCTCAACAGGCCGTCCTCGCCCTGCTCGGCATGACCAGTGGGATCGAGGCCGACCTTGCCGATTTCCAGGCCGCGCAATGCCTTCTGCAGCGACTCCTGGAAGGTCCGGCCCATCGCCATCACTTCGCCCACCGACTTCATTTGCGTGGTCAGGCGAGCGTCGGCAGACGGGAATTTCTCGAAGGCGAAGCGCGGAATCTTGGTGACCACGTAATCGATGGTCGGTTCGAACGAGGACGGCGTCTTGCCGCCGGTGATCTCGTTGCGCAATTCGTCCAGCGTGTAGCCCACGGCCAGCTTGGCCGCGACCTTGGCGATCGGGAAGCCGGTCGCCTTCGACGCCAGCGCGGAGGAACGCGAAACCCGCGGGTTCATCTCGATCACGATCATCCGGCCGTCGACCGGGTTGATCGCGAACTGCACGTTGGAGCCGCCGGTATCCACACCGATCTTGCGCAACACCTTGATGGAATAGTCGCGCAGGCGCTGGTACTCCTTGTCGGTGAGGGTTTGCGCAGGGGCGACGGTGATCGAATCGCCGGTGTGCACGCCCATCGGATCGAGGTTCTCGATCGAGCACACGATGACCGCGTTGTCCTTCGCGTCGCGCACGACCTCGAGCTCGAACTCCTTCCAGCCGAGTACGCTTTCTTCGACGAGGATCGAGTGGACGGGGGATTGATCGAGACCGAACTGGACCATCCGGTCGAAGTCCGGCTTGTTGTACGCGATGCCACCGCCCGAGCCGCCCATCGTGAACGAGGCGCGGAGGATCGCGGGGAACCCGATCTCGTCGATCACGGCGCGCGCTTCGGCGACCGAGCGCACGAGCCGCGATTTCGGGCACGCGAGACCGATGCGCGCCATTGCTTGCTTGAACAGCTCGCGATCCTCGGCCATCTCGATTGTCTTGATCGTCGCGCCGAGCAGCTCGACGCCGTGCTTCTCGAACAGCCCGGCTTTGTGCGCGGCCATCGCGAGGTTGAGGCCGGTCTGCCCGCCCAAGGTCGGGAGGATGGCCGAGACCTTCTCGCGCGCGAGCACTTTGTCGAGGACTTCGACGGTGAGCGGCTCGACGTACGTGGCGTCGGCCAGCTCGGGGTCCGTCATGATCGTCGCCGGATTCGAGTTGATCAGGACGACGCGTAAGCCCTCTTCTCGGAGCGCTTTACACGCCTGCGTGCCCGAATAATCGAACTCGCATGCCTGGCCGATGACGATCGGCCCGGACCCGATGATGAGGATGGACTCGAGATCCTTCCGACGTGGCATCGGACCGGGTGTTTACCACGCTAGCCGGAAAGATCGTGCGGCAAGCCAGAATGCTTGTTGCGTTTGGGATCGATCTGGTCGAGCCGACCGAGGATCTGCGAGTGGAGCTCGTCGATCTTCTCGTGCAGGTGCTGGATCTGCAATTCAGCCTTGAGGTTGACGTCGTACTCGATGTCGGCGCGCACCCGGTCGCGGGCGGCCTGCCGGTTCTGGCTGTACAACAGGAGCGTCGACAAGATGATCGCCTCGAGCGAGACCACCATCGTCAGCAGGCCGTAGGGGAACGGGTCAAAGTTGCCGAACGGCAGCAGATTCGTGTTCAGCAGGATGTAGGCCGCAAACAGGAAGATGTGGATGAGCAAAAACCCGAGCGAGCCCGAGAAGTTCGCGACCCAGTCCGCGCCGCGCGCGACGATGTTCTGGTGCGCCTCGGCAACGTCGTAGGTGTTTCGTGTTGTGGTGTTGCGTAGGACCTGCGCGTTCGCGCGCAGCCGCTTGCCGGTCGCGGTGAGCAGATTCATCGCGGCCGCGGGACGCAGCTTCAATAGCTCGTCGAGGTCGCCGCGATCGACGACGATCAGCTGGCCCGACTTCGTGCACACTGCACGCGCGGTGCGCGAGCCACCGTCGAGCAGCGAGATCTCGCCGAAGAAGTCACCGTGTTCGGCCCGCTCGAGGAACACGTTTTCGCCGGTCTTGATCTTGACCGACATCTCGACCTCGCCGGCGAGCACGATGCCCATCCAGTCACCCGGGTCGCCGTAGGCGAACAGGACTTCGCCTTCTTTCATCTCCTCGAGATCGACGCGCTCGGAGAGAATCTGTCGCCCCGAATCGTCGAGCTCCGCGAACATCGGAACTTCGCTGAGCAGCTCGATTGTCGCTGACATCTCGATTACTTGGTCTTGACGATCTTGCCGTCGACCCTGAAGCTGCCGCTCAGCGGCCCGCCCGCGATCACGCCGGCGACCTCGCTCGCTCGCTCGCCGAGCGGCGCCTTGGTGCGCTCGAGGACCTCGAGGATCGTGCGCTTGATCCGGCCCGATTCTTCCTCCGTGCGAAGCAGGGCGTCGATCAACGGCTTCGCGATCTTCTCGGGGTCTTTGGTCGCGAGGCCTTCGATCGCGGTGAACCGCGAGTTCTCGTCGTAATCGACGACGTATGGCGCGACACGGCTGAGCACCTCCTCGTCGGACATGCCCTTGTGCTCGGTAAACCACTTGATGAGATCGATCCGTTTATCAGGCATCCGGACGTAGCCCGGCGGCTCGAGTGCGAGGAGCTCGTCGGTCACCGCGAGCTGCTTGTCGTGGTTGGCGACCTTCTCGAGCACGCGCAGAGGATGTGCGAGCTGGTCGGCCGACTTCATGAACCGAATGAGGCCAGGCAAACATGCCTCACCTTTTTCGCCCAAGATGTCGACGACCCAGTTTTTCTCCTGCTCGTCCTCGACGCCCTTGTTCGAGGTGACGCTCCAACGCTTACACAACCCGAAGATGGCGTCGTCAGAGCCATCCTCGCGAAGCTTTTCGAGCGCACCCCAACGATCGGGTTGCTGGGCGAGCTTGTTCGTCGCCTTTTCGATCGTGCGCTGAAGTGCGCGGTCCTTGGAAAACAAACCGAAAACCATTGCTAGGCTCCGAACTTCGTTCGCAACCTACCGTTCCCGGTCCGGGACGGCAAGGTTGGCCAGGAACTGATCTGAACCTTCGCGCCTGGCGTACAGTGAACGCCGATGCGCATCACGGGACCGGTCACGCTCGCAGCGCTCGCCCTCGTGAGCTGCTCCAGCAGCAAGCGCACCTCGGCGAGCAAGAACGAGGACTGCTACTACGACTGCAAGCCCGGACCAAAAAAGGCGACCGAGCCTGGTGCGGCTGGTACCGCCGCCAAGCCGACCGGCAAACCCACGCCTGCGGGCGAGAAGGCGGCGGGCTTCCGCGATGCCGCCGAGCTCCTCGATAAAGCGCAGAAGGCGCTCGACGGTGGCAACAAGAACCTCGCCGAACAGCTGTTCTCCACCGCCGAGCTCCTCACGGGCCCCGAAGCGGTCGCGACGATCGCGGGTGCGTTCCGCGAGGGTGCGCCGGCGCGGATCACTACGCCGACCGAAAAGGTCGATCCAGCGACCCCGCCGCAACCCAAGGCGGTCGGCAACTCCGAAGATGAGGACGCCGCTGCCAAGGTTCCGCCGCCGAAAGTCGAGGGCTCGCTGACGGGCTCGCTGACCCTCGATGGCAAGGCAATGTCGGGCGCGTTCGGGCTCGTCACCCTCGAGCCCGCGACGGGCAAATGGGCACCGCGGATCGTCAAGCACCGCGCGATCGAGCAACGCGACCGCACGTTTCTCCCGCATGTCATGGCGATTCCGGTCGGCTCGACCGTGAGCTTCCCGAACTTCGACGGTGTGTTCCACAACGTGTTCTCGTCGTCGCCGCTCGCCTCGTTCGACCTCGGCATCTACAAGGCCGGCGAGGCACGCGAGTACACGTTCGCAAAAGAGGGCATCGTGCGGCTCGGCTGCAACTTGCACTCGAACATGTCGGCGTACATCGCCGTCGTGTCGGCGCCCGCGTATGTCGTCACCGACGACAACGGCAAGTTCTCGTTCAAGCACCTGCCGTCCGGCAAGTACCACTTGAAGGCGTGGAGCGAGCGCTCGAAGGCGCCGATCACCCAGGACGTGACCATCAAGGCCGGTTCGAACGACGTCACGGTCGGCGTCGCTGGCGATGCTCCTTCGGGCCCCGCGCCTGACAAGTTCGGTGGCAAGCGTGGCTAAGACCGCGCTCGTCGTGGCGGGGGTCGTGCTGTTGGCGGCCGGAGGTGCCATCGCGGGCTACGGCGCGACTCGCAAGGTCACGGGCGGCATGACGCTCGAGGCGACGTCGACGATGACCGCCGCGATCGGTCAGCTCGACGGCGACATTCGTGCCGCGCAAGCGGCGGTCAAGGGAGCCGCCGAATCGCTCGCGAGCCTCGGCTCGGTCCAAGGGGCGGTCGCGACCGACAAGGCCACCGTCAGCGAGATGGTCTATCACGGCGAGCTCGCGATCACCGCGAAGCCCGGCGAAGTGATCGAGCTCGGTCAGACCCTCAAGGGCGGCGCACCGTCCGCGCTGTTGCTGATCAAGCCCTCGACCGTGATGCGCTCCGTACACGCCGGAAAGGTCGGCAGCTACTTCGAGGTCGATGGTGATGGCGCGATCGTCACCGAGGTCACGCCGGTCAAGCCGAAGGATCGCGCCGGCGTGCTCGACGGGTACGTGATGGTGAGTAGGCGACTCGATCTGTCGCCGTCCTTCGCGAAGCTCTCCGCTGCGCACGTATCCGGATCGTTCGAGAGCGACGGTACCGTGCGCCAGATCGGGCCCACGTTGACCGGTAGCATACCGACGACGATGCCACTGCCCTCGGTGCCGAACGCGAAGATCACCGTCTACGCGGCACCGCTCACCGGCGGTCAGTCGATGCCGCTCGAGGCGGGTGGAGGTGGCGCCGCGGGCCTCGGCTTGTTGCTGCTCCTCATCGGCCTCGTCACCGGCAAGTCGCAGCAAGCGCAGACGCAGGCCGGCCGCCCGATCACGCAGCCGGGCGCGACGACACCAGGCATGACGCCAGCGCGTGTCACCACGGGGCCGAGCTCCGGTCAAACCGCCGCCTCGATGGGTGCGGTCGGGAGTGCGAGCGGAACCCCGCCACCGCTCGACAGCGTGCAAGGCTTCACGACCTCGAACCTCGAACCCGGCGGCATGATCGGGCGCTGGGAGATCATCCGGCGCATCGGATCGGGCGGCATGGCCGATGTGTATCTCGCGCGTGCACGCGGCGAGGGCGGCTTCGAGAAGCAAGTCGCGGTCAAGGTCATGCATCCGCACCTCGCGCGCAACGAGCGCGCGGTCGAGCACTTCCTCGACGAGGCAAAGCTCGCGGCGCGGATCAGTCACCCGAACGTCGTCCAGATCCAGGACCTCGGCAAGATCGGCAACGACTACGTCATCGTCATGGAGTACGTCGACGGCGTCGATCTCGAGAAGCTGCTCGCTGCCGGGCGTGCCGCGCAGCGCCCGCTGCCGCTCGAAATCGGGCTCGGCATCCTGTGCCGGATCTGCGACGGCCTCGACGCCGCTCATCGCGCGACGTCGGCCGACGGTTCGCCGATGAACCTCGTGCACCGCGACGTCAAGAGCGCGAACGTCCTCGTCTCGCGTCAGGGCGGTGTGAAAGTCGTCGACTTCGGCATCGCGAAGGCAGCGTCGCAAAACCACATGACGGTCGCCGGCGAGACCAAAGGCACGCCCTCGATGATGGCGCCCGAGCAGCGCATCGGCGACGTGGTCGACGTGCGCGCTGATATCTATTCGGTCGGCGCGGTCGCGTTCGAGATCCTCACGAACCACGGCGTCAACCTCGATCTCGCCACGCTCGCGCACCTCGGCGTGGAGAACTGGCCGCACCTGCCGATGCCGTCGTCGTTACGCGCCGGGATGCCGGTCGAGCTCGATGCATTGGTGATGAGCTGCATGACGTTCGATCGCGAGCGTCGCCCCGCCGATTGTGCGGTGCTCGAGTCCGCGTTCGAGACGATCATGAAGAAGCATGGTCTGACCGCGAGCGACAAGGATATCGCGCGTTGGGTCTCGACCGAAGCGGCGGCCTTGACCCCGTCCTCTAGTGGTAGTGCCGCGACCGTACCAAGCGCGACTAGAACCTGATCGTCGCCGATACGCCGGCGCCCGACGGCCCTGCGGTCGGCGCCAGCATCAAGCGCTTCTGCTGCTCGTTATGATCGTGCACGAACAGCAACGCGGCCGCGATGCCAAACCCGGTCGCGACGCCGAACGAGGCCCACGACAGATACTGGTAGCGATGACCTTCATCGAGCAGGTCCTGATAGCGCTTCGCGAGCGATGAATCGAACACCGGCGTCATCGAGGTCACACCGACGTAGAGATCCTTGATGTCGTTCTCTGCCGAGCTCGCGGAGTATGCGAACACCGCGCCCGCCGTGACGAACGCGAGCGCGCCACCCACCATCAACCACGGCAGGTCGTTGGTATGTCGTGCGGTCGCGCCGGATCCCGAACCCGCGCCGAGGTTCACCGTGCCGGTCGTGGTGGTGTCGGAGCCGGTGTCGGTCCCTACAGCGGGGCCGGCCTCTGGGAGCCGCTCCGCCGAGCCCGAGCCCGCCGAGCCCGAGCCCGGCCCCGCCGAACCGGCGTCGGGGCCCGGGACCGCATTCGGTGCGGCACTGATCGAGCGCCAGTCGCCACCACAGGCCGCCACGTGCTCCTGGGTCAGGTCGATGAAGTGCTGGGCCGGCTTTGCCTCGCGCAGATAGCGTGCGTAGTAGACGAGCGCGACATCGCAGTGGCCGGCCTTCTCGTTCGAGGTCGCGATCTTGAAGAACAGGACCGGGTCTTTCGTGATGCCGTAGGCCGCGCCGAAATCGCGCACGGCGTCGCTGAACGCGCCCTTGTCGAGCTCGGAAGCGCCCGCCTCGTAGAGCTGCTTGGCCCGCGCGAAATCGGGGGCTGGCTGCGCGAGCGAATCTGACCGAACGGCCAGGCCAGCAAGCCCGGTCGCGAGACCGATCGCCAAGACCCGCATGCGCATGGCCAAGAGCGTACAGATCTCAACGTTTTCGCGCTATACCGCCGCCCCAAGAGTAGTAGGAGACACGCGATGGCGAAGATCGATATGGTCCGCAATCTCGGCGTCATTGCCCATATAGATGCGGGCAAGACGACCGTCTCGGAACGCTTCCTGTTTCACTCGGGCAAGATCCACAAGGTCGGCGAGGTCCACGACGGTGAGACCGAGATGGACTGGATGGAGCAGGAGCGCGAGCGCGGGATCACGATCACCGCGGCCGCGACCACGTTCGATTGGAAGAAGCACGAGATCCATCTGATCGACACCCCGGGCCACGTCGACTTCACGATGGAAGTCGAGCGTTCGCTGCGCGTTCTCGACGGTGCGATCGCGGTGTTCGATGCCGTCGCCGGCGTCGAGTCGCAGAGCGAGACCGTGTGGCGCCAGGCCGATCGCTACCGCGTGCCGCGGCTCGCGTTCATCAACAAGTGCGATCGCGAGGGAGCGGACCCCGAGCGCGTCGTCGAGATGATGAAGGCGCGGCTCGGTGCGCATCCGATCGTGATCCAGCTGCCGCTCGCATCCTCCCCGACTTCGTCGGGTGGGTCGTCGACGTTCAACGGCGTCATCGACCTGATCGCGATGCGCGCACGGACCTGGGATGCGGCGAGCTTCGGCGCGAAGTTCAACGACGGTCCGATCCCGCACGCGCAGGTTCC
>JAYVLQ010000118.1:0-39730 GCA_043759355.1 Kofleriaceae bacterium
CGGTCGCGATGCTTGGTTCGTCGCATCGACGGAGTCGAGCTGCAATCGACGGGAGCGAGCGCATCACTTCTTGTCCGGTGCGATGACGACGAGCTCGGAGCCTTGCCCGTGCGAGAGGTAGACCGCGCCGTTCGCGGCGACCACGCCGTTGCGCGCTCCCGGAGCGGTGTCGACCTTCGCGCGAAGCTTCAAGCCGCCGGTCGCATCCATGTCGACGATCGCGAGCGAACCGGCCTTGCCACCACCCGCGTAGACCGTGTGCGTCGCGGTGTCGATGTCGAGATCGTCGACGCCGTCGCCAACGCCGACCGTGCCGACGATCGCACCGGTCTTGTCGAGCGCGTGAACCTCGGCGCTGCACGCGACGATCAGCCGCGCGTCAACATCCGAGAAGCGCAGCCCATGCGGACCATCTTCACCGCAGTGCGGATGCCACGTCGCGACCGTCTTGTGCGTCTTGACGTCGATCGCGAGGGTTTCGTCCTTGTCCTCGAGGTTCGTGAAGAACCAGCCGCGCGCAGCATCGACCGCGAAGCCTTCGGGCTCGCCATCGTAGGGCAGGCGCGCCTTCTGCGCGAGCGTCGTGCCGTCGAGGACGCGCAACGATTTATCGCGCGGCGTGGTGACCCACACTTCGTGGGTCGCGGCGACGTACGCGATGCCATCGGGCATCGCGTCGAGCGTGCCGCACGTGCCCTTCTTCAGCGCCTTCTCGTCGACCGCGCAGATCGAGCTGTCGCCGCGGCTCCCGATGTACACCGTGCCCGGCGCGCCAAGCGTGACCGCGCTCGGCCCGACGGTGCGCTTGCCGCGCTGACCTTCCGTCTCCTTGGTCGCGAAGCCCTCGATCTTCGAGACCGTGCCGGTTGCCGTGTCGATCACGTCGACATTGCCGGTGTTGCCGGCGGGTACCCACACGCTGTTCGTGCGCGCGTCGAACATCAGATAGTCCATCAACACCCCGTCGGGGCCCGCGCCGGGAAGCGCGATCACCTTCTTCGAGAAGCCGGGCGTCTTGGGCGCCACCGCCGGGGCGGGCGCTACGACCGTGGCGACCGTGGCGACCGCGGCGACCGGCGGCGGTGTCTCGGCGGGCGGCGCCTTGGCTTGACTGCAGGCGGCGAGGAGGACGAGGCCAATCGCGACGAACCTGGACATGGCCGCGTCGTAAGCCTTCGAGCATGAAAGCATGATGAGCCGTCCTTCGAATGTTGGTTTCAGTGTCCGGACGCGAGCTAGGACCCTGCCGCTCGGGGCGCTTCTGGGCGCCGACATCGGGCCGCTGGTGATGCCGTTCGGCGCGCTGGCAACGATCTTGGTGATTTCGGTAGCTCGTCGTGAAGGCGCAAAAACAAGCGCAAGTTGCTTGATTAGCATGGGTATCTGGGTTTCAGCGGTGGTCTTCGGCGGGACTCTCGCTGCACTCTGGCGTGGCGATGCAATCGGCCTCATGTAGCTCTCATCTATAGTCCGTCATGGTTCGGCCCAAGAGATGCGCGCGCTTGTTGTCGAAGATTACACGCCGGTTCGAACGGCAGTTCGCGATGGTCTCGCGGAGAACGGCTACGCCGTCGATGTCGCCAGCAATGGCGAGGACGGGCTGTGGCTTGCTGAGCAAAATCCGTACGACGTGGTCGTGCTCGACGTGATGCTGCCGCAGCTCGATGGCCTCGAGGTCCTGCGTCGGCTGCGCGCGAAGGGCTCGAAGGTCGCGGTGCTCCTGCTCACCGCACGCGATACGGTCGAGGATCGCGTGACCGGGCTCGATAGCGGCGCGGATGATTATCTCGTCAAGCCGTTCGCGTTCACCGAGCTGCTCGCGCGCGTGCGTACGCTCGTGCGGCGCCGCTACGACGTCAAGGATCCGTTGCTGCGGGTCGACGACCTCGAGATCGATACGGTCAAGCGCCGGGTCCGGCGCGGCGAGAGCTCGATCGCCCTGTCGCCTCGCGAGTACGCGCTACTCGAGTACTTCGCGATGCGCGCGGGTCAGCTCGTCACGCGCACCGATATCTGGGAGCACGTCTACGATTTTCGCTCCGACGCGCAATCCAATGTCGTCGATGTCTACGTCAGCTACCTGCGCAAGAAGCTCGGCCAGCCCGCGCTGATCCATACCCGCCGTGGCCACGGATACGTGCTCGGTGGTGATCCGTGAGCTCGATCCGAACACGTCTCGTCGTCGGGACGATGTTCGCCGTGATCTCCGTGTTTGCGCCGGTCGGGCTGGTGGTGACACGGATGACCGGCAACTCATTGCACGCCGAATTCGACGATGCGCTGATGATTCATGCCCAGGCACTCGCCGCTCAGATCGACCAGTACGGGGGCCGGCTGACCAGCGAGATCGATCCCAAGTCGATCGAAGCGAACGAAGCGTTCGAGATCTGGGGCAATGGCGTGGTGCTCGCGCGATCGGGCTCGCTGGGCCAGCGCGATCTCGTGGCCGCGAAGACCAATCACGAGATGAGCTCGATCACCCTCGGTACCGAGCCAGCGAGGCAGATCACGCTGCGCACGACCGCGCGGGTCGAAGACGCGCACGAAGAAGGCTCCGCCGGGCCAGACGCGAATCCGAGCGGGGCGCCGATCACCGTGGTGTTCGCGCGCACGACGACCGCAGTCGATGCGACCTCGACCAAGATCGCGAGGGTGATGATCGGCGTCGGCCTCGCGGGCTGCGTGGTCTGCCTCGTGCTGTTGCTCCTGGTGGTTCACGTCGGCCTCCGGCCGAACCGCGACCTCGCGTCCACGATCGCCGGGATTCGTGAAGCCGATCTCTCGGCGCGTGTTGCCAAGGCGACGACCGCGACCGAGCTCGCGCCGATCGCCGAGCGGCTCGACGAGATGCTCGGTCGCCTCGCCGCCGCGTTCACGCGCGAGCGAGAGCTCACCGCCGAGGTCGCGCACGAGCTGCGCACGCCGCTCGCCGGGTTGCGTGCCACCATCGAGCTCGCGCTCGATCGCGAGAGGCCGGCAGAGCGCTATCGCGCCGCGCTCGAGCAATCGCTCTCGATCACGCATCAGACCTCGCGCGTGGTCGAGTCCCTGCTCTCGCTCGCGCGTCTCGATGCAGGTCAGGCCTCGCTCGATGCCACGCCGATCGATGTCGATCAGCTCGTGCGCGATGCCGTCGCGACGATCCACAGCCGCGCGGTCGAGCGCGGGATTCAGATCGTGACGGAGCTCGACGCGGTCACGCTGACCACCGATCACGACAAGCTGCGCATCGTCGTCACGAACCTGCTGGATAATGCCGTGACGTACGCCGGTGCCGGAGGCGAGCTACGGATCACGCTGATCGGCGGCGTGTTGCGCGTGATGAACACCGGCTGCACGCTGACGACCGAGCAAGCGGCGCACGTGTTCGATCGGTTCTGGCGCCGCGATACCTCGCGCGATCAGGCGGCGGGCCATGTCGGCATCGGGCTCGCGCTGTGCAAGAAGCTCGTCGAGTTGCTCGATGGCAAGATCGACGTGACCGTCCGAGATGGGCGCTTCACCGCGACGGTGATGTTGCCGTGATCCGGGCTGTGGTCATCGTGCTGCTCGCCACCGGCGCCGCGGATGCGGAAGATGTCTCGTTGGCGACCGTCACCGCTGCCGTCGAGCGTGCGCCGGCGGCGCGAGCGACCGTGCTCGATGTCCGCGCAGCGGACGCGCGGACCGATGCGGCCGGTGCGTGGGTTCCGACGGTCCTGCATGTCGGCACGAACCGGCTGACGGCACATCTGGTCGCGGGCGTGACCCTGCCGCTCCCGATCCTTGGCACGCTTGGCGCTGCACGTGAGGAAGCGGCCGCGCTGGCCATCGTCACGCGGGATGAAGCGATCGTCGCGCGGCGCGATCTGCGAGCACGTGCGATCGTCGCGTGGCTCGAGCTGGCGCGTGCAGATACGGAGGTCGTGACCCGGACCGAGGCGGAGATCCAGGCGGCCGAGCTCGAACGCATCGCGCAAGGCCGGTTCGATGCGGGTGCCGGCGGCGAGGTCGATGTGACCTCGGCGCATGCCGCGCGTGCGCGCGCCGATGTCGCGGTCGCGGTCGCAAAGCGCGAGACCCGAGCACGTGCCGCGGAGCTGGCGGGCCTGCTCGGGTGGGATCCCACGATCGAGCGCCACGCGACGGGCGCGGTACCGGGTGGCGCCTCGGATCTCGTGCAGCTGCGCGTGCTGCTTGCGCACCACCCCGAGCGCGCCGCGGCGCTCGCTCGGATCACCGCGCACGAGGCCACGGAACATCGCCTCGAGGTCGCGCGCCGCCCGGGCCTGGCGTTCGAGCTCACCGGCTCGTACGACGACCCGACCCAGTTTGGTGCGACTCCACTCGATCGCACCGACGTGTTCGCAGGGCTCGCGTTCGAGCTGCCGCTGTTCGGTCACCTCGGCGATCAACTGCGCGCGGCGCACGCCGAGACCGATGCAGCGAAGCTCCGGCTCAATGGTGTCGATGCCGAGCTCGCGGCGGGCCTCGTCGCCGCGTACCAGCGCTGGCAGGCCGGGACCGAACGCGTGACCGCGCTCGAAAAAGATGTCATGCCCGCGCAACAGCGCGCGACCCAGCTCGCCCAACAAGCGTATCGCGAAGGCGCGCGTGATCTCTCGACCGCGCTCCTGGCGACCCGCGATCAACAAGCGGTCGCGGCCGAGCTCGCGAACGCACGGATCGAGAGCGGGCTAGCGTGGCAAGCCGTGACTTTCTCAGCAGGTGCCGATGCGCCGTAGCTCGATCACCCTCGTCGTCATGATCGTCATGCTGGTCGTCGGTGCGTGCGGCAAACCCGCCGCGCCCGAAGCGGATCAGCCAACCCCCGCAAACGTCACGTGCCACGCGGTCGCGACCGCCCAGGTCGACGAGACGATCGAGGTCAGCGGTGTGATCGCGCCTCCACCGAAGCTAGATGCCGTGATCAGCGCGCCGAGCGCGGGACGCGTCGCTTCGGTGGCGGTCGAGGAGGGCGATCACGTCGCGGCCGGCGCCTTGCTCGCCGTGATCGAAGATCCATCGCTACCGGCCGGAAGCGTCGAAGCGCGTGCCGGGGTGACGAGTGCGCAGGCGACGAAACAAGCAGCCGATCAAGAGCTCGCGCGCCAGACCCGCCTCGTCGAGAGTGGCATCGGTGCGCGGCGCGATCTCGAGGATGCCAAGGCGAAGGCTGCCGCTGCCGCCGCCGAGCTCGATGCGGCTGGCGCACGCGATCATCTCGCGTCCCAACGTCTCGCTCGCCGCGAGCTGCGCGCCCCATTCTCGGGTGTGGTGCTCCATATCTACAAGCGCGCCGGCGAGAGTGTCGATGGCACGACCTCGACCCCGGTCGCCGAGGTCGCCGACCTCGGTGTCCTCGAAGTTCGTGCACAGGTCGCACCGCAGACGCTGGTCCAGCTCCACGACGGGCTCGCCGCGACGGTCCACGCGATCAGCGGCGAGGAGGTGCCCGCGACCGTCGCGCGGGTCGCCCCGGCGGTCGATCCGGTGACGCTGCTCGGTAGCGTGCGCGTCCAGCTCGAACCGACAAAGGTCGTGCTTCCGGTCGGTAGTGCTGCGACCGCACGGATCGTGATCGCGAAGCGTTCGGGCTTGGTCGTGCCAACCACCGCGCTGCGGCGCTCCGCGATCGGCAGCGACGAGCTCGTCGTGTGCGACAAGGGCGTCGCACGGATCCACGCGGTGACGCTCGGTCAACGTGGCGACGCGACGACCGAGGTCACGAAGGGCCTCGCTGCGGGTGATCAGATCGTGGTCGATCACGTGCTCGGCATCGAGGATGGCACGCCGCTCGTGACCGAAGCTGCCAAGCCGGCGAAGGCCGCCGCAGTGGAGAAGGAACCGTGAGCTCGAGCTCGATCGTCCGGTGGTTGCGCAGCAATCCCGCGGTCGTGTGGCTCGCACTGATCGCCCTGTCGATCGCCGGCGCACGCGCGATCACCGTGCTCCCGAGTGGCATCTATCCCGAGATGACGTTCCCGCGCGTCGTCGTCGTCGCGCATGCCGGCCAGCTCGCACCTGATCTCGTCGAAGCGCAGGTCACGCGACCGCTCGAGGATGCACTCGCGGTCGTCCCGGGCGTGCGCCACGTGCGTGCGAAGACGATCCGCGGCGCGGTCGAGCTCGCGCTGCAGCTCACCGATGAGACCGATCCTCTCGCCGCCCAATTTGCGTGTCGTGCCGCGATCGATCACGTCGAGCTGCCGCGCGGCACGACCACGCGAGTCGAGCGCGTCCTGCCGACCGCGGTACCGGTGGTAACGTTCAACCTCGCAGCGTCAGCACGCGAGGGAAGCACGGTCGACCCGCGGACGTTGCGCGATCTCGCGGAACGCGTCGTCCGCCCCGCGTTCGTGCGCGTCGCTGGCGTCGGTGGGGTCGAGATCGCCGGCGGGCGCGTTCGCGAGGTCGAGCTCCTCGTCGATCCGGTGCGGCTCGCCGCGCTGCACGTCACGCCGTCGCAACTCGCGGCGAAGCTCCAAGCCGCGGATGTGCGGGTCGCCGCGGGGCACGTGTTCGACGAGCACCAGACGCTCCCACTCGTCCTCGATGCGCAAGCTCCCGACCTCGCTGCGCTGCGGCGCATTCCCGTGGCGACCGGACCGACCGGGCCGGTCACGCTCGTCACGATCGCCGAGGTCAGCGAGGGCGCGGCCGATCCCGACGTCATCGTGCGAGGCCCGACCGGCGAAGCGGTCTCGATCTCGGTCGCGCGGATTCCGGGCGCTAGTACGCCGGCGGTCGTTGCGGGCATCGAGGCACAGGTCGCGCTGTTACGCGCGAACCACGCGCTGCCACCGGATGTCGCGCTCACCGCGGTCTACGATCAAGCCGCCCTCGTCACGGAATCTCTCGCGAGCGTGCGCGATGCGATCCTCATCGGTGTCGCGCTCGCGCTGCTCGTGATCGGCATCGCGCTGCGCGATCTGCGCGCCGGCTTTGTCGCTGCGCTGCCCGTCCCGATCACCCTGCTCGGCACGTTCGCGATCATGCGGGTGTTCCACATGACACTCGACCTGATGTCGCTCGGTGGCCTCGCCATCTCGATCGGCCTTGTCGTCGACGACGCCATCGTCGTGACCGAAGGTATCGTCGCTCGGCTCGAGACCGGCATCTCTCGCGACGAGGCCATCAGCCTCGGCTACGCCGACATGTTCGCGGCGGTGCTCGGCACCACGGTCACGACCGTCGTTGTATTCGCCCCGCTCGCCTTGCTCTCCGGAATGACCGGCAAGTTCCTCGGCGCGTTCGCGTTCACGCTCGCGATCGCGGTCGTCCTGTCGTTGCTGGTCGCCCTCACGATCATCCCGATCCTCGCGAAGCTCTTGAAACCCTCGAAGCCGCGGGCCGCGGGCCGCGACCGGTCGAGCGCCGTGATCGGCTGGCTCGTCCATCATCGCGTCGTCTCGGTCGTGGTGATCGTGGTGCTCCTCGCAGCCGGTGTGGTCGCGAGCCGCGGTCTCGCCACGGGCTTTCTTCCCGCGATGGACGAAGGTGCGTTCGTCGTCGATTTCTTCATGCCTTCCGGCACCTCGCTCGAGGAGACCGATCAGATCGCGCTTCGGCTCGACACCGAGCTCGCCAAGATCCCCGAAGTCGTCTCGTTCACGCGCCGGACCGGCACGGAGCTCGGCCCGGTCACGGCCACGCAGCAGAGCCGTGGCGACATCATGGTGCGCCTCGTCGATGCTCGTCATCGCGACAAGATCGAGGCAGTCATCGATCGCACGCGCGACGCGCTCGCGGCCGCGGTCCCCGAGGCGCGCCTCGAATACGTCCAGGTTCTCCAGGACGTGCTCGCCGACCTCGCCGGCAATCCCGCTCCGATCGAGATCCGCGTGCTCGGCGACGATCCGGTCGCGCTCGACACGTGGGCCGAGACCGCGGGGGAGCGCCTCGCCAAACGCCCCGAGCTCGTCGACGTCTTCGACGGCCGCGAAGGCCAGATTCCGATCCTGCGCTGCACCGTCGATCCGCAGCAGCTCGCGCGGCTCGGTCTCGACGCCCAGACCGTCGGCGACGATCTCGACATTGCCGTCGAGGGCCGCCAGGTCAGCGAGATCTTTCGCCCCGAGCGCGTGATCGGAGTTCGCCTGCGCTACCCCGATGCGATCCGCTATTCCGCGATAGCGCTCGCCAACAGCCAGATCGCGTACGGTCCGCACTCGCTGCCTCTCGCTCAGGTCGTCACGTTCAAGCGCCCGCTCTCTCCTGCAGTGCTCCGCCGCGATGGCCTGCGTTCCGCGCTCGTGATGACCGCCGCGACACCGAACGGCGACCTCGGCGCCGGCGAGGCCGCGGTACGCGATGCGGTCAAAGACCTCCCGCTCCCTCGCGGTGCTCAGCTCGAGATCGGTGGTCAGGCCGAATCTAGCGCCGCCGCTCGCAAGGAGCTGATCGGGGTCGCCCTGGCCGCGGTCGCGCTCGTGCTGCTGGTGCTCGTGATCCAGCTCCGCTCGCTGCGCTTCGCACTCGTGGTCCTCGTCGGTGCGCCGCTCTCCACCGCGGGCGGCCTCGTCGCGCTCGCGATCACCCACACGCCGCTCGATCTCTCGTCGATGACCGGCCTGATCCTGCTCGTCGGTCTCGTCGTCAAGAACGGCATCCTGCTGCTCGAGCGTGTCCACGAGGAGCTTGCCGAGGGCATCGCGCTCGATGTCGCCCTCATCCACGCGGCGCGTCGTCGCCTCCGCCCGATCCTCATGACCACCGCTGCCACGCTCGCGGGCCTCGCGCCGCTCGCGATCGGCATCGGTGCGGGCTCTGCACTGCAACGTCCACTCGCGATCGCCGTGATCGGTGGTCTCGTCCTCGCGACGCTCGTCACGCTCGTCGTGATGCCGGGCCTCGCGGCGCTGGTCCAGCGCATGCGCCCCCCCGAGAGGTCATCTCCCCAGCTAGCTGGCTAGCGTCAGATCGCTTGCGCGGTCATCGGCAACGCGAAGAGCTCCTGCATCATACCGACCCTCCCCGCGTTCGCCGGATCGCAGGGCAGGGCGCCGACACCGGTGATCGCTTCGACCGTCTTGAGATACGAGCTGGTGTCGAAGTCCGCCGTCGACTTCATGCCCTTCTTCACGTTTGGCGAGATCGCGATGAACGGAGGATCGTCGGTCGCGGGATAGCCGCCACCTTCGTCCCACAAGAGGAACAGCACGCCGCCGCTCTGGTAGGCCTCGCTCGCGAGGATCTTCGGAATTTCGTGCGCGAGCCACGCATCGCCCTGGGCGATCGAACCATCGTGCATGTCGTTGTCGAGGTTCGGTGTGATGAACGCGTACTTCGGAACGGTCCCGTTCTCGAGGTCCTTGTCGAGCTGCGAGTAATCGACGACGTTGGCGATGCAGCGCTGCGACGGCTGGAACTGCGTGCCATCCCAGCCGTTCACGTCGTTGAAAAACACGAACGGGTTGTGCTTCGCGGCGTAGCGACCGTGGGATTTGAGGCCACACGGATCGCCCATCGATTCTTGATACGCGTGCCAGGTCAAGCCGCTCATCTCGAGCTGATCGGCGAGGTGCGACGTCGAGTCGAGGTGATGCGAGATCGGGTCGTCATCGTCGAGAACTCCGAAGTTCTCGCCGGAGACCATCCAGATATAGTTCGCCTCGCTCGGGTGCACGAACGAGTCGTGGTAACCCAACGCGATCGCATTGTCGTTCGCGAGCTGGTTGATGTAGGGAGCCCCGACGTTTCCTACGATATCTCCCTGGCTCTTGTTCTCCATCACGATCGTGAACACCGTGCCGTCCCACCCCTTCGGGGAGAGCGCGACTGCCGGCTCGAGTGGCAGGCACTTTGCAGTGGTGTTTCCCGACGTGTTCGGGCTGCACGCGGCGCCTACCGCGAGCAGTCCCACCGCGATGATCTTCATTGCAACCAGGATGATGCGTTCGTCCTGGGTGGCAAGGATCAATCGTGCGCTAGCGCCATGGGAAAAAGTCAGAGTGCGCACGGTGCAACTCGAACAGCCCGAGCGTGTCGCCTATGCCTTCACCTTGGCGTTCGTCGGATCGAACATGGGTCGTAGTGAACAGACGATGGCCACGCGACGATCCGCGATCTCGACATCCCACGAACCGCTAGCCAGAAAAGCGGAATCGATCGCGGTGGCGGCGCTGATCATCGCGAGCCCGACGGCACCGCCGAGAGAGTGACCGTACGAAGCCGCGCGCACGTAGCCGAGCGCGATGCCATCGCGGCGGATCACCTCGGCGTGGAAGAGCAACGCATCGGGATCCTTGACCAGGACCTGGACGAGCTTCTTTTTCAGCGGCCCCGCTGCTTTTTGTGCGAGGACCGCCGCCTTGCCGACGAAGTCGGGCTTGTTTAGATCGACCGCGAACCCGAGCCCGGCCTCGAGCACCGTGTCGGTGTTGTCGATGTCGTGACCGTAATCGCGGTACGCCTTCTCCATCCTGCAGCTCGCGAGCGTCTTGAGGCCCGCGTGGACGAGCCCGATCGGCTCGCCCGCAGCGACGATCCGATCGTAGACATCGAGGGCCTGCTCGGTCGGGATGTAGAGCTCGTAGCCGAGCTCGCCGAGATAGGTCACGCGCAGCACGAGCACGCGCGCGAACCCGAGATCGATCTCGCGCGCGCAGCGAAACGGAAACGCTTCGTTCGACATGTCGGTCGTGGTCAAGAGCCGCATCAGCTCGCGCGAGCGCGGACCCTGGATGTTGAGCTGCGCGTACGCGCCGGTCATGTCCGCGACGAACGCGTGCTGATCCCCGATCGCGCGCTTCATCATCGTCTCGACGTGACGATGCGCGGTGTCACTCGCGACCACCCAGTAGCGGTCTTCGGCGAGCTTTGTCACCGTGAGGTCTGCTTGCAGCTTGCCGTGATGATCGAGCCATTGCGTATACGTCAGCGTGCCCGTCGCACCGTCGACGTGGTTCGCCGAGATGTGCTCGAGCATCGCGCCCGCCTCACGTCCCTCGACGAGAAACTTCGCCATGAACGACATGTCCATCACGATCACGCCTTCGCGAGCCGCGCGATGCTCGGTCGCCCACTGCGCGAACCAGCTCGGCTTGCCAAACGTCAGCTCGGGCGCCGGCGTCTTGCCGATGCCGGCGTAGTAGTCCGCGCCTTCCCAGCCGCTGACATCGCGGAAGTACGCACCGCGCGCCGCGAGCCGAGCATGAAACGGCGACTTCTTCGCACCGCGCGCGGTCTGCGCCGTGCGGGTGGGGTAGTGGCACTGATAGACCATGCCGAGCGACTCGACCGTGCGCAGGCGACGGTACTCGGGATTCATTTGATACGGCTGCAGCCGATCGATGTTCATCCCCGTGATATCGACATCGGGGCTCCCGGTCAGCACCCAGTGCGCGAGCACGCGCCCGAGCCCCCCGCCGGTGAGGATGCCGATCGAGTTGAGCCCCGCGGCGACAAAGTAGTTCTTGACCTCCGGCGCTTCACCGACGATCGGCGCGAGATCCGGGGTGAACGATTCGGGTCCACAGAAGAATTTTTTCACGCCGACGTTGCTCGAGATCGGAACGCGCGCCATTGCCTTCTCGAGGTACGGCCCCATGCGATCCCAATCGGGCTGGATCTCGCCAAACGAGAAATCGTTCGGGATCCCGTGCACGTTCCACGGCGCGCAGATCGGTTCGAACATGCCGATCATCAGGCCACCGACCTCCTCGCGAAAGTAGCCGTGCGAGCCCGGGTCCTCGAGCACGGGCCAATCAGAGCGCAGCTCCGGGATGCGCTCGGTGATCAAGTAGTAGTGCTCCGCCGCTTGGTTCGGGATCGCGACGCCGTTCATCGCTCCGAGCTGGCGCGCCCACATGCCAGCGCAGTTGACGACGACGTCGCACGCGATATCGCCCTCGGTAGTACGCACGCCGGCGACCTGGCCGCGCTTGACGATCACGCCGAGCGCGGGCGTGTCTTCGAGTAGCTTCGCGCCGAGCTGGCGTGCCCCCTTCGCGAGCGCCATCGTCGCTCCGACCGGGTCCGCGCGACCGTCTTCCTTGACGTAGAACCCCGCGAGCAGGTCGTCCGTCTTCGCGAGCGGGAACAGATCGCCGACTTGTTTGGGCGAAATCTCGTGGACATCGATTCCGCAGTACCGGTTGAATGCGGAAACCCGTCGATATTCCTCGAGCCGATCGCGATCCGAGGCAACTTCGATGAAGCCGACCGGCTTCCATCCCGTGTTCTGGCCGGTCTCGGCTTCGAGCCGCGCATACAAGTCGCGCGTGTACTTGCGCAGCTCGGTCGAGGTCTCGGACGTCGAGCCGAACGTGACCATCAATCCGGCGGCGTGCCACGTGGTGCCGGAGGTCAGCTTGTCGCGCTCGAGCAACACCACATCGGTGCAGCCCATGTGAGCGAGGTGGTACGCGACGGAACAACCGATGATGCCGCCGCCGATGACAACGACGCGAGCCTGAGAAGGGATCAACCGAGTACTCCTGGAATGTGCTCGGGCCTGATCAACAGGCCCTCGACAGAATCGACCGTCACCACTTCACCCACGCACGTGCTCGGCGTCGCGACCAAGCGGCGCGCGTCGACCGGCTCTGGCTTGCCACCGCACGCGATGCCGACCGACAGCGTGCCATTCGTGAACCAGGATAACGTCGCCGAGATGCTGTTGCTCGAGTTGAACCCGAGGCCCACGGCGAGATCGATCCAGGTTGGCGCCCGCTTGGCTGGCTCTACAGGACGCTTGGCCAGCATCGTCCAGCTCGGGTCCAGGATCACCGGGAACCGCAGCCCGGGTGCGCGCAGCGCGACGTTGTTTACCGCGAGCGTGGGCACCGGCAAGCGCACGGTCCAGGTCGTGCCCTTGCCACGTGCGGTCGTCGCCGCGATCGCGCCGCCGAGATCGACCGCACTCGCGCGTACCGCATCGAGCCCGACGCCACGGCCCGAGACATCGCTCGCTTCGCTGCGCGTCGAGAACCCGGGGTGCGAGAGTAGATCGACCAGCTGGTGCTGATCGAGAGGCGCGCTCTCGTGCACGAGTTGCAGCTCGATCGCGCGCGCGCGCACGCGTTCGAAATCGATCCCTCCGCCATCATCCTCGACCTCGAGTACGTACGCGCCTTCGCGCTCGCGACCGCGCACGATGATCTTGCCTGCGGCTGATTTCCCCGCCGCGGTGCGCACCGCGGGCCGCTCGAGGCCGTGATCGATCGCGTTGCGTACCAGATGCAGCACCGAAATCTCGAGCGTGTTGAGCACTTCACTCGTGACCTCGGCGGTGGCGATCTCGAAGGTGACGTCGACTTCTTTACCGAGATCGCGTGCCAGTGCGCCGACGCTGGGCTTGTACTTTGCGAGCTGTGCCGCGGTGAGGATCGCGCGCTGGATTCCGACGTAGCCGCGCAGCAAATGCCACGACACACGCAGCCGATCGCGGCGCGGTCCAGTCGAGGTCGCGTACTCGATGAACGCATCGACGGCTGCGGATCCGAGCTGGCCGCGCAACAGGGTCGTGATCCGCGCGGCACTCGTGGTCCGAAGCATCGGTGGCACGCTGCTTGGCCGACCACGGCCGGTGCGCTCGTGGCGCTGCAGGACCGTGCCGAGGTGCTCCAGAAATCGCGGCACGTTCTGCCGATCGGGTCTGCGGATCAAGGCGGCGATGAACCGCAACGCCATCGTGACCGAGAGATCGAGCTCGTCGTCGACCGCGTAGCCGCGCGCGCGTGCGATGTCGATCAGATCTTCGAGCTGGTGACAGACCTTGTTCACATCGAGCATGCCCACCATGCGCGACTCGCCTTTGAGCGTGTGAATCTCGCGCTGGATCGTGAGCGATGCTTCTTCGGCGAGGCTCGTCCGCACGTGCATCCACGACATCTCGATCTCGGCGATCCGGACGAGCGCCATCGCGCGAAACTGCTGGACGATCTTGTCCGGCAGCTCCACTAGCCCTCCACCGTCACGAACGCGGGATCGAAGCACGACAGCGCGGGCAGGGTCGTGCGCTGCCACCCGATCGAAGGATTCGACTTGACGACGATCGCGTAACGGTCCGGCACATCTTCGAGCTTCTCGAGCCACGTGACGAGCTCGCCCACGCAGCTCGTACCGAGATGATCGAGATCGCGCATATCGATCACGAGCCGTTGCGCCTGCTTCGCGGAGAGCTCGCCATGGAGCTCGCCGAACAGCTCCGCGAGGCGCGGTGCGGTCGCGTTGTCGGCGCTGCCGATCAACTTGAGCACGCGCGTGCGCTCGTCGTACTCCGCGACGAAGTCGGGATCATCGACAGCAGGCACCCGCAACCTCACGCTCATGAGACCGCGAGTATAGACATCACCGTCGCGTGGCGGGTCCACTCGCCGTGGGGATCCGCGCCGGCAACTCGAGTTGCCGGCCGAACCACCTGAAGATTCGCGCCATGTGCAGCGACTTTGTGAGGCCGGATACCAGGTCAACCTCCGCGGGCCTCACGCGGCCATGGCACCGATGGTGCTGACTCTGCGGCTCAACCCCGAGGAGGATCCTTGAACAGAAAGTTGCTACTCGCGTGTGGTGCGATCGGGTTTGTCGCGTCGTGTACCACGCTTGACGACGACGCCCCGGAAGGTGAGCTGACGGTGTCTGCAGACGACACCGCCGCCGACACGGCGGTCGATCAAGCCGTCATCGATGACAAAGCTGACAGCGGATTGTCATACCTCGCGGTCGCGAAGGTCGCGCAAGACGCGGGCGTCCCGTGCTCGTACGATCGGCTCGCAACCGCGGTCGCGATCGCGAAGGCCGAGTCGGGCTTCAAGTCGACCGCGACGAACACGCTCGGCAATGCACACGGCATCGATCGCGGCCTGTGGCAGGTCAACAGCTACTGGCACCCCGAGGTCTCGGTCGCCTGTGCGTTCAGCCCGAGCTGTAATGCGCGCGCGATGTACCGGATCAGCTCGCACGGCGAGAAGTGGTCCGCGTGGTGGACCTACAACAATGGCAAACACCTGCCGTTCATGGTGCAGTCCCGCGCCGCGGCGGCCGCGATCTGCCCTTGATGTGAGCTGCGGGCTTGGGCTCGCTCTGATGCACCCTGGGCCCGATCTCGATCTGGCGCCGATCTATGCCGGCGTCGTCGGAATCGCGTGGCTCGGTTTCGTCCAGTTCGTGCCGCTAGAGCGCCGCCCAACGTTCATCTCGGGCTAGGATGCCGCCTCCTATGCGTACCCATCTCCTCGCACTCGTGCTGTTCGCAGCCGCGTGTCAGCAGGGCAAGAGCAAGCTCGACGACGACAGGACCGCGCCTCTTCATGCGGTTGGTTCGAACGCGCACGGCTCTGGTTCGGCTGCACCCGACACGTCGATCGACATCAACTCCAAAGACATCCTCGCTCGTCCCGCCGGTACCGGCGAGGTCGAGGTCAAGCACGTGCTGCTCGCGTGGAAGGAGCTCGACGACGCGACCTACCACGGCAAGATCGACAAGCGTGCGAAGGACCGCTCGAACGCCGACGCCGCGAAGCTCGCCCAGGACATCGCCGCGAAGATCAAGGCGAACCCGGCCGACATCGACGCCATCGTAAAGGCGTCCTCGGAGGATCCGGGTTCGCTGACCGGCGACCCGTACACCGTCGACAAAGACACGCCGTTCGTGCCCGAGTTCAAGAACCTCGCGCTGCGCCTCAACCCGAACGAGGTCGGCATCGTGAAGACCCAGTTCGGCTACCACGTGATGATGCGGCTGCCGCCATCGCCGCCGGATCCGCTCCAGTCGGTAGATATCCTCGCGCGCCCCGCGGAGGCGGGCCCGGTCAGCGTCCAGCACGTCCTCATCAGCTGGAAAGATGCGCCGATGGCGAAGCGTTCGGCCGATCCGCGCGCGAAGGCTCGTACCAAGGAAGATGCCGACAAGCTCGCGCTCCAGATCCTCGCCCAGGCCAAGGCGCCCGGTGCGGACTTCGCGAAGTTGATGAAGGACAACTCCGAGGATCCGGGCTCGAAAGACACCGGCAAGCCGTACGACGTGACGGCGGATGCTCCGTACATCGGTCCCTTCAAGGACCTCTCGCTGCGCCTCGCGGAGGGCGAGGTCGGCCTCGTCAAATCGAAGTTCGGCTGGCACATCATCAAGCGCCTACCGCCCGATGCGCTCGAGTCCAAGGCCATCCTCGCGCGCACCGAGACCTTCCCGAAGGTCAAGGTCAAGCACATCCTGCTCGGTTGGGTCGATGCTCACGCCGAAGACCCGCGCGGCGTGAAGCGCACCCGCCCCGAGCTCGAGAAGCTGGTCGCCGACACGGTGAAGAAGCTCGAGGCTGGCGCCAAGGTCGAAGACGTGATGAAGCAGCTCTCGGAAGATCCGGGCTCTGCCGCGAAGGGCACGGACTACGAGGTCAAGGCGGACTCGCAGTTCGTGCCGTCGTTCAAGAACCTGTCACTGCGGCTCAAGCTGAACGAAGTGGGCGTGGTGAAGAGCGCGTACGGCATGCACATCATCAAGCGCATCGAATAGACGGAGCTTGGGTCGTGCGCGTGCTCGGATCTGCTCGAGTCGGCACCGAGACGCAGCGGACACAGTCGGGCCGGAACCGGCTTGCTAGCTGATCAAGGCCGAAACGACAAACGCCACGTCTGTAGCGTGGCGTGGCGTTAGCCGCGAGCCCTAGCGTACCGAAGATCAGGGAGCAGGCGTCGTCGCTGCCGCAGGAACAGCCGGACTCGCCGGACTCGCCGGACTCGCCGGGATGAGCTTGAACTCGACGCGGCGGTTCTTTGCACGCGCGCTGTTCAGCTTGCCGCCGGTGAGGCCCTTCGGATCCTCGACGGGAACCGTATCGCCGTAGCCCTTCGCCTGGATGCGATCCTCGGCGACGCCCTTCTTGACGAAGTACGCCTTCACGCTCTCGGCACGCGCCTGCGAGAGCGCCTGGTTGTCAGCGAACTTCTTCGACTTGAGTGGCACGTCGTCCGTGTGGCCCTGGATCTCGAGCTTGATGTCGGCGAACTCGTTGAGCACGGCGATCGCCTTGTCGAGCGTCGAGCTCGACGACGGCGTGAGCTCGGCCTCGCCGGTCTTGAAGTTCACGCCCTGGATGGCGCCGGTGAACAGCTTGAGCTTGGCCGGGATTTCATCCGGGCAACCATCCTCGTCCTGATAGCCGTTCTTGGTCTCCGGCTCGTTCGGGCACTTGTCCGCCGCATCCGGGATGCCGTCGTTGTCGTTATCCGGATCCGGGCAACCGTCGTCGTCCTGGAACCCGTCCTTGTCTTCGGCTTCCATCGGGCACTTGTCGGTCGCGTCGGGGATACCGTCGCCATCGTTGTCCGGATCGGGGCAGCCGTCCTCGTCCTGGAACCCGTCCTTGTCCTCGGCTTCCTTCGGGCACTTGTCCTTGGAGTCCGGGATGCCATCGCCATCCGAATCCAAATCGGCGACGACCTTCGCGACTTCGGGCTCGGCTGCCTTCTTGTGACCGCCGAACGTACGCACCAAGGAGACGAGCACTTCGTAGTCCTGGGTCAAACCGCCCTGGCTGCTCGGCGGGAGGATCAAGCGCGCATCGGCGCGGACCGACCAACCGCCGCCGGTCTGGTACGCGACGCCAACGCCGGCGTGCGGCATCCAGTTCGTCTCTTTGTTGATGACGTCCGAGTTCACCGTCGAGGTGACGTGCATGAAGCCGCCACCGACGAGGACGAACGGCACGAACGTCGCCGTCGGATTGCCAATGCGGTAGACGATCTGCGCGCGACCGACGATATTCCACACGTCGAACACCGTCGTGCTCGGTTCGGTCGGGACGACGCCACCCTCGAGCTCGATGCCGAGATGCTCGTTGAAATAAAGGCCAAGACGGCCCGCGAAGATCGCAGAGCTCTTCTGCGAGACTTCGGCGCGCATCGGGTTCACCGACGAGTCGGGAACACCGAGGCCGTTCGTGCTCGAGAACACGTGCAGACCGGCGAACCCGCCGATCTCCACGTTGGCGTACGCGGCGGTCGTGCCGAACACGAGCGTCCCCAAGATTGCTGCACCTAAACGAGTCATAGCCCCGGGTTTTCGAACATGCCGGGGGTTAGTAGCAAGCGGATATTCGAAGATTACGCGGTCACCGAGTTGATCCTGTAACGATCAGCCCTTTTGACGCGTGGCTGCAGAATGGGCCGCCAGCTTCTCCTCGGCCATGAGGTCCGCCACCTTGTAGGTGGGGGCGCCGAGCCGCTTCGAGCGCTCGAAGATGTCGTTCATCGTGTCGTAGATCTTGAGCGTTTTTTCGCGAGCCGCCTTGGCGTCGTAGCCTTTGGCTTCCTGCGCGACGTTGACCAGCCCGCCCGCGTTGATCGCGTAGTCGGGCGCATAGAGGATGCCACGCGCATGGAGGTCGTCGCCGTGGTGCGGCTCGAGCAGCTGGTTGTTCGCCGCACCTGCCACGATCGACGCCTTCAGGTGCGGGATGGTGGTGTCGTTGAGACCGGCACCGAGCGCGCACGGCGCGAACACGTCGCACTCGACCTCGGCGACCTTCGCGATGTCTGTCACCGCGGCGCCGAACTCGCGCTTCGCGCGTTCACTCTTGAGCTTGTCGACATCGGCGACCGTCAACTTCGCGCCCGCAGCGTGGAGCTCTTTGCACAGGTAGTAGCCGACGTGACCGACACCCTGCACCGTGACGTGGATGCCCTTGAGGTCGTCCTTGCCGAGCTTGAATTTCACGGCCGCTTCGATGCCGCGCCGCACGCCCAGTGCGGTGAATGGCGACGGATCGCCCGATCCACCGTGCGACGGATCGATGCCGGTCACGTGCTTGGTCTGGGTGCGGATGATCTCCATGTCTTCAAGACCGGTGCCGCTGTCTTCTGCGGTGATGTAGTGACCGCGCAGATCTTCGATGAAACGACCGAACGCGCTGAACAGCGCCGAGCGATCGAAGTGGCGCTTCGGCTTGATGATGACGCTCTTGCCGCCGCCATGGGCGAGGCCGGTGATCGCGGCCTTGTAGGTCATGCCTCGCGCGAGGCGGAGCGCATCGATGTACGCCGCGTCGTCAGTGTCGTACTCGATGAACCGACAGCCGCCGAGCGCGGGGCCGAGGCGCGAATCGTGGATCGCCACGATTGCCTGCAGCTGGCTCGCTTTATCGAGCTTGAAATGAACTTCGCCGAAGTCGTAAGACGAGAGCTTTCCGAAGACATCCATTACCCGAGGTTCGTACCAGATTTTCCAGAGCGCGCGCGCGTTCATCGAGGTGAGTTGTCGACGGAACGGTCGTGACCCGAGCGTTGCAACCTCGTAACGCACTGCGCATAAGACTCGTGTGGGTCGCCATGCAGGTGCGAGGTGATGACGACGCACCAGATCGAGGATGCGACCTCGTCGCGTATCGAGAGCGCGTATCGAGAGCGCGTATCGAGAGCGCGTATTTAGCGACGCTTTGACCCAGGTGTCGGCGGCGGCGCAGGCACCGGAGGCGGCCACTCTTCGAGCCGCGCGCGAACACCGAACACATCCTCGGTGATGCTCGACCACACGAGGTCGGTCACGCGCGTCGTGTCACCGTTCGTCTCCTTGCCGAGTGCCTTGATCGAGCCAGCGAGGTCGCCGGTAACCGCGAACCCGATCCGATCGGCGGCGCGCTCGGTCGCGGCGAGCCAGCCGAGCGCGGCGGTCATCGGATGGACCTCACGCGCGCGCAACTTCGCGCCGATCGCGCGAGCCTGATCGAGCTCGACCGGATGAAGCGCGGTGGCGAGCCAGCGACCGGCGTGCCGGTCGGTCGGTTCGTCGGAGGTCGCGAGCTCGATGATCTGCGCGAGCTCGCCAGCGCGCGGGCAGAGCAGGCGCGCGATCCGATCCGTGCGCAGATCCGCGAGCTGGCGTGCGATCCGGAACACGAGCTCGGTCTGGTCGGCCGCCGGCGTCAGGCCTGGCGGTAACTTGCCGACGAGCAGCACCGGCGTGAGCACGCCGGCGCGCGCGCGCATCACGACCTTGACCGGCGCGAGCTGATCCTTGTCGAGATAGACGGGTGGGCGCGGCGTCGCGAGCATCGCGATCGCGCGATCGAGCGATTTCTCGAGCGCGGCCGGAACCTCCTGCTGCTTGGCGGTCACGACGAGCGGAGGCCGCATCCGCGCGCGCTCGATGGCAAACGGCGGCGCGACGAGGGCGAACAGTACCGAGAGCTGCGGATCGACATCGCTGCGCGCGAGCGCGGTCCAATCGTCCTGGCCGAGCGGCTTGGTCGGAGCGGCGCGACGCGGTGCCAGCCGGATCGCCTCGTGCGAATGGCTCGCCTCGAACAGCGAATCGATAGCTTCCTGGCCGAGCTTCGTGTGATCGATCGCGCCGATCGCGCCGATCGCGCCGATCGCGTCGTCGCACGCGCGCGCGCGATCGAGCTCGCCGGTCCGGCCGTAGAGCAGCCGTAGCGCGCTGTATGACTCGGCGCGCTTGTGATCGCCACGGAGCAGCGCCTGATGGTGCTTGATCGCGGTCGGATCGTGCTTCGGCTCGGCACCGGAGTAGAGCTCGATCAGGCGCAGGCGGCGAGCCGCCAGCTCGGTCGCGGACGCGAGCTCGAGCGCGACCTCGAATGCGACGAGCGCGTCCTCGTGACGACCTAGATCGAGCGACAGCTCGCCGAGCCGATCCCACAGCCGCAAGCGCTCGCCGGCGCGGCCTTCATCGGCTCGGACGTGCTCGAGCCGGCGATAGAAGAACCGCTGTAGCGCATCGCGATCGGTGCCGCCGCCGAGCAACGATTCGAGATCGTCGGCCGCTCCGAACGCGTGAGGATGATCTTCGATCGCCTTGTCGAGCAGCGCGATCGAGCGTTCGTGATCGTCGAGCTCGTCGCGAGCGATCATCGCGGCGAGGTGAAGATAGCGTGCACGGACGCCAGGGTCTTGTTCGGTCTCGACGAGCTTGTCGACGACATCGAGCGAGTAGCTCCAGTCCCCATCTTCGGTCACGAGCTCGAGGAACTTCGTGAGCAGCAGGTGATCGCCGGGGCGATGCGCGAGGGCCTCGCGATACATATCGCGCGCCGCGAGCCGGTCGCCGAGCTCGCTGTAGCGATCACCGATCGCCGCGAACCGCGAGGCGCGCTCGTCGGGCGGCGCGCTGCTCGCGAGCGCGAGCTGATCTTGGATGCGGGTGAGCGGATCGCCCGAGCCGAGCTCGGTGCGCAGCTCGATCGAAGGCCGGTGATCCGGGGCGAGCACGAGCGCGATATCGGCGTGCTTCGCCGCGGCCTCGCCATCTCCGAGCTCCTTCGCGGTCCTGGCGAGCCGGTAGTGGAGCTCGACCGCGGCATCTGGCGGCAAGAGGTCCTCGTCGACAAGCAGCGCCTCGATCGCTGAGCGCGCCTTGGCCCACAGTCCGGCCTCGTAGAGCAGCGTCGCGAGCTCTTGTCGCGAGCTCGCATCCTCGGGATCGAGATCGAGCACGCGCGCGAGCGCGGCGCGCGCCCCGGTCTTGTCGCCGAGGTGCTGTGCGACCTTACCGCGCTGGAGCAAGTACTCGCGCAGCTTGTTCGGATCGTTGGTGATCCTGCACAGCTCGTCGAGGATCGGCGCGAGCTCGACGAGCTGACCCGAATCGAAGCACAGCTCGACGACCGCCGCGCCGGCCTTGTAGTTCGTCGGATCGGCGACGCGCGCATCGAGGTAGAGCCGCTTGGCCCAATCGGTATCGCCGAGCGCGACGCAGAGATCGCCAGCATCGGTCAGCCAGCGCGAGCGATGCGCTTGGAGGGCGGGGCGGTCAGCACCCGCGAGTAACAGCGTGATCGCGTCGGCGAGCTGGCCGCGATCGCGGAGCAGAGGCACGAACCCATCGACCGCCTCGGCGAGATCCGGATCGTCCCGGCGCGCCGCTTCGAACAAGCTCTGCGCGCGATCCCAGTTCTCGAGCTTTGCGAGCTCGCCGGCCTTGACCAGCACGTTCGCTCGCAACTTCGGATCGACGATCGCGCGCGCGGAACGCTCGAGCACGTCGAGCGCCTCCTGCTCGGACGCGCCCGCCGCGATCGTGAGCCGCGCGAGGCTCTCGAGAACGTCGGGACGATCGGGCTCGAGTCGATCCGCTTCGCGATAGGCATCGAGTGCGCTCGTAGGATCGCCGAGCTCGCGCTCGTGGATCTGCGCGAGCTCGCGCAGCAGCTCCGCACGCGCCGCATCGTCCTCGGCCTGCACCGCGCGACGACCGAGCAGGTCGACGAGCACCGGCCACTCGGAGGTCGAGCGATAGAACAGCTCGAGCGCCTCGTTCGCGGCGGCGTGGTTCGGATCGATCAGCAGCAATCGCTCGTAGCAATCCGCGGCGTAGTAGCCGCGCCCGACGTGCTGCCATGCCGCCGCGATCTCCGCGAGCCGGCGCACCGCGCCATCGTCATTGATATCGATCAGGCCGTTCATCGCATCGAGCGGCAGCTCGGCGTAGCGCTCGGTCAGCGTGGCAAGCCGGAGCAGGGGATCGAGATCCGCAGCGGTCGGATGCTCCGCGAATGCGGACAATCGCACGACGAGCGCGCGATCGGCATCCTTGCGCCCTTCGAGGTTCTCGCTGAGCTCGCGCAAGATCGACGCACGCTCGCTCGCCTCGTCGGTCGCTTCGGCGCGCTGGAGGTGCAGGTCGACGACCTGGTAGCCCTCGGTATCGAGCGAGCTCGAGGCGATGCGAGCGGTCGCGCGCTCGACGGCGTGGCGCAGGCGTTCGCGATCGAGCTCCGGGAATTCCTCGGCCAGCGTTCGGATGAGGATCTCCGCCGATCCGATTCCGATCACCACGCCGGTGCTAGGACCGCGCATTCGCTCAAGCGTACTACGAGACGAGCGCGATCGCCTGGCGCAGCGCGCACTCGCTGAACGGCTTCTCGAGACGCGGGACGCCGAGCTGCTCGAGCGCTTCGCGCGCCTGCGAGGTGAACGCGCCGCCGGTCATGAATACGACGCGCCGCGTATATGCCGGGAACCGCGCACGGAGCTCGCCGTACAGCTCGATGCCACTCATCTCCGGCATCATCACGTCGCACAGGATGAGATCGAAGCTCTCGCCGCCTTCGAGCTTCGCGAGCGCCTCGTGTGCGCGCGTGACGTTGACGACCTCGTGGTCGGGCGCGAGCAACAACCGGATCGCGCGACCGACCGCTGCTTCATCGTCGATCATCAGGATCCGCGAGCGCGGCTGCTCCGGCGCATCGGGCTCCTTCACGATCGCGACGGCGGGCTGCGTGCTCGTTGGCAACGAGACCCGGAACGTGCTGCCGAACCCGAGCCGGCTGGTCACGGTGATCGCGCCGCCGAAAGATTCGATGATGCGATCGCAGATCGACAGACCGAGGCCAACACCGACGCCGGCTGGCTTGGTCGTGAAGAACGGATCGAAGATCCGCGGCAACACGTTCGCGGCGATGCCGCTCCCGGTGTCCGAGATCTCGACGTAGACCCGACTCTCGTCGGCGTGTACGCGGATCCCGACTTCGTTCGCTTCGACGTGACCATCCTCGATCGCGTGCGCGGCATTGACGAGCAGGTTCAAGAATACCTGGCCGAGCCGCGACGCATTCGCGTTGACCGGCGGGACCTCGGCGAACGCCTGGACCAGCCGCGCGCGATGCCGGATCTCGTTGTGCGTCATCTTGATCGACGACGTGAGCACGGCGACGACATCGACCGGACCGGTCGCGCTGTCCTCGGGACGCGCGAGCGTGCGCATGTCGCGAACGATCGCGGAGACCCGGTGCGCGCCCTCCTGCGCGTCGGCGAGCACCGACTCGAGCTCGTCGTGCGCGAACCGCGGAGTGCCCTCGCCGTAGAGTAGCTTCGGCAGCTCGGCGGCCAGGATCTGCAAGTTGGCGGAGATGTACGCGAGCGGGTTGTTGATCTCGTGGGCGACGCCGGCCGCGAGCGTGCCGACCGAGAGCATGCGATCGGCGACCGCCATGCGCGTGAACAGCGCGCGGCGCTCGGTGATGTCGTTGGCGAGCACGACGTGCGTGGGCTCGCCGTCGTAATCGAGGAGCACGGCCTTGCACTCGACGACCACGACCTTGCCATCGCACCGCACCATGCGCGCTTCGACCGTCGCACTCGCCCCGGTCTTGACCGTCTCGATCATCGAGGTGCGCAGCAACTCCTGGTCTTCGGCGACGACGAACTCGAGTGACGAGCGACCGATGAGGTCCTCGGGCCGGTCCCAGCCGAGCATCGCGACCGCGGCCGGGTTGACGTAGATGAACGTTCCACCGCGATGGACGAGCGTCGCAGTCGGGAGGCGCTCGATCAGCGTGCGAAAATTGGACTCGGAGCGGCGTAGCCGTTCGCTCGATTCGACGCGCTCGGTGACATCGCGAAAGTTCGCGATGAAGCCGCGGACCGCTGGATCGTCACGCAGGTTCGTCGTCACCGATTCGATCCACCGCCACTTGCCGTCCTTGTGCATCGAGCGCTGGACGTTCGTCACGGTCTCGCCAGGCCTCGGCAGGATGAGCTTGCGCAGATCGTCGGGATGGATCCGCCCCATGCCGCGCGTGCCGATCGCTTCTTTGGGCTCGAAGCCCATGATCCTCCCGCCGCTCTTGCTGACGTAGCGCGTGACGCCCAGCGTATCGGTGAGGGTAACGCCCTCGGTCGCGTGCTCGCTCATCAGCGCGAACCGGCGCTCCAGCGCCTCGTTCGGTCGGACATCGTGGATGAACGTCAGCAGGCACGCACGACCCTCGAGCTCGATCGGATTCGAGACCAGCTCGACCTCGATCACGGAACCATCTTTGGATCTCGGCTTGCCCATCTCGTCGCGTAGCCGCGCGTACGGCAGCTCGACCATCTCGGATAGCGCGTAGCCGAACACCGAAGCCGCCGAGGCATTCGCCGCGATCAACACACCGGTCGCGAGCTCCGAAATGACCATCGGCCGGGGCGAGGCCTCGAACAACGTACGATACGCCGCGTCGTTCACGCGGCGGCCACGCTAGCACGCGCAGGCGTGCGCGCGAGCATCACGAGGAGTGCGATCGCCGCGCCGACGACCACGATCGCGGCGATCGGCATCAGCGTCGCGCCGTAACCGAGTGAGGTCAGCGAACTACCCACCTCGTCGTTGGCCTCGAACACGACGAGCCCGCAGCCGATCCGGACCGCGATCGCGATCGCCGCGACGATGACCGCGAGGAGCAGCGCGCCGATCACACGCCCGCGCTGGTAGCGGGCGTTGACCGCGTCGAAGAACACCATCGCGATCGTGAGGCCGCACAGGCCGAGCACGATCCAGGTCAGGGCGAGGAGCGCCGTCCCCGCTTGCTTGATGTCGTCGTCGGTGATGCCCGATAGGGTGTCCATCGCGTCGCTCGCATCGCCGAGATACTCCCTCGCGCGTCCTGCGTGGGGCATCACCTTGCCGAGCACGGTGCCGCCGACCTTCGTCGCGTGGCTGCCGTGGTACGCAGCGAGCAGCCGGCGCACGAGCTTGCGATTGCTCGCGGCACCGCGCAGCGACAGCGTCTCGCGCTTGCTCATCACGCGACCGCCGAGCGGCGCCTCGATCACCGGCATGAACACGCCGAGCGCGGTCACGGCTGCGGCGACGATCAAGAGCCAGCTGGCGAGCCTCACGCCACGCATCTTAATCTATAGTCATCTATAATCGGGCGGTCATGCCGGATCGGGACGAGCCTCATCGAACGCACCTCGGAATGGGCGCTGTCGATCCGGCCGCGCAACCACCCTCGCAACCACCCGCGCCCAGCCTTCCGGAGCTCGCAGCCGCGGTCGTGAAGCCCGTGACGAACCAGAAGGCCGAGCTCCTGACCCGGAGCTTCCTCGGCATCTCGATGAAGCGCGGTTATCGCCTGAACATCCTCGCCGACGAAGTGTTGCCGTCCGAGCGCCACACGCTCGAGTCCGAAGCGCGCCACATCATCGATCCGGATCAACAAGCGTTCCTCGCCTGGCGCCGCTCGGTGCTGCTGCTCGTCGCGTTGATCTTCGTCCCGCTCACGGTTTCGCGTGTCCTCGAATCGTTCGATGGCCCGAAGCTGCCGACCGCCGCGCGGATCTTTCAGATGCTGCCGGCGTTCGCCGAGGGTCTGTTCTGCCTGGTCGCGTTCGATCAGCTGAAGAACTGGGCGCAGTGGCGTCGGCAGCGCCGGATCCTGTTCTTTGCGTGGGGGCTCTACTTCCTCGCCCCGTTCATCGTCTACCTGTTCCCGTTCCGCAACGTGATCACGAACTGGGAGCAGATGATCGACGCCGCGAAGCTCGGATCTATTCCGCTCGCGACGAAGCACAACTTGCGGATGATCGTCGGCCTCGCGTTTGGCCTCAATGCGCTGCTCGCGCTGGGTCCGAAGATCATCTCGCTGATGCCGGGCCTGATCCGCGCCTCGATCGTGACGAAGCTCTTGTTCCCGGGCACGACCGCACCCGGCTGGCTGATGATGCTCGCGGCGCCGTTCTACGCGCTGTTCGCGTACATCATCGTGCTCGTCCCGTATCAGGTCACCGGCAGCTGGTTCTTCGTCGCTGGCAATGCGGGCCTCCTGATCGCGCAGATCTTCATCGCGATCTCGGGCCGCCGGCTCACGGTCCCGCTCACCCACGACGAAGCGCACGAGCAGGTCCACAAGACCTGGATGATGTACATCGGCATCCTTGTCGTCTCGATGGTGTTCATGGTCTACGGCCTCGCCGACTTCATCAAAGCGCTGAACCTTGGCCCGTGGCGCGTGGTCTCGAGCGTGCTCGGCGTGGTCTCCAACGTCTTGCTCGACACCTTGATCGGGACCGACGCGATCGTCGCGGCGATGGGCCACTTCCGCCAGAAGGCGGTCCCCGATCCGCGGCACGAGGTGCTGCTGCGCGAATCGGAGCGCAAGCTCGACGTGTTCACCGCGTAGCGCTACGCTCCGGGGGAACGTGGGTCGCCTCCAAGACGTCGTAGAACGACACGCCGAGCAACAGAAGCTCACGGGGCGGCGGATCGTGATCGCGAGCGTGTTCCTCATCACCGTGGTCACGCTGGTGCTGCTCCAGTGCACGAATCTCGCGATGCCGAAGCCTCTCCCAAAAAAACTGACGCCATCGCGCCCACCCGCGAGCGAAGTCGACCATGTCTTGCTGCGGCATTGACCGCGGCGCATGCTCGCGGTCATGAAGACCGCCCTCATCGCGTTGTTCGTCGTCATGGCGCTCGGCGTCTCGGCGCACGCGAACGTGAAGTCGCAGCTTGTCGAGTACAAGGACGGCGACACCGTCCTCGAGGGCTACCTGAGCTACGACGACGCGATCAAGGGCAAGCGCCCGGGCATCCTCGTCGTCCACGCGTGGCTGGGCCTCGATGATAATGCGAGGAAGCGCGCCGACATGCTTGCCGGGCTCGGCTACACCGCGTTCGCGGTCGATATCTACGGTAAGGGCGTGCGCCCCAAGAGCCCTCGCGAAGCGGGCAAGCTCGCGGGCATGTACAAAGGCGATCGCAAGCTGCTCCGCCGACGCGTCAACGCGGGCTACACCGCGATGCTCGCGCAGCCGACGGTCGAGCGCGACAAGACCGCCGCGATTGGATTCTGCTTCGGTGGCACGACCGTTCTCGAGCTCGCGCGTAGCGGCACGAATGTCAGCGGCATCGTGACGTTCCACGGCGGCCTCGATTCGCCCGCACCGGCGGATGCGAAGGACATCAAGGGCAAGCTGCTCGTCCTCCACGGCGCCGCGGATCCGTACGAGTCGCCGGCGGACTTCGCGGCATTCCACAAGGAGCTCGCCGACGCGAAGATCGATTGGCAGCTCGTCGAGTACGGCGGCGCCGTCCATTGCTTCACCGACCAGACGGCGGGCACGGATGTGACCAAGGGTTGCGCGTACGACCCGGTCGCCGATGCACGGTCGTGGGCCGCGATGCGCTCGTTCTTCGAGGAGATCTTCGCCAAAAAGAAGAAGTAAGCTTCTCGTATGTTCATCCTGGGTGGCGTTCAAAGCGACTTCGCGCGCCACCTCGCTCGCGAGCAGCGCGAGATCGCGGATCTCGTCGGCGAGCTCGTCGATGGTGCGTTCGCCAAGGCGCAGATCGCCGCGAGTGACATCGAGACGATCCACGTCGGCAACGCCTTCGGTCAGCTATTCACGGGGCAGGGCCAGCTCGGCGCGATGCCGGCCACGGTGCGCCCGGAGCTGTGGGGCACCCCGGCCGCGCGCCACGAAGCCGCGTGTGCCTCCGGCTCGATCGCGATCCTCGCCGCGATGGCCGAGCTCGCAGCGGGTCACTACGATGTCGCGCTTGTGCTCGGCGTCGAGCAGGAGCGCAATGTCTCGGGCGCCGAGGCCGCGCGCTATCTCGGCGCCGCCGCCTGGGTCGGCCACGAAGGCCAGGACGCGAAGTTCTTGTGGCCGAACATGTTCTCGAAGCTCGGGGATGCGTACGCCGAGCGATGGGGCCTCGACCATCGCCATCTCGATGCGATTGCGCAGAAGAACTTCGCCAATGCAAAGGTCAACCCGCACGCGCAGACCCGCACCTGGACGCTCGACGCGTTCGACAACGCCGAGAAGAATCCCGTGATCGAAGGGCGCCTGCGCCGCTACGATTGTGCGCAGGTCACCGACGGTGGTGCGGCGATCGTGATCGCGTCGCCGCGCTTCGCCGAAAGATGGGCCGCGAAGCGCGATCGCGACCTCGCGAACGTGCCGCGCATCCTCGGTTGGGGGCACACCACCGCCGCCCTACCATTGCAGGCCAAGCTCGATCGCAGCAGGAGCGGTGGCCTGCTCGCACCACACGTCGCCACCGCGGCAAACGATGCGCGCCGCCGTGCGAACCGCGGCAAGCACCTGATCTCGGCGTACGAGATCCACGATTGCTTCACCACCACCGAGTACCTCGCGATCGATCACCTCGGCCTCACCGCACCCGGTGAATCGTGGAAGGCGATCGAGAGTGGCGCGACGCAGAAGGCAGGCGCGACCCCGATCAATCCGAGTGGTGGCTTGATCGGCGGTGGCCATCCGGTCGGTGCGACGGGCGTGCGGATGGCTCTCGATGCCGCGCTGCAAGTGGGTGGAGCCGCTGGCGCGACCCAGGTGGATGGCGCGACCACCGTGCAGACGCTGAATCTCGGTGGCTCCGCGACGACGATCGTCAGCCTCGTCATCGGCCTGTAGCGCGCTCGGCGCATGGGTTACGCTGCGCCGATGAACGTCCGCGAAGTCGGCAAGATTACCACGGGGTTGCCCGCCGGCGACGATCATCCCTATCGCACGGGCGCGTGGACGCCGAACGAGATCGAGTACGACGCGGACGACCTCGATGTCGTCGAAGGCAAGCTGCCCGTGGGGCTCGAGGGCGTGTACCTGCGCAACACCGAGAACCCGGTGCTGCCTTCGATCGGCCGTTATCACCCTTTCGATGGCGACGGCATGGTGCATTCGATTCGTTTCGCCAACGGTCGTGCGAGCTATCGCAACCGGTTCGTTCGCACGGCCGGGCTCGCCGCCGAGCTCGAAGCGAAGGCGCCGCTGTGGGCCGGCATCATCGAATCGCCCGCGAAGTCGCAGCGCGAAGGATGGGGGGCGCGCGGCAGGATGAAGGATGCATCGTCGACCGACGTGGTCGTTCACAACGGCATGGCGCTCACCACCTTCTATCAGTGCGGTGATGCGTATCAGCTCACGCCGCAAACGCTCGACGATCGCGGCACGGCGCCGTGGGTGCCAGCGACCGGCATCTCGGCGCATCCAAAGCTCGATCCGAACACGGGCGAGCTGATGTTCTTTAGCTACTCGACCCGAGCGCCGTACATGCACTACGGGCTCGTCTCTCCCGGAGGCACGCTCGTACATCACCAGCCGATTCCCTTGCCGGGTCCGCGCTTGCCGCACGACATGGCGTTCACCGAGCACTACGCGATCCTCAATGACTTTCCACTCGCGTGGGATGCCGACTTGATCGCGAAGGGCGTGTATCGCCCGAAGATGCACGACTTGCCCTCTCGCTTCGCTGTGGTGCCGCGCACCGGCGGCGAGGTCCGGTGGTTCGAAGCGGTGTCGACCTACGTCCTGCACTTCATCAACGCGTACGAGGAGGGCAACGCGATCATCCTCGACGGCTACTTCCAGTCCGATCCGATGCCGCGCCCCGATCCGGCGGATGGTCCGTACGCGGGGCTCAAGAAGATGGTCGATCTGCACGCGATGATGGCGCGGCCGCATCGCTGGCGCTTGGATCTAGGGACCGGCCGGTGCACGGAAGAGCGGTTGTTCGACGACATCTCGGAATTTCCGTCGTTGAACTACTACAAGCCCGGCCGCAAGCACCGCTATGCATGGTCGATGACCGCACCGAAGGGTTGGTTCTTGTTCGACGGCCTCGTGCGCTACGACATGGAGACCGGCGCGCAGCAGCGGTTCCAGTACGAGACGGGCGTGTATGCCTCGGAAGCGCCGATGGCACCGAAGCCAGCGCAGCCGGGCGCGAATGCCGAGGACGCAGGTTGGCTCGTGACGTTCACGACCGACCTCGAGCGCGATCGTTCGGAGTGCCACGTGTTCGATGCATCGCAGATCGATGCGGGACCGATCGCAAAAATCGCGCTGCCGCAACGGATCTCGAGCGGCACGCACGCCTGCTGGGCCCCGGCAGGTACGCTCTAGTTACTTCGCGCAACAACACCCATCAGCGCTTCATGCGCCGTGCGACTGCGGGGTGCGTCGGTGAGTTGCCTACGTGGCGATGCGCGCGCTCAGGCCGGCGAGAGGCAACGCTCCGGCTCCCCGACGAGTCTTCGCGCCCTGGATCACGAGTCGCACGGCTGCACGGTAGGGCACGGACGCGGTAGAAGGACCGCATGGGTGCTCTCGACCAACCTGCTTTCGAGCTCGCGATTGCCGCGGGCTGTCCCGCGTGTGGCGGCGCGACGCTCGAGATTCACAGCTTCATCGATCGCACGGTCGGCATCATGCTCGCGGAGGCGACCACCAGTGGCAAGTGGGCTCACGATGGCGAGAAGTTCGTCGATGGCACCTATCGCATCACGTGCGTGACATGCAAGCACGTCGCGTTCTCGAGTGACATGTGCCCGCGCTGCAACGCGCCCGACAAGCTCACGTCCGCGCTCGGCGAACCGAGCAAGCTCGCGGTCCCGAAACGCTGTCCGACGTGCAACGAGCTCGAGCTGCTCGCCATCGCGCTCGTGCCGGCGACCGCGAGGAGTGGGGGCGGTGAGACGCCGAAGCCGCAGCCCTTGGCCGAGCTCGGTGACCCCGGCTACCACGTCGTCGCGTTCGCATGTGAAGCGTGCGATCACGCGGTAATAGCCGAGGGCTGTCCGCTCTGCGGTGCGGCCGCACCGATTCGCGTTCGACCGTAAGTTTGCGATCAGCCCCGCGATCGCGGGACAATTTTTCCCCATGACGGTCTCTCAGATGCACTTGATGAAGACGGAAACGCGCGACATGGCGGATCGCGTCCACCTGTTGCCGAACGGTCGCTACTCGCCGGTCGATTGGCACATGAGTAACGCGACGTTCTTCACCGCGTTCGTCGTGATCGTGGGGGTCCTCGCGGTCCTTGCACTCGTGCTACGAGTGGCCACATGAAGCTCGCCTGCTTGCTCCCGCTGTTGCTCGCGTGTGGTGGCGTCCAGCTCCAGACCGTGTCGCTGATCAATCAGACCGATCGCACGATCAAGGAGCTCTACGTGTACCCGGCGGGTTCCAAGGACAAAGGGCCGTCGCGCGGCACGCTCGCGCCGACGGCCGGGACGACGGTCTCGATCAAGGCGGGCAACGTCGAGGTCTATGCGGTCAGCGAGACCGTCAAGCTCGACGACCATCACCGCGACACGCCAACCGCCTCGCAGAGCCTCGAGCTTCGCGGCCCACTCCAGGTCATCTTCTACGACAACAATAACAAGCCTGCCGGCGTCGACAGGCCGAACGTTGTCGGCGTGTCGTTCATCGTGGCGGGCAAGCCCAAGCCCGACGCCGAGCCGTCTCGCACTACAGAATAGGCGTCTGGCAGGCGTCGCAGCCGTCGTAAGGATTGTCGTTGGCGTCGTCGCACTGCTCGTGCTCGGACTGCACGATGCCGTCGCCGCAGCGCGGACCGAGCGTGCAGGTCGGCAGACAGTGGCCGTAGCCACCGACGTTCGTCCCATCGTCGCACTGCTCGTGATCGGCCTGGATGACGCCATCACCGCAGCGCGGGCCGAACGCGAGGCAGCCGGGAGCGCACGAACCATAGCCACCCTGGTTGACGCCGTCGTCACACACTTCGTTCGTCGAGGTCACTCCGTCACCGCAATGATCGGTGCAGACGCTCTTGGGCGCGTTGAAGCCCTTGAGCGTGAGCTCGTAGTTCGACGCCGACGTGTGACGCTCGGCCTGGAACACGACGACTTCGTAGGTGTGGCCGACGACCAGGTTGAGCTTGGTGACCGCCGCCATGGTCGATAGCTGGATCTCGCCCTGCTGCTTTCCATGGACACCACCGAGATCGAGCGCGAGGCGGTTGTTGACGAACACCCAGACGTCATCGTCGCCATAGAACGTCAGGTCTTCGTTGCCGCTGTAGGTGAACCAGTACCTGAGCTCCGACGTGAAGCTGAAGTTGTGGGGGCACGGCGTCGGGTTACTAGCACAGGTGTTGAAAAGCACCTCGGCCGGGTTCGCCGTCGCCCAACCACGACCGTCGAGCGGATAGAAGTTGTCGTTCGCGAAGAGGAAGGTGTGCGATGTCGCCGTGCCGGTGTGCGGGATCGTGAGCGTCTCGGCGTAGCTCATGTTGACACCCGCCGTGTCGCGATACCACTGGTCGAACGTCGACTTGCCGTGGGTCGTCGCGGTGGTGCCAGTCGTGCTGAAGTAGACCGGCTTGTGGTTCACCATCGGCGAGTACAGCGCGCCGAGGATGCCGGTCTCGCCGCCGTTGCCGTTTTCGAAGTCGATATGACCACCGGTCTGGAGCGTCGACGTTCCTGCCTTGTTGTAACCCTTGAAGTCGCGGTAGACGATCGAGACCGCGACGTTCGCAGGATCAGTTGCTGCCGTCACGCTCGTGCATGCAAAGCCGGTCTCGACGGTGCACGCGCTCGAACAACCGTCGAAGTTGTTGAGGTTGCCGTCGTCGCACGCTTCACCGGTCTGGAGCACACCATCGCCGCACACCGCGGTGCAGGTTCCGTCGAGGCACTGTGGCTCGCGTTGACACTGCGGATTGCAGCCATCGCCGAGGTCATGGTTGCCGTCGTCGCACTCCTCGAGGCCTTCTTTGTTGTTGTCACCGCACGTCGTGTGGTGACACGCGACGTTCGCGGTGGGGCAGGCCCAGCCGATCTCGATCTTACAAGCGGCGCTGCAACCATCGCTGCCTGCACCGTTACCGTCGTCGCACTCTTCGGTGCCCGCGATGATGCCGTCACCGCACATCGCGGCGCTGCAGCGAATCCCCGCAGTCGGGCACTTCCAGCCCGCTTCGATCTCGCAGTCCGCGCCGCAGCCGTCGCCGGCGTGGGTGTTGTGATCGTCGCAGCCCTCCGTCGCTTCGATGATGCCGTTGCCGCACGTGTGCGTCGACAAGCAGCTCGTGCCCGGATCGCCACAGGCAAAGCCCGCCTCGATCTGGCAATCCGCCGAGCAACCATCGTTGCTGACCGCGTTGCCATCGTCGCAAGTCTCGCCGCTATCGAGCCGGCCATCACCGCAGGTCGGCCCGGCGCTGGTCGTCGAGTCGGTGGTGGTGCCGCTACCCGCATCGGTACCATCGCCTCCGCCTGTCCCACCTTTGCCACCACAAGCAACGACAGCCAGTGCAAACGCGAGAGTGGCGAACTGCTTCATCGAAGAAAGAGTCTACGGATCTTCACAAAGAGCGCTAGGTGGACACTCTGGGCCTGTGTCACACATTGCCGTCGATGCGGGCGAGCGATTTCGAGCAAATCGTCGTCGGAAAATCGGTGAAAGTCAGACGGTGATGATCCCGAAAAATCTTCACGCGTCGCTACCCCGCTCGTAACCCGCGAGCGGATCGGCGATGTGCTGCGGGCAGTTGCCATCCCACATCTCGATACTGAACAGATTCACTGGCTCGAGCGTCGCTCGCGCCAATGTCGTTACGAGGCTCGCGAGGCAAATCCCCTTCTTCGCCGCGCGCTAGTCCTCGTGGTCGTAGCGCGAGCGAAGATCGGGCAGCGCGGCCGAGATCGCAGCGCGCGCCGCTTCGCGCAGCTTCGGCACGTCGGCAGCTGTCATGCCGGTCGTCGGAATCGGCGCGAGGATCTTCGCGCAACCGTGTGCCTTGCCGAACCACCGCGAGTGCTTCGGGCGCATCGCACGTGTGCCGGCGATCGCGATGGGAAGGATCGGCACGCCCGCACGGATCGCGAGATCGAACGCGCCGTCCTTGAACGGCAACAATTCGCTCGTTGCCGAGCGCGTGCCTTCGGGAAACATCATCACCGAGATGCCGCTGTCGAGCGCGCGCTGGCACTCGGCGAGGCATTCGCGAACGCTCTCGCCTTCGCCACGGCGCAGCGGGATGTCGCCGCCGAGCTTCATGGCCCAGCCGCTGAACGGCTGCTTGAATAGCGATTCCTTCGCGACCCAGCGCATGTCCCACGGCAGGAAGGACAAGAGGAATGGATCGGCTTGCGACTCGTGATTCGCGACGACGACGTACGCCTTGGTGTCGATGTCCGCCGGCCTCTCGCCTTCGACTTCCATCTTCCAGAGCACCGAGAGGCGTGCCGCGGTGCGACCGATACGGCGCAACCACTGGCCCGGCACGCGTTGCGTCGGATCACCGCGATGGCGCAGCGACGACACCGCCATGATCGGCAGGAACGTCGAGATCACGAGGCCGAAGTCGACGTAGGCCCACAGACCCAGCACAGGATTGGCCCGCTTCACGCGCCACGCTGGAGCACGAGCGAACCGAGCGAATAGCCGGCGCCGAACGACGCCATCACGCCGATGCTACCGGCGGGTAGGTTCTCGTTGTGTTGCGCGAACGCGATCAACGAGCCGGCGGAGGCCGTGTTGCCGTACTCGGCGAGGATCAACGGCGCCTCTTCGGCGGTCGCGGCGCGGCCGAGGATTCGCTTCGCGATCAGATCGTTCATGTTTTGGTTCGCCTGGTGCAGCCAGTAGCGCTGGACCTGATGCGCGTCGATGCCGTGCACGGCGATCGAATCGAGCACGAAGCGCTCGGCGAGCGGCACCACGTCCTTGAAGACCCGGCGACCCTGCTGATGGAACAGCTTGTCAGCGGTCTGCTCGGTGCCCGGTGCGCATCGGTTCATGAAGCCGAAGTTGTTCCGGATGTTGTTCGACCACTTCGACAACATCTTCGTCGAGCGAATCTCCCACGAGCCCGGCTTCGCGCGATCCGTCGGCTCGACGACCAGCGCGACCGAGGCATCACCGAGGATGAAGTGACCGTCGCGCTCGCGCCAGTTGAGGTGCGGGCTGGTCAGCTCGGGAAGGATGACGAGTGCGCAGCGCGCTTGGCCGAGCGCGACTGCTTGCGAAGCGAGCTGCAACGCCGCCGTGCCGGTCGAACAGCCGAGCGAGATATCGAGGCCATGACCCTGCGCGCCGAGGGCGCCCTGGACCTCGATCGCGAGCGCTGGATAGCTGCGCTGCAGCATCGATGCGCCGAGCACGATGTAGTCGACATCTTCGGGGTGGCGGCCGGCGCTCTCGAGCGCGAGCTTCGCTGCGTGGATCGCGTACTCCGCCTGGAGACTGAGCTCGTCGGACGGACGCTCGGAGATGTTCGGAAACATCCGCTCGGGATCGATCAAGCCGGTCTTATCTTCGACGTAGCGGCGCTCGATGCCCGACGCTTTGACGATGAACTCCGGCGATGATTCCTTCAACGCTTCGCGTGAGCCGGCGGCGATCTCGTCCGCGTGCTTCGCGTTATCGCGCCGAACGAACTCGTTGAAAGCGGTACATAGTTCGTGGTTGTCGAGCACCGTCGGCGGATGCCAAACCCCGGAACCGGAGATGGACGTATGGGTGGTTAGACGCGCCAAGTCGACAGCCTAAAAGAGTGGCGGTTTATGGAACACAACTTCCGCACCATAGATCGGTCACAGCCATAAACAATTGTATTTGTTTGTTTTTATGTAATCTGCAACAGTGAATTGAACCGAACGGTCACAGCGGTACGGAGTTGGCGGGCAATAGTGCACGTCATGTCCTTCCTCGAACGGTCGCGCATCGTCGCGCCGCACGGGTGGAGCCGCTGGCTCGTACCTCCCGCCGCACTCTCGATTCACCTGGCGATCGGCCAGGTCTACGCGTGGAGCGTGTTCAAGGCGCCGCTCGAAAAGGACCTCGGCCTGAGCGGATCCGAGAGCGCACTGCCGTTCCAGCTCGGTGTCGTGATGTTAGGGCTCTCCGCCGCGATCATCGGAACGCGGGTCGAGAAGAACGGCCCGCGATGGGCGATGTTCACCTCGCTCGTGTGCTTCTGCACCGGCCTCCTGGTCGCCGCACTCGGCGCGATGACAAAGCAGTACTGGTTGGTCGTGCTCGGCTATGGCGGGATCGGTGGCATCGGCCTCGGCATCGGTTACATCTCGCCGGTCTCGACCTTGATGAAGTGGTTCCCCGATCGGCCCGGGCTCGCGACCGGCATCGCGATCATGGGCTTCGGTGGCGGGGCTCTCATCGCCTCTCCGTGGTCGACGTCGATGCTCAAAGCGTTCGGCGTGATCTACGATGGCACGAGGGTGGTCAGCGTCGGCGACAACGCCATCGCGGAGACGTTCCTCGTCCACGGGCTGGTCTACGCGGTGTTCATGGCGCTCGGCGTGCTGCTCGTTCGTGTACCAGGGCCTGACTGGAAGCCCGCCGGTTGGACGCCCGCCGCCCAGCAGACCCGTGCGCTGATCTCGACGGCCCAGGTCTCGGCGAAGAACGCGGTCAAGACCCCGCAGTTCTGGTGCCTGTGGATCGTGCTCGTGTGCAACGTCACCGCCGGCATCGGCATCCTCGAGAAAGCGGCGCCGATGATCGGGGACTTCTTCGCGGGCACCTCGACGCCGGTCGCCGCGGTTGCGGCTGGCGGGTTCGTCGCGTTGCTCTCGCTCTCGAACATGCTCGGCCGCATCGTGTGGTCCACGACCTCGGATCTGGTCGGGCGCAAGAACATCTACCGGCTGTACCTCGCCGGTGGCGCACTGATGTATCTGACGCTGTCGCTGGTGACGAACAGCTCGAAGCCGGTGTTCATCGCGTGCGCGATCGTGATCCTGTCGTTCTATGGCGCGGGCTTCGCGACGATTCCGGCGTACCTTCGCGATCTGTTCGGCACGTTTCAGGTCGGCGCGATCCACGGTCGCTTGCTGACTGCTTGGTCGATCGCCGGTGTGCTCGGGCCGCTGATCATCAATCGCGTCGCCGATAGCCAGAGGGCTGCGGGCTTCAAGGGCCCCGACCTCTACACCACGTCGCTCCACGTCATGATCGGGTTGCTCGTCATCGGCTTCATCGCGAACGAGCTCGTGCGCCCTGTGAACCCACGCTTCCACGAGGTTGCCGAATGAAACATGCACCGCTGATGATCGTGTCCTGGGCGTGGGTCGGTGCGCCGTTCGCGTACGGCGTCGTGCAGCTCGTGCGCAAGGTCGCGCTGCTGTTCACCTAGTCGCAGAGTGTGGTGCTGCGCTGAGTGCGCGCGCTCGCGCACGATCGTTCAGCGGAACCGATCGCGGAGCCAGCCCTTGATACCGTGCTGGTGCGACGCGTGGATACGTCGCGCGATCAGATAGATCACGATCGAGATGTTCACGACCAAGACGGTGGCCTTCATCGCCGACTGTTTGTGGAGCACCTCGTAGACCTCGAGCGGAATAAAAGAGGTCGTGATGATCAGGGTCAGCCACTCCGCCCACAGCTTGCCTTTGAGTAAGCCGATGCCTTCGACCGTGAACAGCGCCGCGTAGAGGAACAAGCCGAACGCGATCGCTTCCACGCGATGCGGACCATAACTCGTGAGGCTCGCGATCGAATGCGTGACCAGCTCGCGCCCGCTTCCCGCGGCTAGCTGCTTGAGCCAATCGCGCACCCCGCTGCGAAGCGAGGCGAAGACGCTCACCGCCGCCGCCACGAGGACCAAGGCCTTTGCGAGCTTCAGGACGCCAATCAGCGTGATCAGGCGGTCTCGGCGTGGTCCTCCGGCTACCTGACTCGCGTCCATACGAGCAACACAGCAACAACCGTGCTCGATCTTCGCAGTATCGGCCCTGTATCGGCCCTGTATCGGGCCCTGTATCGGGGCACTATCGGTGGGCCTCGCAATGAGCCCTCGTTTCGCGGTCATCGCGCCTGATCTCGCCCGCGGGGTGCGGGCGGCCATCGCGGTGGTCGTGCCGTTCTACCTCGCCGCGCAACTGAACCAGCCAGCGCTCGCGTGGCTTGCGCTCGGCGGCTGGCTCGGTGCGCTCGCCGATCCGACCGGGACGCGGCGTGCGCGCGCCCTCGCGATGGCGGTGTTCGTGGTCGCGAGTGCTGCGGTGATCGCGATCGCGGGTGTCTTGGCCCATCAACCGATCGTGGCGGCGCTCTTCATCGCGGCGGTCGGCTTCGCGAGCTCGTTCGCGCGCGCGATCAACGGACCCGCTGGCGTGATCGGGAACCTCGTGCTGCTGATCGCGGCGATCGCCGGAGCGGGGACCGGTTCGCCCCTCGAGGCGGCGGGCTTGTTCGCTGCCGGTGCGGTCTGGGCCGTCGCCTTGTCCTCGATCGTGTGGCCGGGGTGGCCGCACTTGCCCTTGCGGATCTCGCTCGCGAAGGCGTACGCGAAGCTCGCGGCATACTGCGAAGCGCTCGCTTTGGCCGGGCAGGACCCTGTCGCGGATTGGAGTGCGATCGCGCGCGAGCACCAGCGTCACGTCCGCGCCGCACTCGAGCACACCCGTGAGACCATGCTCGCGTTACGGGCGCGGCGCTCGGGCGAGACGCCGGTCGGCACGAACTTGCGCGTGCTGCTCGGCGATGCGGAGCTTCACTTCTTTCGCGTGATCGTGCTCGCCGATGAAGTCGAAGCCGGTCGCGATCACCATGTGCTTGCCGAGCTGGCCGAGACCTATCGCGGCATCGCGCAGCGCCTCATCACACGCGAAGCCGGCGCGCCCGCTCGTGCCGAGCCGATCACGAGCGGTTCGGCGCTCGCGCGCGGCTTGCTCGGCTGGGCGCGCAAGGCGCTCGTGCGGGCACGTGACCTCGACATCCTCGGCGCCGACGACACCGGCACGCCGATCGCGCATCACCTGCACGGCCCGCTGGTGGCCGCAGTACGCGAAGCAGGGCAGGCCGTGCGTGGCGCGCTGACCTGGAAATCTCCGATCTGTCATCACGCGGTGCGGGTCGCGATCACGTGTGCCGTCGCGTACGGGGTCGGGCGCGCGGCCTCGCCCACGCACTCGACCTGGGTCACGGTCACAGCGATCGCGGTGCTCCAGCCGTATCTCGGCGCGACGCTCGTGCGGATCGTCGAGCGGATCCTCGGCACGATCGTCGGTGGGGCGATCGCGGTCGGCGTGATGATGACGATCCAGGATCAGCGCATCATCGCGCTGTTGATGGTACCGCTCGCGGTGGCGGCGGTGATCACGCGAACCCGCAGCTATCGCTTGTTCGTGTTGTTCCTCACGCCGGTGTTCGTGCTGGTCACGGATCGCTGGCATCCGGGCTACTACACGGCCGTGGTCCGGATCGCCGATGTCGCGCTCGGCGCCGGGCTCGCAGGTGTCGCCGCGCTGATCGCACCCTCGGCCGAGCGCACGCGGCTGCCCGACGCACTCGC
>JAYVLQ010000119.1:0-101868 GCA_043759355.1 Kofleriaceae bacterium
AGGTAGTCCACGAGGTGGAGCTCTACGAAGCCTCGTAGCGTGGCGATCGAGCGCGGCGAGCAGACCTTGCGCCGGCGGTTCTCGCCACGTTCCATCTTCGCGATGTGGAGCTCGAGTGCCTCGCGCACGGTCGGCCCACCGGGGCGTAGGCTCTTGCGTGCGACGTCGGGAACGGTCCCCGAAGCCATCTCGCCAAGCAACTCCTTGGCGCGCTGCCGTGCAAGCTGGACGCTCCACGCGTGGCCATCCTCGCGGACCTTGCCCGCCACGCCGATCGTGGTCTTGACGGTCTTGCCCGCCACCCGGGACTGGACCACGAACGTCGCCTTGCCGGTGCGGCCGACCACGACCCCGAACCCCTTCAGCTCGGGGTCCCAGTAGTAGGCCTGCGCGACATCGACCGGCACGGCGAGCGCGGACAGGGCGTTCTGGGTTAGCTTTGAGGAGAGAACGGTCATCTAGGAAGCACTCTAGGAAGCACTTTTCTCACGCCAACCCATACCGCGCCATATGAAAAACCGCCGCTCACCGACGAGGAACATGCCGCTAGGAATCAGCCCATATCCCCACAAACGCGTTACGCCTGGTTTCCTAAAGCGTAGGTCACAGGTTCGATTCCTGTAGCGGTCACGTGAGAATGAAGAAGCTAGCGATGTGGACAGCGATCGCCACACTTGCGATCGGCTGCGACAAGCTGCGCAAAAAAGAAGAGCCGGTGGCGGCAGCCGGATCCGGCGCACCCCGCGCGACCGGTCACTCGGTGACAAAGGTCAAGGATCCCGAGACCGGCTCGAATCACAACGTGGGCTCGAACGCGACGCCGACGATCAACAACGTACCGATCAAGAACGGCGGCCACATGATGGGCGGGGATGGCACGACCGCGGCGCGCGCCGACGACGGACGGGTCCATGGGCCCGGCGGGCCGGTGTTCATGGGCGTCGGCGTCGATTGCGATGCGGCGCACGATCACTGCTTGCGTGAAGGCGTGTGGTTTTCGGTCAGCAACATCCAGCCGGGCAAGCTCTATCGCGCGGTGCCAGTGTTCGAGTTCGAAAAAAAGTGGTTTACGTGGCGAGGCGAGCCTGCCGACCCACCCGGCAAGCTCTACAAGACGCAGATCGCGGGCAATGCGACGCTGTCGCCGGGCACCTCGGTGATCTGGTTCTCGACCGAGACCTCCGACAAGAAGTGGGCCGACTCGGAGTACGAAGCCTTGACGTCGAGCCGGTGGGAAGCTGGCGTACTCGAAGCGCAGAGCTCACCGACGGTCGTGATGATCAAAGGCTGGGGCGCGGCATCGCTGGACACGATCCGGCTGATCACCGAAGCCCGCAATCCTTAGCCGACGAGCTCCAGCAAACGCTCTGGATCATCGCTCTCGATCCAGTCGACGCCGAGCCCGACGAGCCGTTCCACTTCGCGCTCGGTCGAAGCGCTCGGCGCCAGCGGCTTGGTCCCCGCGGTTGAGCCGAGCGGGAATAGCGTGTGCGTGCCGATCGCGACGCCGCGTTTGTGCAGCGTAGTCACGGTGTCCCCGCCGACGAGCGTGTGATCGGCGCCGATCACGCGCGACTCGACGATCCGCGAGATCACGTGCGAATCGAGGATCCGATTGAGCACCCGCCGCGCGCGCTCGTTCGGATGGCGGTCGTGATCGCCGAGCCGGGCGCGCACCGGCGGCAAGCGCTCGAGGATGCCACTCGCGAAGTTGAGCATCGTGTCGTCGAAGCAGAACCCGAGCGCGAGGCCAGGGTGGGTGCGCTGTGCTTCGCGCAGCTTGCGCAGATCGAACGAGGTGACGATCACGCGGTCCTCGGCCTTGGCATCCGCGATCAACTTGGCCGCGACCGAGCCGATCGCGGTTGGCCACCAGCGCTCGAGGTCGAGCTTGAGCTCGACGTTGATCACGGCAGAGCTCGCGACCTCGGCGAGCACCTCGGCGAACAGCGGAATCGGCTCTTCGCGCTCGTAGCGCATGTGGATCGGGTTGCCACCCTCGTCGAGACCCATGCGGACGTCGCGTCGCAGCCGAAGCTTCGAGAGCTCGTCCCACGTGAGGTCGCTGACCGCACGTGGCTTGCCCGTCAGGCGATACAGCGTCGGATCGTGGAACACGACGGCTACCCCATCGCGCGTGAGCCGGACATCGAGCTCGACCGCCGGAATCCCGAGCTCGACCGCTCGGCGAAACCCGGCGAGCGAATTCTCCTGGTGGAGGTGCGGCACACCGCGGTGGCCGACCACCAGCGGCTTCTGCTTCGCGACCAGGAAGGGGTTCGCCGCCACCCCCTCAGCTTGGCATAGTTACTTGACGTTGACGGTGATCGGCAGCGACGCGATGCCGTTCGCGATGACCTCGAAATCCGAGAGCCCGGGCTCGGCGGCGGCCGGCACCGAGAGGCTCGTCGTGCCGACATTGTCGGGCGCGATCGAGCGATTCGAGTGGTCGAAGGTCCGCAAGTAGGCGACGTGGCTGGTCGCGTGGTTCGTGACCCGGACGAGCGGGAAGTTGGTCGACATCTGCGCGTCGTCGCCGTAGTACGCACCGAAGTTGATGCCATTCATCCGCAGGACGGGAAGCGAGTAATCGCGGCCGCGATAAAGCGTCGGCAGATCGGTCTGTGGCTCGGGGTTCGTGGTGATCAAGCGCGGAGCCTGGAGGATGACCGGGCGCGAGCTCTCGATGACGCCCGGGTTCGGGGTGTAGATGAGCGGCGTCTGTTGCGAATCGGTGACGAGCACCTCACCGGTCGGGAGCATCAGGAAATCCAGGAAGTATGCCGAATCTCCCTGCGCTTGCGCCGGCTGATCGACGAGCGCGGTGAACACCGAGCCGGTGAGCTCGATGAACGTGACCGGCGTGTTGAATACGTCGCCGCTCGTGCGCGCGGCGCCCACGGCCGGAATCGGATTGACCGCGAACATGATGTCGCCGTTCGGCATCACGACGCCGGGTGCGTCGGGGGCGCCAAGATCGCCGCCCGGCGTATCGGGCAACGCCGACCACGTGCCGCTCGCGATGTCATAGGCCGCGTTGTGCTTGGTGCCACCGATCGCGACGACGGTGCCATCGGGGCGCAACATCTCGGGCCCGATCTCGTGCGAGGCCATCACGCCGCCGCCGATGGTATCGGCGAGCTTGACGGGCAGCTGGCCCGCCGAGCTCCACACCTGGGTTGCCGGATCATAGACTTCGCTGTGCAGCAAATCGCCGGCCGGTGCGTTCGCGTCGACGGTTAGGATCCGCCCGTCCGGAAGCATGGCCCAGCTCTCTTCGTCATGGACGTCGGCCTTGCCTGTGCCGACGCTCTCGGTCCATGCGAGCGTGACCGGATCGAGGATCGCCATCTCTTTGACCGAGCAACAGTCGGTCAGCATGAACCGACCATCCGCCAGCACGATACTCGATGCATCACCGATCTCGTGGAACGAGGTTGGCGGTGAGACAGACGTCCACGTGTTCGCGATCGGATCGTAAATCGCGCCCTTCTTCGTGGATGCGAACTGGCCACCGAGATACTCGCCGCCCTCGGCGATGAACCGACCATCCGGCAACACGGCGGAGCCGAAATAGAGCGGTGCATACGCGGGCGAGTCAGCGACGCCCACCCATGTCCCGTTCTCGTAGCTGCCGAATTGATCCGGCACGATCCGCCACCAGTGACCGCTGGTCTGGCTGTTCGTATCGGAGATCAGGATGCTGCCGTCGGTCAGCTGGGTCGCGAGCCCCGGCGAGCTCGCACCGGGTGACGCGGTCGCCATCGGCCGGAATGTCCGCGGAGGTGCAACAGGTGCGAGCACCGCGATCGGCGTCACATCGGTCACTTCGGTCACATCGGAGCCGGGTGCAGCGCACCCAGCGAGAGTCGAAATCCAAAGTGCGCGGCGCAGCATCGAGCTGTCGCGACTGTAGCGCGTTTCGAGGTAGGGTACGGGCATTCGCGCGCTAGCTACATGGTTGATCCTGGTCGCCGCTTCGTGCGGCGGTGGTGATGATGCTCCGCCCTGTGACTACACCGAAGCTGCGGACGCGACGAACGGCACGACCGCCGAGGTCACGAATCTCACCGTCGGAAAAGACGGTCACATGATCTGCGGCACGTTCTCGCCGGATGGCGCGAACAGCACGCTGATGGTCGCCGATGACGATCGCTATCGCGTGAGCGTGACGGGCGCTGCACCGCTGTTGGTCGAGGTCGATGTCGGCACGGGCCTCGACGTGCTGACCGGCGTGACGGTGCGGTTCTTCGATACGTCCGCCGCGCCCGAGCTCGTCGCGGAGGTCACGCCAACCTTTGCCGGATCGCTCGGTGCGTTCCTCGTGACACTCGATCCCAGCGACTACGACGTCGTCATCGAGGCGCGGAGCGCGGGCGCGATCGCGGGCGGCATGATCGACTACAAGATCCGGTTCTCGCCGATGCCAAACTGCGACGAGACAACCGGTACCGCGAATTACACCGAGACGAACGATGCGGGCAACGGCATGGTCAGCGTCGACTACACGAAGGATCCGCAGTTCTCGTTGACCGAGCTGTCCTCGCCCGAGGCCACGAAGCTAACGATCGATACCGACAAGCACGTCTCGATCAGCGGCGCGATGGGTGACGGCGCGCAGAGCGATCAATATCTCGACCGCGACACGTACGAGATCACGACCGGCGATTCGACCCACGAGCTCGCGGTGCGCCTCACGTGGGAAGGCACGAGCTCGGACCTCGACTACATCCTGTTCGATGGCTCGACGACGTTGACGCCGGTCGCGGCGAGCAACCTCGCGAGCGAGACCGGCCCCGAGCTCGCGATGTTCGCGGTCGAACCGAAAACCAAGTACTGGTTGTGGGTCGGCGGTGTCGTGGGGAGCACCGCGACGAACTATCGCGCGACGCTCTGCGGCAACGGCGACGGTATCTAGCGCGAACGTCATCGGGCCCGCGACGGGATGCCATTTAGCTTCGGTGCTTGAATACCGGCGTGGTCGCGCGTGCAGCCGCGTAGAGTCGCTCGTACGTCTTGAAGTAGGCACTTGGCTGGCGCAGCGGATGGCTCATCCGATGGAGCTCGGCAAAGATGTCGAACGAAAACCGCCCGACGAGCGCGTTCCAGAGGCGCGCGCGCCCGAAGGTCAGCGCGATCGGCCCGAGGGCACCGTCGAACACCGCGAGCAGGTCGCTCGCCCAGACCTCGATCCCCGCGATGAAATCGATCTCCGGACGCGTCGATGGCACGAACCTGCACTCGGTCGAGACGTACTCGAACGTGCGACGAGCGTCGCCATCGCGAACGACGATCGCGAACGTGCACAGCCGATCGCCGGCCTCGGTCGCGAGCACCGAGTGCAGGCTGCGAAACGTGTGGCCGCCGACCATCGAGCCGGCGAGCGCATCGAGATACGTCGCGAGGCGGAGGGGCTCACCGGGGGCAAGCGCCCGCTGTCCGGTCGCAGGACCGAGCTCCTGGATCTCGACGTTGCCCTTCGCGCGCGAAGGCCAGCTCTCGCGCGGTGAAGTGCCGAGCCATGGCGTCGTCGCTTCGACCGAGACCAGCTTACTGGCCTTCATGATGAAGGTTTGACCGGGCGTGCCCGCATAGAACTTCTCCTTCTTGTAGAGCTTGCTCATGTTATCGACGACCTGGTCGGTATCGACGCAGAACACGCGCTGGTTGAGCCACGCCTTCGCGCCTTCGAACGCGAAGCCACCGGCACACATGATCATCGCGGCGGGCGTGCCCCAGATCGTGGTGATCAACTTGTGACCGACGCCCCAGTTCATGAACGCTTGCTGGGTTCCCTCGACCCGCGCCTCCAGGTAGGACGCCATGTGGCTCCAATCCATCGCGTTGTTCGTCCAGCTGATCAGGCCGGGGCGCATCGCCTTGGCCGCGACCCACTCGACGTGGGCCTGCGAAATCGTGATGTCGACCATCGAGAAGAAGGATCCGTGACCTTCGGTCGATCGTACGAGGAAGGGCAGAGTGTCCCACTCGTCGCCGCAGTCCATCGATTGATGATCGCCCGTGAACGCCGTGATCTCGAGGTCGCCAAGCACGATCGATGCACCCGGCATGAGCGGGTGCACGGTGAACCCCATCTGTCCGAGGATCCGCCGCGCCGCGATCGAGGAGCGCGATGACAAGTAGATCGGAATCGTCCGCTCGAGCTTCGCCAGCGACGGCAGATCGAAGTGGTCGTCGTGCTCGTGACTCAGGATCACCGCGTCGAGCAAAGGCATCGCCTCGGGATGCCACTGGCGCGGTGGATACACCCGGTAGCCGAGCGCGTGCGCTTGGCCGAAGTCTTCACACAGCAACGGATCGACGAGGATTGCCGCTTTCGGGGTCTGGAACATCCAGCCTTGGTGACCGAGAAACGTCGTAGAGAACACGACTGGAATGATACAATGCTGGCGATGAAGCGCATGTTCCTGCTCGGTCTAGCCGTGTCTGTTCTGGTTGGCTGCAAGAAGGCTGACACCGGTGGTGATGATGGGACCGGCGGCTACGGTGGTGGTAGTGGCGGGACCATGGCGGATGCGTTCATCGCGCAGACCACCACGGATGTCTCGACCGACGTCACCACCGATACGACGTGGAGCGGGCTCGTTAAGGTCCACTCGTCGATCACGGTTGTCGCAGGCGTCACGCTCACGATCGAACCGAGCACGGTGGTCCAGTTCGATCAAAACCTCGGCATCACGGTCAAAGGCATCGTGCTCGCGAATGGCATCAAGGGCGGCACCATCGGCATGCAACCCGCGCCCGGCATCCAGTACTGGAACGCGTGGGAAGTGCCGACCGGCGGCACGGTCAACTTCAACTACGTCACCTCGCGCGGCGGCGGGATCACCGTGAGCGGCGGCACCGCGATCTCGCGCGACAGCGAGTTCTCGAATGTGACCCACGATCTGCTCGTGGTCTCGAGCGGCACGATCGATTTCGAATACTCGTGGATTGGCGTCCCCGCGGGCCAGACCGACACCACGCATTGCGACATGCACTTCGACGGCAACTCGACGATCAAGGTCAGCCACTCGAACCTGTCGACCGCGTCGTACGGGATCATGTTCTACGGCGGGCAAAACGCGGACTTCACGTACGACAACTGGTTCTCGAACTCGAAGAATATGGACCGCATGCCAGCCTCGACGACTGGCGATATCAGCAACAGCTACTTCGACACGGCGGCCCCGACCGGTACGGGGCTGACGAAGAACAACATGCAGACCGCGATGGTCGCGGACGCCGGACCGCGCTGAGAAGCTTTTCGTGCGGTGGCTACGAGTGGGGAATCGCCCGTAGCCCTTGAGCCGGGAGGCTGCGACCACTACGCTGGGCCGGTAGGCGTGAGGACGACGTGCCCAAATTGCGGCGCACCGATCGAGTTTCGTTACGACGACTCGTTCGTGCGGATCTGCAGCCACTGCAACTTCGCGGTGCAGCGCACCGATCGCGGCGTCGAATCGCTCGGCAAGGTCGCGGACCTCACACCGATCGAATCGCCGCTGCGGCTCTTTGCCGAAGGCCACTACGGCACCACGAGCTTCCTGCTCGTCGGCATGGCGCAGATCAGGCACGAGGCCGGCGGCATCTGGCAGGAGTGGTACGCGAAGCTCGATGGCGGGCAGTGGGGTTGGCTCGCCGAAGCGCAAGGCCGCTACTATCTGACGTTCGAGGTGCCGTGGCTCGCGGCGCCGTACGCGGTCACCGTTGGAGACACGCTCGAGGTTCCGACCCCTTCGGGACCCAAGACCATGACGGTCGGTGAAGCCACCGCGGCGACGTACGCGAGCGCCAAAGGCGAGCTGCCGTTCCGCCTGGTGCCGAACGAGACGTTCCGCTACGCGGATCTTTCGGACGGCGAAGGCGGTTTCGCGACGCTCGATTTCGGCGACGACGGCGAACCGCCGAGGCTCTACGTCGGCGCGCACGTCGAGCTCGCGGACCTGCGGCTCTCCGGCGGCGAAGTCGGACCGCCACCGAGTGAGAGCGAGATCACGTCCAAGGCGCTCGCGTGCCCGGTGTGCAGCGCGCCGATCGAGCTCCACGTCCCGGGCGAGACCCAGCGCGTGGTCTGCGGTCACTGCAATACACTGCTCGACACCGGCAGCGATGCTCTCGCGATCCTCGGCCATCTCGCATCGCGTGCCTCGCCGACGATTCCGCTCGGCACCAAGGGCACGTTCAGCGAGGGCGAGCTCACCGTCATCGGCTACGTCCAGCGCAGTGCGCTCGTCGAGGGCGATTGGTGGCCATTCGAGGAATACTTGCTGTATCGCGCCGGCGTCGGCTACCGCTGGCTCGTTCGCTCCGACGGGCACTGGAGCTACGTCCAGCCGATCGCGACAGGTGCGGTAGAGACCACGGTCAAAGGTGCGCGCTACGACGGCGTCGAATTCTTGCGGTTCCAGAACGCGGATCTCCGCGTCGACGAAGTGCTCGGCGAGTTCTACTGGAAGGTCCAACAGGGCGAGCAGGTGAGCTCGGAGGATTGCATCGCACCGCCTGCGATGGTGTCGCGCGAGTCGAGCGCGACCGAGGAGAATTGGTCGCTCAGCGTGTTCATGACGTCGCAGGAAGTCATCGCGGCGTTCGCGCCGACGGACCTCCCGATCGGTGATGGCGACGGCATCGCGCCGAATCAACCGGATGCGTGGAAGGCCGCCGCCTCGGTGATGTCGATCGCGTACTTCGTGCTCCTGGTCCTCGGCCTGGTGTTCGCGATGGCCGCGAAGGAAGGAACCGTGCTCTCGACAGTGGTCAGCCTGGGCGGCGGTCCCGCTGGCGGAGCCGGTGTCGTCACGCCACCTTCGGAGCTACCGACCGCGGTCGCACAGCCAGCGACGGTCCCGGTGTGCGGCGAATTAAAGGCGGTGTACGTGGCCTTGGCTCGGTGCGAGCATCTCACGCAGACCGAGCTCGACACCTACGCGATGCTGTTCGACTCGACCAACATCGCCAGCGATCGGTCGTTGCTCGAGCTCGGCTGCAAGTCGAGCCTCGATGCGATGAGGCAGGGCGTCGACACGAGGTGTACATTGCCGACGCACGACGACTACCTTGCCAAGCTCGCAGCCTCGCCCGCACCTGCAGCAACCGGGTCGGGCAACGCTGCACCCGAAAACGAAGTCACGACGGCACCCGCGGATTCGATCTGGTTCTCCGAGCCGCTGCAGATCGCGGGCGGTCGCAACATCGAGCTCGCGTTCGCGGCGAACAATCTGTCGAACGATTGGGTGTTCGTGTCGGCGGATCTCGTCGAGTCGTCGACCGGCGGCGTCGTCAGCGGCGAAGCCTCGATCGAGCACTACTCGGGCATCGACGATGGCGAGTCGTGGGCCGAGGGCAACTACACGTCGTCGACGGTGTTCGGGCCGCAACCCGCCGGCACGTACATCTTGCGGCTCGAAGCCCAGCACGGCAGCGCGGGCCTGATGCCGATCAACGTGACACTCAAGCAGGGCGTGTTCCGCGGCAAGTGGCTAACATGGGCGATGCTGATCCTCGGCATCCCACTCCTCGTGGTCGGCTTGGCCTCGTACTTTCACGAGAAGAAGCGCTGGAAGAACAGCACCGCGGGCAAGGCGCCGTTCACCCCCGTCGCGATCCTCGTGGTCGCCATCCTGGGCGTCTTCATCGGGCTCGGCGCGATCCTCAAGGCCCTCCTGAATTCGAGCAGCAGCAGCGATGACTGAGCCCACTACCAAACCGCACGCGCCGGATCACCCGATCGTGCCGCGCGCCCAGCGCTCGCCGCTCACGATCGTGATGATCGTGTTCTCGGTGATCGTGTGCGGCGGCTACACCGCAATGGCGGTTACCCAACGCGAAATCGGCGAGCCGGATCGCGAAGAAGTTCCCAAGTCCGTGCGAGCGTCGCCCGGCGGATATCGGTCGTACCACTTCTGGCACAGCGGTTACCACGGAGGTAAGTGATGAAGCTCTCGGATATGAGCGATGCGGTCGTGTCGTCGGCGGTGTTCGCGGGCATCGGGCTCGCAGTGTTCGGCATCGCGTTCTGGATCATGACGAAGGTCGCCCCGTTCTCCATGAAGAAGGAGATCGAGGAGGATCAGAACGTCGCGCTCGGTGTGATCGTCGCCGGAGTTTTGATTGGCATCGCCCTCATCATCTCAGCCGCCATCCACGGCTGAACGTCCACCGGTCCCCGCGACCGCGTTGTATCTCAACGTGTTCGTGGTCGCGATCTGTGGCCTCGTCTACGAGCTGCTCGCGGGCACGCTCGGCAGCTACCTGCTTGGCGATTCGGTCACGCAGTTCTCGCTCGTGATCGGGCTCTACCTCTCGGCGATGGGTGTCGGTGCGTGGATCTCGCGCCGGCTCGATGGCAACCTCGCGCGGCGATTCCTCGAGATCGAGCTCGCGGTCGCGGTCGTCGGCGGTGTCTCGGCGCCGGTGTTGTTCCTGTCGTTCGGTACGGTGGTTCATTTCCAGGTCGTGCTGCTCGGGTTCGTCTCGGCGATCGGCGTGCTTGTCGGGCTCGAGCTGCCGATCCTGATGCGTCTGCTCGAAGGCCAGATCGAGTTCAAGGATCTGATCTCGCGCGTCCTCACGTTCGATTACATCGGCGCGCTCGCCGCGTCGTTGCTGTTCCCGCTCGTACTCGTGCCGAAGCTCGGCCTGGTGCGGAGCTCGCTGTTGATGGGCTGCGCGAATGCGGGCGTCGCGTTGTGGGGCACGTGGCTGCTGCGCTCGCGGCTCGATCGCAAAGAAGCGATCGGGCTGCGCGTCCGCGCGATCATCGTGCTGCTCGGCCTCGCGGTCGGGGTCGCGGCCGCGGACTATTTCACGACCTGGGCCGAGGACGAGATGTACGCGGATCCGGTCGTGTTCACCGAGACCACGCCGTATCAACGGATCGTCGTCACGCGCGGTCGCGCCGGGTTCCAGCTGTTCTTGAATGGCAACTTGCAGTTCTCGTCGGCCGACGAGTACCGTTATCACGAGGCGCTCGTGCATCCGGCGATGGCCGCGGCCGAGGCGACGCCGAAAAAGGTGCTCGTCCTCGGCGGCGGTGATGGCCTCGCCCTGCGCGAGATCCTCGAACATCCAGGGCTCGAGCAGGTCACGCTGGTCGATCTCGATCCCGCGATGACGAACCTGTCGAAGAAATTTCCGGCACTCGCGGAGCTCAACCATCATTCATTCTCGGATCCACGCGTCACGGTCGTAAACGACGATGCGATGGTGTGGCTCGACGGCCATCCCGGGCTCTACGACGTGATCGTCGTCGATTTTCCGGATCCGAATAACTTCGCGCTCGGCAAGCTCTACACCCGGTTGTTCTATCGCCGCGTGCTCGCGCATCTGTCGCCGGCCGGTGCGGCCGTGGTCCAGGCGACCTCGCCACTGTTCGCGCGCAAGTCCTACTGGTGCATCATCGAGACGATGCGCGCAGCGGGCTTCGCAGTGCAGCCGTATCAGGTCACCGTGCCTTCGTTCGGCGTATGGGGCTATGCGCTCGCGCGGCACGCGGCGTTCGAGCCGCCGACCCACGTTCCGAAGCTGCCGCTGCGCTACCTCAACGACGAGGCGCTCGTCGCGATGTTCGACATGCCGGCCGATATGAAGCCGGTGCCTGTCGAGATCAACCAGCTCGATAATCAAGCGCTCGTTCGCTATTACGAGCGCGAGTGGCGCAAGTGGGAGTAAGCAGGCGCGAGTTCGTCGCGATGCTGCTCGGCGCACCCGCGGCTCTCTCGTTAGGTTGTCGTCCGCACGATCGCTCGCCACCTCCGGGTACGTTGCTCGAGCCCGGCATGGCGCGAGCACACGCCGTGATCCGCGATGGCAAGGTGCCGGCGGTGACTCGGTGGCGCGAGCATCGCGTCGTGATCGTCGGCGGTGGCGTCGCGGGCCTCGGCGCCGCGTGGGGCTTGAAGAAGCGCGGCATCGACGATGTCGTCGTGCTCGAGCTCGACGAGGTGAGCGGCGGCACCGCGCGCGGCGGTGAATCCGAGGTCACACCGTACCCGTGGGGCGCGCACTACATCGTCGCACCGCAGGTCGAGCAGACCGAGATCACCTCGCTGCTCACCGAGATGGGCGCGATCGAGGGCTACGCGGCCGATGGGACCCCGATCGTCGACGAGGCGCTGCGCTGTCGCGAGCCCGAAGAGCGCGTGTGGCACCTCGGGCGCTGGTGGGAGGGCCTGTACCTCGAGGCCGGATCGAATGCACCCGATCGCAGGCAGCTCGCGCGGTTTCGCTCCGAGATCGATCGCTGGGCGGGCTGGAAGGATACTCAGGGCAGGCGCGCGTTCGCCATCCCACGCTCGCGCGGCAGCGACGATCCGGAGGTTACCGCGCTCGATCGGATCTCGTTCGCGACGTGGCTCGCGCAGCGCGGGCTGACCTCGGAGCGGCTGCGCTGGCTCGCAGACTACGCGTGCCGCGATGACTACGCGCTGACCGCTGCCGAGACCAGCGCGTGGGCCGGTATCTTCTACTTTGCGGCACGACAGCGTGGCCCCGGGCTCGCCGCGCAGACGGTGGTGACCTGGCCGAACGGTAACGGCGCGCTCGTCACGCAGCTCGCGCAGGCTGCGACGATCGAGAAGGGCGTCGCGGTGGTCGACATCGCCGACGACGGCACGATCATCGCGGTCGGTCCGCAAGGTCCCTTCGGAATTCGTGCGCAGCACGTGATCGTCGCTGTGCCCAGCTTTGTCGCGAATCGGATCGTCGCCACGCGGCGGGGGCAGGGGCTCGGCACCGCGGACTACGGCGCCTGGGTCGTTGCGAACGTTCATCTCCACGATCGCCCACGCGAGCGCGGTCACGGCGCCCCACCCGCGTGGGACAACGTCTTTCGCGACAGCCCGAGCCTAGGCTACGTCTGCGCGACGCACCAGCGCGGCCGTGATCGCGGACCGACGGTCTGGACCTGGTACTACCCGTTCAGCGATGTGGATCCGATCGCGGTCCGCAAGCGCCTCGCGGGCGCGGGTCACGCGGAGTGGGCCGCCACGATCGTCGCAGACTTGTCTCGCGCGCATCCGGATATTCGCGACCTGATCGATCACATCGATGTCACGTTCTGGGGTCACGGCATGATCCGACCACGCGTCGGTGCGACGTGTGGTGCGGAGCGGCTCGCGCGGCTCCAGCCGCATGGTCGCGTGCACTTCGCACATACCGACCTATCGGGCATCGCGCTCTTCGAAGAAGCGTTCGATCACGGGCTGCGTGCGGCTCGCGAGATCAGCGCCTAGGTCGGCGGTACGAGTGTCCGCCACACCAGTTTTGTTGCATAGATAGATAAGTGAAGAAGTGGCTGTTCTCCGCGCCGATCGATCTCGCGGTCTTTGGCGGCACCGCGATCATCGCGCTGACCCTGGTCGCGCTCCTGCCGGCTCACGAGTCCGGACCATTCACGTTCGTCGCCGGCGTGGTGCTCGTCGATGTCGCGCACGTGTGGTCGACCGCGTTCATCGTCTATCTCGACCCCGCGGAGTGGCGCCGCCGTCCGGCGATCTACGCGGGTGTGCCGATCGCATGCTTCCTCGCGGGGCTCGGGCTGTACGCGTGGGGCGAAGGGGCGTTCTGGCGCGCGATCGCATACCTCGCGGTGTTCCACTTTATTCGTCAGCAGTACGGCTGGGTGATGATGTATCGCGCGCGCAATGGCGAACGCGATCGGCTCGGCCGCATGCTCGACGGCGCAACGATCTACCTCGCCACGCTCTATCCGATCGCATGGTGGCACACGCAATTGCCGCGCGCGTTCAGCTGGATGAAGGAAGGCGACTTCGCGACCGGCCTGCCGGCCTGGATCGCGACCGTGCTCGGCGTCGCATACGTCGTCGCGCTCGCGCTCTATCTCGTGCGTGCGATCTGGCAGCTCGCGACGCGCCAACCAATCACGTGGGGCAAGCACCTGATCGTCGTCACCACGGCCGCGTGCTGGTATGTCGGCATCGTCGCCACGAACAACGACTACGCATTTACGATCACGAACGTGTTCATCCACGGCATCCCGTACATGGTGCTCGTATTTCTCTACGCGCGCCGCGCCGCCGAGGAGCCGGGATCGCAGGCTGGCGTCGCCGCACGCATGCTCAAGAAGCGCGGCCTACTCGTGTTCGTCGCGACGCTGTGGTTCGTCGCGTATGTCGAGGAGCTGCTGTGGGACCGCGCGCTCTGGCACGATCACAGCGGCATCTTCGGCAGCGGCCTCCAGCTCGGCTGGCTCGCGATGGTCATCGCGCCGCTCCTCGCCGTGCCGCAGCTGACGCACTACGTGCTCGACGGCTTGCTGTGGCAGCGCGCGCGCAACCCGCGCCTCGGTCGCCTGTTCTAGCTGGTGTGAAGCGTCCAGTTGAGGCACGCGATCAGATCGTCGGCGTCCTCGAGCCCGATGCCGAGCCTGATCAACCGATCGATGCCGAGGCGTTCGACGGTCTCCTTCGGCGTGAAATACTCCGAGACCGTGCGGTGATGATTGACCTTGGTGACGAGGCCATCGAACGACAAGGCAAATCGCGGAACCCCGGTCGAGACCAGACGATCCGCGATCGCGCGGTGCGCTAGCTCGGTCGCGCCCTCGACGCGAAAGCTCATCAGCGACGCGGTGCGGGCGTAATCGCGCGCGATCACGGCGGCGTCGGGGTGCTCGGGCAGGCTCGGGTGAAACACCTGCTCGATCCGGGGATGGTGCGAGAGGAACGCCGCGATCTTCGCCGCAGTCGCGCAGCGTTGCGCATGATGGCGCTCGGCGACCTCGAGGTTGGCAGTGACGCGCCGCGCACGCTCGTCATCGAGGATGCCGCCGCGCATCGCGATCGTGTCCATGATCTGATTCGCGAGCTCGGCGTGGTTCGTCGCGATGTAACCGCCGAGCGCAGCATCCTGGCCGCCGATCGCCTTCGTGAGCGAACCGACCACCACGTCGACGCCTTGCGCGAGCAGCGGCTGCTTGAGCCCCCACGGTGTCGCGATCGTCGAGTCGATCACGAGCAGCGCACCCTCGACCCGGCGGGTGAGGGCGACGAGCGTCGGGATATCCTGCGCGCGGACGAGCGGGTTCGTGAAGGTCTCGGCGAAAACGAATCTGGTCTCGGGACGGAGCGCGGCCGCGAGCGCCTCGTGATCGCCATCGTCGACGAGCGTGATCGTGGCGCCGACTCGCTTCGCTTGGCCCTCGAAGAACGCGCGCGTCTTGTTATAGACCTGGCGCATCACGACCCCGTGCATGCCGCGCATCACGAGTTGATCCGCGACGAGCGCGACCGCCTGCATGCCGCAATCCGCTACGATCGCGCACATCGCGCCGCCCTCGAGCGCACGCAACTTGCCGATCAGCTCGGTCGTGCCTTCGGTGCCGTAGCGCGCGTAGAGATGGGGTAACTCCGACCACGCGCCATCGCCGCGGAGCATGAAGCCGGCCTTGCCTTCCTGCCAGGCGACGACCTCGGCCGAGCTGCCGAGGTCACGCTGGATCGTGCGCAGCGACGAATGAAGCCATGGTGCGTTGCGATCGACCGACGCGTGGAGCTCGCGCGTCGCTGCGCCCATCTGAGTGCGCGGTGGGGGAGAGGCCGGCGCCCTCGCCGGATCGAGATAGTCACGGATCATTCGGCGACTCCGAGGACGAGCGTACTCTTGACGCGGCCGAGGTGCGCGAGCTGTTCGACGACCGCTGCGATCGCGGCATCGTCTGAGGGGCTGATCAGGAACCCGTGATGGGCGACCAGCGGCTCACCACGCGCGGCGCGATTCTGGACGACCAGGCCCGCGTGGCGGACGATCGATTCGACGCGACGCACGAGGCCCGGGTGGGGCTCGGCGCTGACGCGCACGTAGTGACGGCGAGGCGGTCCCTTGACGACGACAGTCTCGCGGGGCACGGGCCATTGCACGGAGTTATCCTGCGCGAGATCGATCAAGTCCCCAAGCACGGCCGAGGCTGTCGGCAACGCGCCCGCGCCCTTGCCGAACAGCGACAAGTCGCCCGACGACGAGGTCTTCATGTACACCGCGTTGTATTCCTCCTCGACAGAGGCGAGGAGGTGCCAATCGGGCAGCAGCACCGGCTCGACGCCAGCGGTCAGGCCTTCCGGTGCGCGCGCGGCGTGCGCGATCAAGCGGATCCGGAAGCCCATCGCCTCGGCCAGATCGCAATCCGCCGGCCACAGCTCGCGAATGCCGCGCACCGCGAGCTGATCCGGTGGAATCCACGCACCGAACGCGCGGTACGCGAGGATCGAGAGCTTCGCAGCAGCATCGTGACCGTCGAGATCCGCGGACGGATCCGCTTCGGCAAAGCCCAGACGTTGTGCCTCGGCGATCGCGGCATCGAGCGTCAACTCGTCTTGCTCGAGCCGCGAGATCACGAAGTTGCAGGTGCCGTTGACGATCGCCTGCAGCGCTTCGACCTCGTCGGCGCGATGGGAGAGATGTCGGATGATCGGCAGCGCTGCGGCGGCCGCAGCTTCGCAGAGGAGTGGCGTCTCCGCGCGTTGCGCGAGCGACCCGAGCGCAGCGAGCCGCTTCGCGAGCAGCGACTTGTTCGCGGTGACGACCGGCTTGCCGGCGGCGAGGGCGGCCGTCAACGCGGGCTCGACCGCATCCCCGCCCGCGACCTCGACGACGACATCGACAGCCGGATCGCCCACGAGCTCCAGCGCACTCGCGCTGATCGGGATCCCCGCCGCGAGCGGTGACCGCGGCTTCGCCGGATCGCGCACCGCGAGCCGCGTGACCCGGAACCGCACGCCGTAGCGCTCGGCGAGCTGAGGCTCTTGGCGCTGCAGGAGATCCAGGACGCCACCACCGACGACACCACAGCCGATCATTCCGATCCGGATCTCGCGCAACGGCTTCGCGCCGAGCCCGACGTACGGTGCGCGTGCGATCTTGCCACCGAGCAACCCGCTCTCGCGCAGCAACGTCGCGAGCTTGTCCTGATCCGCGAGGAACGCGTCGTGACCGAACTCCGAATCGAGCTTCCACAAGGATGCGGAGGCGCCGGCTGCCTGGAGCTCGCGATAGAGCTCTTGTTGGAGCGCGTACGGGAACAAGAGGTCACCCGGTACACCGACGACAATCACATCCGCGGTCACGCGCGAGAGCTCGGCGCGCATGCCCGTGCGGTCGGCGCCGAAGTGCGTGCGATCGATCGCTTCGCTCAACAACAGGAACGTGCGCACCGGGAACCGCGCCGCGAACCGCTGGCCGTGATGATCGAGATACGCGGCCACCGGCGGCTGCGTGAGGCCCGGTGCGAGCACGCCGAACCGCGTGTCGAGCTCGTCCCGACCGCGATACGTCAGCATGCCGAGCTGGCGCGCGCGCACCATGCCGGTGACCACATCGCCGGCGCGCTGGCCATCCTTGACGAGCTCGCGCTGCAGGTGACGCGTGGCAGTGCCCCAACCATCGGGGCGCAGCCCGGCGCTGATCGTGACCAACCGCTGGACGCGATCGGGATGGCGCACCGCGAGTGCGATGCCGACAAGTCCTCCGAGGCTCGCGCCGAGATACATGACCGGCCGAGTGACGCCGATACCTTCGAGCCAGGCCGCGATCAGGTCCGCGAGGCCGAGGGCCGAGAGCGCGGGCTGCGCACCGGTCTCGAAGTCCCGCCAGGTCGATCCGTTGCCGGGCCAGCAGGGTGCGAGCACCGCGGTGTGCTCGAGATCGAGCAGCGGCCCGAGCGAGGGCCACCACGCCTCTTGATCGTTGCCCGAACCAAACGGAAACGGCGAGGCGGTGATGCCGCCGGCGATCACCACGATCGGGGTGTCGGGGCCAAGCTCGGCACCTACCGCGAACCCCGCGAGCTCGACCTCGTGAAGGACATGGCCCTCGACCAGCATCTGGTCACGACGAACGACGAGGCGACGAGCAAACGGAAAAGGGCGGACAGGCGCTATCGCGGACACGCGTCCGCGATGGTGGACCAGACCGGGCCCGGTGTCACGTCGAGACCGGAACGTAGAACGACCGGCATTCGCCCCATCATGCTGATACGATCAAGTGCATGGAGCGCGGTCGGGCCACGAGCGCCAGAGACGACACCCCGCTTGCCCACGGCCCGACGCTTCCCCAGCCCGCGGGCACGGGCGACGGGCTCGGCGGCGAGCTACCACCCGGCATGCTGGTCGGCGAATACGTGCTCGATCACTTTCTCGGCGCGGGTGCGATGGGCGAGGTCTACGCCGGCTATCACCCCGTAATCGGCAAGAAGGTCGCGATCAAGATCCTGCGTCACGAGCTCGCCACGTCCGAAGAAGCGGCCGAGCGGTTTACCCGCGAAGCACGCGCGGTGAATCAAGTCGATCACCCGAACGTGATCGATACGTTCGCGTACGGCAGGCTCGGTGATGGCCGCTTGTATCTCGTGATGGCGCTCGTAGCAGGCGAGTCGTTACGCGCGCGGTTGCGTGACGGCGCGCTCGACATCAGCGAGGCACTGCTGATCCTCGAGCAGATCTGCGACGCGCTCGATGCCGCGCACGAACGCGGTGTCGTGCATCGCGATCTCAAACCCGACAACATCATGATCGCGCGGTCCCAACGCGTGCTCGTCCTCGATTTTGGAATCGCGAAGCTGGTCTCCGGCGATGCGAAGCCCGGCAACGGAACGCTGACCGGGCAGGGGACGTGGCTCGGCACGCCGGCCTACATGGCGCCGGAGCAATGGAGCACCGACGGCGCGGGACCTGCTTCGGATCGCTACGCGCTAGGCGTGATCGCTTTCGAGCTGCTCTCCGGTCATCTGCCGTTCTCGGCGTCGAGCGTGCCGGGGATGATGGAGCAACACTTTCGCGCGAAGGTGCCGGCGCTTTCGATGCGCGGTTCGACGAGCTCGGCTCTCGATGACGTGCTCGCGCGCGCGCTCGCGAAGGAACCAGATGCGCGTTATCCGAGTGCCGCGGCCTTCATCGCCGCGCTTCGCGGTGCCGCGGGCACGGCGGTCGGCAAGGGTGCAATCGAGACCACCTCGACGGGCGCACCGCGGCGCTGGATCTACGGTGCGATCGGCGCAGGCACGCTCGGACTGGCGATCGTTGGCGGGGTGATGGTGCACGGTGACCATCCAGCCGCGGCGATGGCGGCGATCGAAACGCCGTCCGAACCAATCGCTGGATCGATCGCCGTCGAGGTCACGTCGACACCCGATCACGCCATCGTCGCGATCGGAGATCGGGTGGTCGGCACCACGCCGCACACGCTGCACGTCGCGCAGAATGCGCAGCTCGAGCTGACCGTGAAGAAGCCTGGCTACCTGCCGAGCCATCGCACGTTCTCCGCGGGCAGCTCGGACTCGCAGCTCGCGATCAACCTCGGCGCGGTGTCTCGGTTCGAAGGGGTGTGGAAGCTGCCGACCGGCGAGCTGCGCGCGTTCGAGCGCGATGGCGAGCGGGTCTCGATCTCGAAGCTGACCGAGGTCGATGGTCATCGCACGCTGTACAAGAGCTACCCGTTCGTCGAGGCGGCCACCGGCATCGCGTTTGCGACCGACGACGAAGTGATCGATCCTCGCGCCCCCGACGAGAAGAGCTGCCATATCCAGGTCCACGTCGAGTACCGCTACGACGCGGCGACCGACGAGCTCGCGTTGCGGCGGCCCACGGTCGCGATCGATTTCGTCGGCAGTCAGTGCGTCGCGCGCCACCGGGAGCTCGTGCCGCAGCCCTTGGTTCGGGTCGATTCCGCCCACGACAGCGTCGAGATCTCCGCGCCCGCGGGCAACTTCAGTAAGTTATTACCGCAGCCCCCGTCGAAAAAGTTCGCAAGCGTGAAACCGACGGCCCCTCCGAAGAAAGCAAAGAACTCGCCCTCGAACGGCGAGCCCGTAAATAGCGCGGAGAATAAGATCGACCTTCCCGAGCAGCAGTACCCGCGCCAGGCCCCTCCAAAGCCCTCCCAGAGCGATAACCAGGATAGAAATGGCATCGAACCGCAGGCTCAGCAGAGCCGGTAGTAGCGGAAAATACCAAGATCGCGCTACGCTTCCAGGTCCGTGGCTGGGGAGGAAGCTCGTGCGCGTTCGATCCTGAGTGAGATGCAGCTTCGGCTCTCACGAGGGGCTCATATCGCACTCGGATTGCAAGACACTGCTCCGTCACCGCAGGACGTGCGCTCGGCGTTCCTGCAGCTGACCAAGCAGTTTCATCCCGCGCGGTTCGGTCGGCTCTCGACCGAGACCCAGAAGCTCTCGACCGAGGTCTTCCTCGGGATCAAGTCGGCCCACGAGAGCCTGTTGCGTGCGGTGGGCGGAGTGGTGCGGGGCGGCGGTCTCACGAATCAAAGCGGCGCCGTGCCCATGCTCAACAACGATCGGGATACGACGCGCCCGATCGCGACGCGTGCCGTCGGCACGCAGCAACCCGCGATCTCGCGAACGATGACCCCGACCAAGCATGGCGTCGGTTCCGGCACGGGTGCTCACAACTTCGGCAGCCGCGCGGTCTCGCCGGTCCCAGCGGCACCGTTGCGCGGCGTGAGCCCCGTGGCGCAACCCCCCGGAACATCCCCAGGAACGCCCCCACGACCACCCCCACAAACACCGCTGATCACGCGCCCATCGCCCCCGATCATCGCGCCACCCGCACCGGCCGCGACTGATCCGGCGACGCACCGCGGAACGGGCGAGTGGCCGCCGCAGCTCAAGACCGCGCCGGCGTTCGACGAGCGCGTCGAGCTCGAGCAGGTGATCACCGCCCTCGCGACGAAGAACTGGGGCCAGGCAAAGACGCTCTTGAACAGCCTCGCTGCGCGCGTTCCATCCTCCAAGCAATATCGCGCGCTGCTCGCGTACACGCGTGGTCGCGAGGCGCAGACCTCGGGGCGCGGCGAGGACGCCGTGACGGAGTTCCAGCGCGCTCTCCAGTTCGATCCTGACCTCCAGCAGGCCAAATCGGCGATGGCAGAATTGCTGCGTCGACGTTAAAGCGGGCTATCATCTCGTCCAGCGATGGGCCGAGTCATCGGAATCGACCTCGGGACCACCAATTCGTGCGTTGCAGTGCTCGAAGGTGGTGAGCCGATAGTCATTCATAATCAGGAAGGTGTACGGACCACGCCGTCGATGGCGTCGTGGAACGTGGACGGCGAGGTCGTGGTCGGAGCGGCATCGAAACGCCAGATGGTCACGAACCCGCAGCGCACCGTGTTCGGGGTGAAGCGCCTGATCGGCCGCAAGGCGACTGACAAAGAAGTTCAAGATCTCGCGAGCCGCTTGCCGTACAAAATCGTCGCCGCGAAGAACGGCGATGCCTGGGTCGACATAGCAGGGACGCCGCGGTCGCCCCAGGAAATCTCGGCGCACGTGCTCGCGAAGATGAAGCGTGTCGCCGAGGACTATCTCGGCCAGCCCGTCACCGAAGCCGTGGTCACGGTGCCCGCGTACTTCGACGATGCGCAGCGCCAGGCGACCAAAGATGCCGGCAAGATCGCGGGGCTCACGGTCCGCCAGATCCTCAACGAGCCGACCGCAGCCGCACTCGCGTACGGCCTGCATCACACCGCGAACCAACGGCTCGCCGTGTTCGACCTCGGCGGTGGCACGTTCGATATCTCGATCCTCGCGATCGAAAACGGCGTGTTCGAAGTGCTGTCCACGTACGGTGATACTGCGCTCGGCGGCGATGACTTCGATCGCCTGATCATCGACATGCTCGCCGACGAGTTCGCGACCCAGAACAACAACCTCGATCTGCGCAGCGATTCGGTTGCTCTCCAGCGGCTCAAGGAAGCTGCCGAGCGCGCGAAGATCGAGCTGTCATCAGCGATGACAACCGATATCAACCTCCCGTTCATCGCGGCGGGTCCGGCGGGCCCGGTCCACTTGATGCGCGAGCTCGAGCGCGGTCAGCTCGAACGCGCGTGCAAGGTGCTGCTCGAGAAGCTCGAGGCGCCGTGTCGCAAGGCGCTCGAAGATGCGCACTGCACGCCGGCCGATATCGATCAGGTGATCCTCGTCGGTGGCATGACTCGCATGCCCGCGGTGCAAGAACGCGCCGAACGGATTTTCGGAAAGCCCGGATCGAAGGGTGTGAACCCCGACGAGATCGTCGCGATGGGCGCCGCGGTCCACTCCGGCATCATGGGTGGCGAGCTTCAAGAGGTCGTGCTGCTCGACGTCACGCCGCACAACATGGGCGTGAAGGTCGCCGGCGATCGGATGTCGGTCGTGATCCACTCGAACACCAGCATCCCGACACGGGCGAAGAAAGTCTTCGCGACGACCGAGGACAACCAGACGTACGTCGCGATCGAGATTCACCAGGGCGAGCACGAGGCGGCTTCGAAGAACCGTCGCGTGGGTCGGTTCGTGCTCGGTGATCTCGCGCCAGGTCCGCGTGGCCGCACGAAGGTCGAGGTCAGCTTCACGATGGACGCCGACGGAATCCTGGAGGTCAGCGCGACCGAGGTCGGCACCGGTCACGAGGCGACGGTCACGATCGAGGCATCGAGCGGTCTTACGAGCGACGAGATCCACGTTCTGAATCGCAGCGTCGGCCGCTAGCTCGCGCGGTTTTTTGATCGTTCGGGTACCCTCCTATAACGATGCAAATCAATAAGCTCTGGATCGGGCTCGGAGCGATCGTGTTGCTGATCGTCGTGCTCGGCGGCTCGTGCGTGCACAGCTACAACAAGCTCAACACGCTCGATCAGGGCGTGAAGGCGCAATGGGCGAACGTCGAGAGTGCGTACCAGCATCGACTCGACGAAATCTCGCGCATGGTCGAGATCGTGAAGGGCGCAGCGAACTTCGAGAAGAGTACCTATATCGGCGTGACCCAGGCGCGCAACCAGGCCGCGACGATCAAGCTCTCGGCCGATGATCTCGGCAACCCAGAAAAGTTCAAGCAGTTCGAGGCCGCGCAAGCAAATGTCTCGCAGGCGCTGTCCAAGCTGATGGTCGTCGCGGAAAATTATCCCGATCTCAAAGCGACGCAAAACTTTCGTGATCTCCAGGTCGCGCTCTCGGGCCTCGAGAACCGCATCAACGTCGAGCGCAATAACTTCAACGGCGACGCGCGCGAGTTCAACACGTATCGGGATAGCTTCCCGACGACGCTCGCGGCCGGCTTCTTCGGCAGCAGGTTCGCCGAGAAGTCGTACTTCCAGGCCGACGCCGGCGCAGCGCACGCACCCGAGATCAAATTCTAAGCCATGCGCGCTGTGCTGATCCTGATCGCACTCGCGATCACGGCGCCCGCGTGGGCGGCGAAGCAGCCCGTTCCGCCAAAGCCGGCGCGCTGGGTGACTGATAGCGCAGCGCTGCTGACCGCGAGCACCAAGACTGCGCTCGATGCGCGTCTCGAGGCGTACGAGCACCAGACCGGGCATCAGGTGATCGTGTGGATCGAGCCGTCGCTCGGCGATCAGGCTCTCGAGGAGTGGACCCAGCGCGTGTTCACCGCGTGGGGCATCGGTCGCAAGGGCAACGACGATGGCGTTGCGTTGTTCGTGTTTCCGACCGATCGCACGATGCGGATCGAAGTCGGGTACGGGCTCGAGGAGAAGCTCCCGGATCTGTTTGCCGCGCGGATCCTGGACGAGGCCCTGCGGCCGGAGCTCGCGGCGGGCCATGGCGATGCGGCCATCACGGCCGGGGTCGATCAGATCCTCGCGCGAATCGGGCCCGATGCCGAGGCCGCGAAGGTCGCACCGCTGGCGAACAAGGGTGCGAACGGGGTCGGGTGGTATTGGATCGTGCTGGGCGTGCTCGCGTTGATCGGCCTGGTGATCCTGTGCGCCACGCATCCGGCCGTCGCGTGGTTTCTGTTCGACATCATCCAGTCGCTCGGCAGCAGCGCAGGCGGCGGCTTTGGTCGTGGGAGCAGCGGTGGTGGCGGCGGCGGCGGTGGGTTCTCGGGTGGCGGTGGCCGATCAGGTGGCGGCGGAGCCAGTAGCTCGTGGTGACTCGCAGGTTACATAAGTACGTCGATCGCGAACGGGTCCGCGCGGCGGTCGAGGCCGCAGAACACGAGACGGCTGGCGAGGTCGTGGTCGCGGTCGCGCCGTGGTTCTGGGGCAACGCCAAGAAGGTCGCGGCTCGGACGTTCGAGCGGCTCGGCGTGGGCTCGACCCGGGATTACTGCGGCGTGTTGATCTTCGTGTGTCCGCGGCGCCGAACCGCGATCGTGTTAGGCGACGCCGCGATTCACGCGCGCGCCGGTCAGCGGCTCTGGGATGACGCGGTCGAAGCGATCCGCAGCGCTGCGCAGGCAGGTGATCTGACCGCGGGAATCGTGCGCGCGATCGAGCTCGTGGGCAGCGAGCTCGCGCTCCAGTTCCCGCGTGGAACCAACCCCACAACCTAGTCACGTCGCAGAATTGGTATTATGTCAACTCGCGGGTGCGTTCAACCTCAGGATTCCGGCATCTTGGCCGTCTGGACCCGAACCGGCTGATACGGTCCGGGCATGGGCGCACGGTCGAAACCGCGGTCGGTCGCGCCGTACTTTGTCGTGGCCGCATTGCTACACGCGGCGGCGGTCGCGACGCGGTTTGATCTCGTTGCGGCGAGGCTCCCGCGGGATGCCGACCTCGCGATCATGATGTCGCAATTTCCGCTGATCGTAATGTCCGGTTACTTTGAAGGCCGACTCGATTACGGCAACGACGATTCGGGCTTGCCGATGTGGATGAAGATCAAATCGGTCCCGGTGAAGCTCGCCTTCACGCTCGGGTTTATGTACCTGAGCTGCGTGGTGCTGCAGACCCTGCACTTCGCGATCGGACCGCTCGATCCGACCCCACCTCTGGCGTTCCCGCCAATCCAGCGCGCCCTGTGGTTCGCGATGTTCTCGGCGGGCATGTTCTTCCCGTTCTACCTGGCCGCGACCAGCCTCCTGATCCCGCTCCTTCGCCTCCTCACCGCGCCTTTTCGTGCGTTGCCTGATGCCGTCGGCGCGCCCCTGGCGCTCGTGGTCGGCGGCGGCGCCGGCGTGATCGTGCTCGCGGTGGCGACCAGGACCAAGCTGCCGGACTTCGTCACCGCGATCCGGGCGGCGATCGCCGCGAGCCCGGCACTCACGATCGGCGTGATGCTCGGAATGACCTTCGGGCCGATGCTGATCGGCGTGGTCGGCGCGGTCAAACGCTCCGGGAATGCCGGCGAGTCCTGCGCCGGTTGAGTTCCCGATGACCCGGTTCGCGCTCCGCCAGCGACCTCCGATCTTTCTATCGATGTGTCTGCTCGGCGCGATGGCGTTGCTCGAGCCTCGGAATGGCACGCCCGTGGCGGTGGGACCGGCTGCCCGATGTCCGGTGCAGGGAGAACGTTACGGCGAGCTCTATGTTCCCAGCGGCAACTGGGACATGCCCGTGGCGTCACCGCACGGTCAGTTTGCCATGCCGATCTTCGGCGCTCGTTCTTCCTGGCCGACGATGGATGTCGACGCCGTGTTGTCAGCTTTGAAACATCTCGCGACGCCGCGTCAGACCTGAGCACGCTATAGCTCCGTGGTGAGCGCGAGCGTTCCCTTTGGCGAGGCGACGAAGAGCTGGTTCGCCGGCAGCTTCGCCGCGCCGACGCCGGTCCAGGAGCGCGGTTGGGCGTCGATCGCGAGCGGTCGCCACACGCTGATGCTCGCTCCGACCGGCAGCGGCAAGACCCTCGCGGCGTTTCTGTGGTGTCTCGATCGGCTGTCTCGCGAAACGCTGACCGAGGACACCCGCGTGGTCTACGTGAGCCCGATCAAGGCGCTCGCCTACGACGTCGAACGCAACCTGCGCGCGCCACTCGCCGGCATCCAGGCACTCGGTGCGGGCAGCCAGATCGTCGTCGACGTTCGCACCGGCGATACCTCGACCAAGGAGCGCGCGCGCCAGAAGAAGCACCCTGGCCAGATCCTCATCACGACGCCGGAGTCGCTGTACCTCTTGCTCGCCGGACCTGCACGTGATCGGTTGCGCGCCGTCGATACGATCATCGTCGACGAGATCCACGCGCTCGCGCCGACCAAGCGCGGCATTCACCTCGCGCTCACCCTCGAGCGGCTCGCGCACCTGGTCACGAGCACCGGCAATCCCGAACCGCAGCGCATCGGGCTGTCCGCGACGCAACGTCCACTTATAGAGGTCGCTAAATATCTAGGCGGGGACCGGCCGGTCGAGATCGTGGACGCGAGCGCGAAGCCCAAGCTCGACCTCGAGGTCATCGTCGCGGCGCCGGACATGGACAATCCAGGCGCGGCTGCGAATGGCGCCAAGGATGGCGCCAAGGATGGCGGTGGCATGTGGCCGCTGATCTACAACCAGCTGCTCGATCGGATCCTCACGCACCGCTCGACGATCGTGTTCGTCAACTCGCGCCGGCTCGCCGAGCGCGTCTCGCAACAGCTCTCGGAGCTCGCGGTCGCGCGCGGCGTGATCGAGCCCGGTGTCGAGCTCGTGCGCGCGCACCATGGATCGATCGCGCGGTTGCAGCGGCTCGAGATCGAAGAGGCGCTAAAGGCTGGCCGACTGCGCGCGATCACGGCGACCAGCTCGCTCGAGCTCGGCATCGACATGGGCGCCGTCGATCTCGTGATGCAAGTCGAATCCCCTGGCGCGGTCTCGCGCGGCCTCCAGCGCATCGGGCGCGCCGGGCACCAGGTCGGCGGCACGAGCATCGGTAAGATCTTTCCAAAGTTTCGGGGTGACCTACTCGAGGCGACGGTCGTCGCGCGCGGCATGCTCGATGGCGAGGTCGAAGCGATCCGCGTTCCGGACAGCGCGCTCGACGTGCTTTCGCAGCAGATCGTCGCGATGGTCGGCGCCGATCCGTGGCCGGTCGCGGATCTCGAACGCGTGATCCGGCGCGCCGCGAGTTATCGCGATCTACCGCGCTCGGCCTTGCTCGGCGTGCTCGACATGCTCGCGGGCCGCTATCCGAGCGACGAGTTTGCCGAGCTTCGGCCGCGGCTCACGTGGGATCGCCAGAACGATATCCTTGTTGGTCGCAAAGGCGCGCGGCTGCTCTCGGTCGTCTCTGGCGGCACGATTCCTGACCGCGGGCTCTACGGCGTGCACCTGGGGGCGCACGGGCCCAAGGTCGGCGAGCTCGATGAAGAGATGGTCGCAGAATCGCGCAAAGGCGAGACGTTCATCCTCGGTGCCACGACGTGGCGGATCGAGGACATCACGCGCGACCGCGTGATCGTGACGCCGGCACCGGGCGAGCCCGGCAAGATGCCGTTCTGGCGCGCCGATGGTCCCGGCCGGCCCATCGAGCTCGGGCGCATGCTCGGTGCGTTCTGTCGCGAGCTCGACGGCAAGCTCGCCGAGAGTACCGAGGTCGCGCACGCGTGGCTCGCGAGCGAATACAAGCTCGATCCGTTCGCGGCGAGAAACCTCGGCAAATATCTCTCGGATCAGCGTGAACAGACCAGCGCGATGCCGACCGATCGCGCGATCACGATCGAGCGATTCCGCGACGAGCTCGGCGATATCCGGGTGTGTATCCTGACGCCGTTCGGGGGCCGCATCCACGCTCCTTGGGCGCTCGTGCTCGCGCACCAGCTCGAGGCCGCGCTCGGCTATCCGGTGCATCCGCTGTGGACCGACGATGGCATCGCGCTCCGGTTCGCCGATGGCGACCTGTTACCGACCGACGAACAGCTATTGCCGGATCCCGACGACGTCGAGCGAATCTTGGTCGACGAGCTCGCGAGGTCCAGCGTGTTCGCCAGCCACTTCCGCGAGAATGCGGCGCGCGCTTTATTGTTGCCGCGCCGACGACCCGGCCGGCGCACACCGCTGTGGGCGCAGCGCCTCAAAGCCCAGCAGCTGATGGCGGTCGCACTGCGGTTTCCCGCGTTCCCGATCACGCTCGAGACGTATCGCGAAGTCCTTCGCGACATCTTCGATCTGCCATCGTTGCTCCAGATCCTTCGCGATGTGCGGTCGCGCGCGATCCGGATCGAGCCCGCGCTCACCGAGGCAGCCTCGCCGTTCGCGCGCTCGCTGGTGTTCGACTACGTCGCTGCGTTCCTGTATCAAGGCGATGCGCCGCTCGCCGAACGCAAGGCCCAGGCGCTCACGCTCGATCGCGACCTGCTGCGCGAGCTGATCGGTGGCGGCGAGCTGCGCGACCTGCTCGACCTCGATGTCCTCGACGAGATCGAAGCTCAGCTCCAGCAACTCGTGCCCGAGCGCCATGCGCGATCGATCGACGAAGTTCATGATCTCGTGCGCCGGCTGGGCGAGCTCGATGCTGCCGAGATCGCGGCGCGAACCCTACCCGAGCTCGATGTGCCCGCGACCATCGCGAGCCTCGTCGAACAACGCCGGCTCGCACCGGTCCGGATCAACGGCGTCGCGCGCTACATCGCAGCCGAGGATGCCGCGCGCTATCGCGACGGACTCGGCATCGCCTTGCCGCAGGGCTTGCCGGCCGCGCTGCTCGAGCGGGCGGCCGATCCACTGGTGTCACTGATCGCTCGTTACGGTCGCACCCATTCGCCGTTCACCGCCGAGGGTCCTGGAGCTCGCTGGGGCCTCGCGGCACCGATGATCGAACCGGTCCTCGCGCTCCTCGAAGCGCGAAGTCAGCTCGTGCGCGGCGAGCTGCGGCCCGGCGGCATCGCGATCGACAGCTGCGATCCCGAGGTCCTGCGCCAGATCCGTCGGCGCACGCTCGCGAAGCTGCGCGCGCAAGTCGCGCCGGTCGATGCGGTCGCGTACGCCGCGTTCTTGCCGCGCTGGCACGGCCTCGACCAACCGCGGCGCGGTCCGCTCGCGATGCGCGATGCGATCGGTCGTCTCGAGGGTGTCGCGTTACCGTTCTCCGAGCTCGAACAGCGGATCTTGCCGGCCCGCATCCTCGACTATCACCCGCAGATGCTCGACGAGCTCGGTGCGTCCGGCGATCTCGTGTGGGTCGGCGCCGGCGCGCTCGGCACCAAGGATGGCCGCGTCGTCCTCTTGCGTCGCGATCGGGCGCGCGAGCTCGCGCCGGAGCCGACCACGGTCGCGAACCACAGTCCGCTTCACGATGCCCTCATCGAACACCTTCGCTCGTCGGGTGCCTCCTTCGTGGTCGGGCTCGAGCAAGCGACGCGGGCGACGCGCGCGGATCTCGTCGCAGCCCTGTGGGATCTGGTGTGGGCGGGTCTCGTCACGAACGACACGTTCGCGCCCTTGCGCTCGCTCAAGACGCCGACCGCGCGCCGCGCGAATGCGCACTCGACCTTCGGTGGCCGGTGGTCGCTCGTCGAATCCCTCGGCAGCACGCCGACCGGCACGGCGCGCATTCATGCGCTCGCGTCGGGCTTACTCGAACGCTGGGGCGTCGCGAGCCGGCAAGGTGCGCGCGCTGATGATGTACCGGGCGGATTCACCGCGGTCGGCGACGTGTTCCGTGCGATGGAGGATGCCGGCACCGTGCGACGCGGTTACTTTGTCGAGAGTCTCGAAGGCGCGCAGTTCGCGTGGCCCGGTGCGATCGATCGCTTGCGCGAAGCACCTCGCAGTCACGCGCAACGCATCGATGTCCTCGCGGCGGTGGATCCAGCGAATGCGTGGGGCAGCGCCCTGCCCTGGCCACAGCTGAACGATCCGGATACCAAGCCCGCGCGGCGCGTCGGCAGCACGGTCGTGCTGGTCGATGGTGCGCTCGCGTTGTGGGTCGAGCCCAAGGGTAAACGGATCACGACCGCGACCGGCACGTCGCCCGAGGCGATCGAGCTCGCGCTCGCGCTCGGTGCCCCGCAGCTCGCGTACAAGCAGCGCCGTCGCGAGCTGTTGATCGAGATGATCGACGGCGTGCCTGCGGGCCAATCGCCATGGGCGAAGGGCCTTCTCGCGGGTGGTGCGCGCGTCGATTATCGCGGCCTCGTCGTGCGAGGCGCGCAACCGACCGCACCGCAACCCGAGGCCCAGGCCGAGGCCGAGGCCGAGGCCCGCGACAGCGGCGATGTTGAGGAGGACGACGATGCCTGAGGGCGACAGCATTCGCCGCGTCGCGAACAAGCTGTTGCCGCTCGTCGGCCAGACGATCGAGCGCGCGACGACTCAAGGCCTGTTTCGCGATCTGGTCGGCCGCACGATCCTGAAGGTCGCGGCTCACGGCAAGCACCTCACGATCGACCTCGACAACCAGACCGAGATCCACGTCCACCAAGGTATGAACGGTCGGTTCCGTTCTCTCACGCGTGCGAATGGCGAAGCGATGCTCGCGAAGACCTCGCCCGGGCGCGCCAGCCTCGTCATCGCGACCGCGACCAACCTCTATCTCTGGCTCACGTGTCCTACCGTCGAGATCACGCCGCGTCGCGCACCCCGGCATGGCATGAGCACGCACAAGCTCGGTCCCGACGTGCTTGCTGGCGACTTCGATAGCCGGCAGGGCGCCGAGCGCGCGGCCGAACATCCGACGCGGCGCATCGCCGACGTGCTGCTCGACCAGCGCGTCGTCGCGGGCCTGGGAAACATCTGGAAGACCGAATCGTTGTTCATGTGTCGGATCGATCCGCGCACGCTGGTCGCGGCGATTCCGGTCCACGCACTCGCCCAGATCTACGAAACGGCGCGCGAGCTGATGCAGGCGAGTGTCGACAGCAATATGCGCGACCTCGCGGCCTACTCGCGCACGAACAAACCATGTCCGCGATGCGGAGCGCTCATCATCGCGTACCAGCTCGGTGACCCACCGCGCTGGACGTGGTCCTGCCCGCATTGCCAGCCCTTTGCGGTGGGCTAGGGTCGCGACGCTGCACTCGAGAGGTAGCGGACACCGATCGCGCCGCGACCACTCGGCTAGCCGGCGCGGAACGGGCGTCTCCAGGCGTAACCACCTGAAAGCTGGTGTTTCGGCGTTGGTACCGAGGTTGCTCTAGGAAGGATTCGTTCCTGCTTCACTGGTCCGCCATCTCAAGGAGCTGCTGTCATGGCTACTGCGATCGCCTTCGCCCCACCTCAGACATTCCCGCATGCGAGTGAAGTGTCAACGACGTTGTCGGTCAGTGCGGGAGCGGCCTTCGAGATCTTCGCCGACGCAGGCGAGATTCCGCGCTGGCTGCCGCTAATCCAGAAGGCTCGAGTGCTGTCGCGGCACGCGGACGGACGCGCCAATCAGGTCGGGTTCACGCGTAAGCTGGAGCGCGGCTCGCTCGGCTACACGCTCGAATACAGCTACGACCCGAGCACCTACGCCATCTGTTGGACCACGCCACGCGAATCCAGCGTCGTGTGCTCTGGCGAGGCACGGTTCGCCCCGCTGTCCAATCGCGCATGTCTGATGATGTACCGCCTGATCATCGAGATCCCGATCGTCGATGATCTGATCGCGGCCGAGCTCGATGGCCATCCCGCCTCGCTCGTCGTGTCCGAGTTCCGCGAGCATCTTCGCCGCCTCTGCTGATACCTACATCGACTTTCCGCATCATCGGCCGTAGCCTGGGAGCGACGTGGCGGATCGACGCATGGATGTAGCTGCGGTGCAACACACACTCGGGTCGCTCGACGCGAAATCGCCAAGCCACGATCGATTTCCGAACGGCACCGACAAGAACCTCCGGATCGAAGAATCGTCGATCACGACCGAGCTCGCGGACCTCGAGGTCAAGCTCGGCAAGTGCCTCGCGGGGTTGTCGATGCACTTCCAGCCGATCGTTCACGCGGCGAATTGCGCGCGGTTCGGCTACGAGGCGCTGCTGCGCTCGCAGGATAAATCGCTGCCGGATCCCGGTGCGATCCTCGATGCTGCCGAGCGCCTCGAGAAGATTCCAATGCTCGGTCGCGCCGTTCGCGCACAGAGTGCGAAGGTGTTCGCGAGTGCGCCGGCCGAACGCGGCGTGGTGTTCATCAACCTCCACTTGCTCGACCTGTTCGATAGGCAACTCACCTCGCCGTTCTCGCCGCTCTCGAAGGTCGCGCAACGCGTGGTTCTCGAGATCACCGAGCGCACCTCGCTCGATGGCGAAGCGGATGTTCGCTATCGCGTCGCGGAGCTCCGCGAGCTCGGGTTCAAGATCGCGATCGATGACCTCGGTGGCGGTCATGCACGCATGGGTACGTTCACGCCGCTCGATTGCGACTTCGTCAAGCTCGACATGTCGCTCGTGCGCGATATCGATCAGCACGCGATGAAGCAGCGGCTCGTGCGCTCGGTGATCGAGCTGTGTCGCGAGCAAGGCACCAAGATCATCGGTGAAGGCGTCGAGACCGAGGCCGAGGCCCGCGTGCTCGTGGAGCTCGGCTGCGACTATCTACAGGGCTACTTGATCGCCCGCCCCGCGCTGCCTTTCTGCGATCCGCTCTGACTTATTCGAGATCGAACGAGTACAGGATCCCGCGGTTCGAGACGACGAACAGCCGGCCATCGCCCGTGACCGTCGGCTGCGCCGAGATCCCATCACCCGGATCGAAGTACTCGAGCGTCTTGCCGGTGCGGCGCTCCGCGAGGAACAAGCCATCCTCGGCGAGCGAGTATACGAGCATGTCGTCGACGACCACCGGCGCACCGGGCTCGCCCCCACCCCGCGCGCCGACGCGCCAGATGATATTGCCCTGCAGATCGATCGCGTACGTGCCGAGGTCGGCAACGGAGACGAACACCGCCTTGCCATCGGTCGCGAGGCCACCGACGTTACCGCTCGAGCTCGGCGTCTTGACGTCGTAGAACGGCAGCCGCCAGCGCACGAGGCCCGTGGCCTTGTCGAGTGCATAGACCCCGCCGGACGACGACGAGGCGTACAACACCTGGCCCAGGACGATCGGAGTCGCATCGACATCCATGAACCGCTCGGCATCCGCCTTGAGCGAGGTCGACCACGCGAGCGTTCCCGAGTCCTTGCGGAGCGCGACCAGATTGCCGTTCGAGAACCCGGTGTAGAGGAGGTCACCGTCGACGCGTACGCCGGCGTGACCGCGCAGCGTGTACTCTTCGGGAGTCTCGGTCTTGTACTGCCACTTGAACTTGCCGGTGCGCGAGTCGACCGCGATCACCTGATCCGCTTCGTTCGAGAACACGACGAGGTCGCCGGTCGAGACGGGCGTCTGCTCGATCGGGCCGCGCCCCTGATAGCGCCACTTCTCTTCGCCGGTGTTCGAATCGAGCGCGACGAGGAAGCCATCGTTGGTGCCGACGTAGAGCAACGGGCCCAGCACCAGGGGGGCCGACGCGACCGAGCCGAGGAGCTTGTGCCAGCGGACCTGACCGGTCGCGGCGCGCAAGGCGTAGAACTCGCCGTGGGCGGAGCCGACGTACAGCGTGTCCTGGACCACGGCGGGAGCAGCGAACTCTTGCGGCGTGATCTCGACGGAGCGGTCCGCAGTGACGAACTTCCACTTCAACGACAGCCGCGCCTCGGCGAGAGGTTCGGTGCGCTCGGCAGACATCGCATCCGCATGCTTGATGTCGATCGGTTGACCGCAGCCAGCTGCGAGGCCGGCAGTAAGAGCGAAGAGCGAAGTGGCGGTCAGTTTCATGTTGCTTTCGAAAACTCAGGTCCCGAGCTTGGCGATGCGCTCGTCGATCAGCGGGGCGAGCTCGGTCGAATCCTTGCTCGCGGCTTTGGCCTTCTCGAACATCACTTTGGCGTCCGCGGCCTTCTGCATCACGTCGAGCACGCGGCCCTGGTGATAAAGCGCGTAGGCGCGGCGCGGACCGGCCTCGTCGGGTTGCATCGAGGCAAACGTGGCGAGCGCCTCTTCGAGACCCTTCTGCTTCGCGCCCGCATCGATCTGCGCTTCGGCCTTCATCTCTTGCGCAAGGCCAAGGCCTTCGCGCGCGAGCACGCCATCGAGCCCCTTGCCGGTGACGCCCCTTTTGTACTCGGTGATCGCGTCATCGAGCTTGCCGACCTGGACGAGCAGCGACGCGCGATACACCGGGCCGGCAGCCTCGTCACCGGACTTCGCGAGCGCATCGAGAATCGCGGTCGCGCGCTCCTTGGCGTCTTTGAATTCGGGGCGCTTCTTCGCGATCGGATCTTCCGGGTCGACGGGCGTGCCATCGCTGACCTTGCGGGATCCGACATCGAGCACGGCAGCGACCTTGTCGGTCTGCTTCTCGCGCTTGGAATCACGGAAGTGGATGACGATGGCGATTACTCCCCACACGGCAAAACCGAGCAGAAAGAACATTCCGACCGTCTTGCGATGCGGGTAGATCCGGTCGATGAGCGATTCGCCCCCGACGTTCACCGGCTTCGGATCGAAGGTCGGAGTCGCGTTAGACGCCGGAGCGTCGGTATTTTTGTCGTCCTTGGGGGCCACGGCGAACCGCGATGTAGCACAATTCAGGGGTTTGGTGGCTTTGACCTCGCGTGGCCTCACCCTGTTGCCCGTGATCGCGCTGGCGACACCGGCGTATGCGGAAGGCGAGCGCTCGCTCTCGCTGAGCATCGATTTCGATACGTTCTCGACCCCTGGCAAGACGGTCGGCTCGGTGGCCCCGCCAGATGTCACGCCCGACGGAGGCGGTGGCCTGACGCTCAGCTACGAGCGCACCCTCGGCACCGATTTCTCGCTCCGCGGCGAGCTCGCGGGCGCGCTCTATCACGGCGGCAACGACCCTGCGAAGATGCAAAGCACACTGTCGTACGCGGCGCTCGCGGATGTCGGCTTCGTCTACAGGTTCGACATCCTCAAATGGGTGCCATACGCGCTCGCGGGCGTGGGTGGCGTGTTCGCGGGCGGTGGCCCGATCAACCAGCACGGCGCGAGCGACGAATTCGTCGTCGTGATCGGCGGCGGCCTCGATTACCTCGTCAGCCGCGATCGCTCGTACGGCATCGAGGTCAAGTTCGCCTCGTTCGCTGGCGATATCTCGCTGACCACCGTGAGCTTCCGAGCGAGCACGCGGTGGGGCTTCTTCTAGTCGTGACGATCGACCTTCTCTTTGACAAAGATCCGTAGCGGCGTGCCGCGGAACCCGTAGGTTTCGCGCAGGCGGTTCGAGATGAACCGCTTGTAGCTCGCCGAGAGCCCCTCGGAGTTTGCCCACAGCACGAACGTCGGCGGCTTGGACTTGGCCTGGGTGATGTAGTTGATGCGGATCGCCTTGCCCTTGTGAAGCGGAGGCGGCATCTCCTGGATGACCTCGGCGAAGAACCGATTGAGCTGCGCGGTCGGGATGCGCTTGCGATGCTCGGCCGCGGCGCGCTCGACCACGTCGAGCAAGCGATCGACGCCGTCGCCTCGCTGCGCGGAGATCATCGCGGTCGGTGCCCACGTAAGGAAGTGGAAGGTCTCCTCGGACAGATCCCGAAGCTTGGCCTTCTTGGCATCGCCGGTGACGAGATCGGACTTGTTGAGCGCGATCACGAGGGCGCGACCGGCTTCTTCGATCCGGCCGGCGAGCCGGGCATCTTGCTCGGACGGCCCGAGGTCCGCATCGATCACGAGCACGACGACATCGGCGCGCTCGATCTGACCGATCGCCATCGACACCGCGATGCGCTCGACGTCTTCATCGATGCGCGCCTTGCGCCGGATGCCGGCGGTATCGACGAGAATGTAGTTGCGACCACCGATCGAAAACTCGGCGTCGACCGGATCGGTCGTGGTGCCAGCTTCGTGGTGAACGAGCGAGCGCTCCTCGCCGAGCAAGCGATTGGTGAGGGAGGACTTGCCCGCGTTCGGACGACCGACGAACGCGACGCGCAGCTTCTCGGGCGCGGCGTTGCGGTCGTCTTCTTTTTCGTCTTCTTCGAGCGCCTCGTCCATCGTCGGCGCGGGCGCATCGGAGTAGACGTACGGGGCTTCTTCTTCGGGCGGGCGGACCGAGCCGGTTGCTTCCGTGATCGCCTCGAGCATCGCGTCGATGCCGCGGCCATGCGACGCGGAGACCGGATAGATCGACGACAGCCCGAGCTCGTGAAAATCGTGGATCAGGTGATCGACGGTCGGATGATCGATCTTGTTGATCGCGAGGAACACCGGCTTGCCGGTCGCGCGGAGCTGGACGGCGAGCTCCTGATCGATCGCGGACACCCCCGCGCGGCCATCGACAACGAGCACGATCGCGTTCGCTTCATCGATCGCCTGCATTGCCTGGCGATGGATGCCGGCGCCGATCACCTCGGTCGCAGCATCGGGATCGAGACCACCGGTATCGACGACGCGCAGCGGTGCGCCGAAGTACTCGGCCTCGCCGTAGCGGCGATCACGGGTGAGGTGAGGCGTGTCGTGGACGAGAGCGGGGCGACCGCCGACGAGACGATTGAACAGCGTCGATTTGCCGACGTTCGGCCTGCCGACAATCGCGATCAAGGGGGTGGTCACTTGCGGTCTCCAACATTCGGCACGTATCCGAGCTTCGCGAGCTCTTGCTCGGTTCGGCTCCACTCTTCTTGCACCTTCACGAACAGCGTGAGGTGCACGACCTTGCCGAACGTTTCGGCAAGCGCTGCGCGCCCGGCAATGCCGAGCTCGCGTATGCGACTTCCACCTTTGCCCACCACGATCGGCTTTTGCGAATCGCGCTCGACGATGATCACCGCGCCGATCACGAGCTCGCCTTTGCGCTCGGTCCACTCTTCGACGAGGACGGCGGAGGCGTACGGCAGCTCCTTGCCGAGCTGGTGATACAGCTGCTCGCGGATGATCTCCTGTGCGATGAACTGCGGCGTGCGATCGGTGTACGCGTCCTCTGGAAACAGCAGAGGAGCGATCGGCAGCGCCTTCGCGATCACCTGCTCGAGCTCTGCGGTGCCTTCGCCGGTCTCCGCCGAGATAGGGACGATTTCGGCGCCCGGTAAATGCGCGCCCCACGCTTCCATCACGGGGAACAGCTCCGGCTTCTCGACGCGATCGATCTTGTTCAGCGCGATGATGATCGGATGATCTTTGCTCGCATCGGCGAGCGCGCGGGTGTCGTCGGCGGCGAGGCGATCGGGCATCCTGCCCGCCTTGTAGGTCGCATCGACGAGCATGAGCACCACATCGGCATCCGCAGCCGACATGACGGCAGCGCGCTGCATGTAGCGTCGCAGCGGGCCGTGCCCGTCCTGCACGCCCGGGGTATCGACGTACGCGATCTGCGCCTTGCCGCCATCGGTCATCTCGAACGTGTGAACGCCGATGATCCGATCTCGAGTGGTCTGCGGTTTCGAGGAGACGGCAACCAGGCGACGGCCCAATAACCGGTTGAGCAGCGTCGATTTGCCCACGTTGGGCAGACCGACGATCGCGCAGAATCCGGCACGGACGTCCATGAGGCGGATGGGTAGCATAAAAGTCGCCTCGCACGCGTACCCCGCATAGCCTCGGTGCGTGGGCCGGCTCGCTCTCGGGTTCGCATTCGCAGCAATGGTGGCTGGGGGCCTCCCCTCGCCCGGTCTTTTCGGGGCGATCGGGCTAGGAATCGCTGCCGTGGGCTGCGGCTTGCACCAGTTTGGCCGGCGTGACCTCCCGGGGAGTGCGCGGCTGGTTGCAGCGGCTGCGGTCACCGTGGGCGCTATCGGGGCGCTCCTGGGCACCGCGCGCTTCGTCATGGTCCTCGCGGCGATCAGCAAGATCGATCGTTTGCTGTCCTGAATCCTATAATAATTAAAATAACATGTAGAGAAACCACGCGGTGAACGCCCCGACGGCCGCTCCGATCAACAGGATCATCGCGGTGCCGCGCACCAGCTTCCATCGGTCGACGTTCGACTGGATCTCTTTGAGCTCCATCAGCCGGCGATCGGCCTCGCCGTACTCGAGATCGATCTGCTCGATCGGTGCGAGCTGCGCGCTCAAGACCGCGAGGCGATCGACGTAGAGCCGCTCGCCGAGATCGAACAACACGGTGTCGCGCGCGGTCTCGGCTTCGGCCATCGCTCGCTCGACGACTTTGCGCTTCGCGCCGATCGCCTCGAACAGCTCGGTGGTGCGCCGCTGATCTTCTTCTTCGGACTTCTGCCGAGCGGTCTGCTTGGTCTCGGCGTCGGCGCGAGCCGCGATGATCGAAGCAATCCGCGGCTGCAATCCATCCATCTCGGCCGCGATCGCGGGCTCGTCGCGCTGGATCGCTTTCTGGTCCGCCTTGAGCGACGCGATGTCGGCCTGGATGCCGTTGCGGTCCATCTTTTCGCTCTTGATCGAGGTGAGCAGCTGCTCGGTCTCGGCGATCTTCTTCGCGATCTGCCGGAGCTGCTCCTTGAGCTCGGCGCCGCGCTTGCGCACGCCCATCGCTTCCTTCTCGAGCGGCTCGAGCTTCTTGGCGAGCTCGGCGAGCTCTTGCACGGTCTTGATGGTCTCGGCCGCGAACACCTTCGCCTTCTCGGCACGATCTCGACGAACCCGCTCGAGCTCGGCATCCGCGGCGGCGACGGCACCGGCGTGCTTCGAGCGTTCGTCCTCGACGCCCGCGAGCGCCTCCCGGGTCTTGCCGAGGGCTGGATGGTCGAGCGCATCGGCAGTGACCGCGGTGCGGCCGAGCGTGACGAGGTGACGCCGGCGTGAGGTCTGGCGCAGCCTCTGGCGGCCATCGAGGTCGTCGGTTTCCTTCTTCGCAGCACGCAGGCCGAACACCGCCGTGAACACGTAGCGAACGTCGCCCCAGATGCCGCGCTTGCGCCGCAACATCGCGGCCGCGCGCAACGTGCCACCCGTGTGGTGGCGTCGATCGGTCGGCGCTTGGATTTCGGTCGCGTCGTCACGCGCGTTCGCTTCGTGTGTCGGATCGCCGCGTTCGAACCGCGCGGTCGATGGGTCGTGGGTGCCGGACTTGCCCGTCGAGTCGATCCGGATCCGCGCCGCGGTCTCGTCGAGAAGCACGTTGATCGGGACCTCCTTGATCAGGGTCGCGGGTTGCGCCGGAATGCCGAGCAACGCATCGGCGGTGTGATGTTGCTGGGTCGCTTGCGCGAGCTGCGAGATGCGTAGCTTGTCGTCACCGAGCGAGTGCGGACCGCTATCGAACTCGCCGACCGGCACGGGATCGGTCACGTGTTGGGTGGCGTTCGACAGCGCGCTCGGATGCGCACTCGCGAGCTCCACGGCGATCGACGGATGTTCACTTATCAGCGCGGCCGGGGCACCTGTCACCGCGCGCACAGGAATCGGCGGAGGCCGGGTCGGCGGCTTCTTGTTCGCGAGCGCCTGGCTGGCGCTCGCCGGAATCGTTGCGAGGATGCGCTCCCGATTCGGTGTCGGCGTCACGTCCGCAGGCTTGGCGTCGACGAACGCCTCTTCGAGTGCCTTGCGCGCATCAGATCCGGGCGGTGGTGGCGGCAGCGTGCGCGGTCGCTTGCGTCCGCCGGCCGGGAGCGGTGGCGGCATATCCGAGGGCGGATGGTCGTCATCCAGGGTGTCGACCGGCTCCGGAGGCTCCGCTTCCGCCTTTGCCCCGGTTTTGGACGGTGGTGGCGCAGGTGCGTCGACCGACCAACCCGCGGCAAGGTCTTCGATCCGTGACCTCGTCGCGTCACCGAGACGGCGTCGTGTCCGCTCGTCGTCAGCCACGGGTGACACACTAACATACACCATTCCTCCTCGCGGACTTTCCGCGGCAGCCAATCAGGTTGACAGGCACTGCCAATCAAGTTGACATAACTGGCGGTGACCCGATTCGACGGCGAGCTGATCGCGACGGGCTCGTTCGGACGGGTCTTCAAGATCGTGGATTCGCAGTCCGGCGAGCTCCGAGCGCTCAAGGTCGCGATCGCGCATCACCGTGCCGAGACGATGCTGCTCGCCGAGTTCGAACAGCTCGCCCGGCTCCAACACCCGTCCCTTCCGCGCGTGTTCGAGGTTGGCCGAACCACCGAGGTGATCGCGGATGTCGCGGCCGGTGCGCCGTACTTCGTGACGGAGTGGATCGCGGGGGGCACGAGTGACGCTGGGCAATGGACCGATCCGGTCGCCCTGTGGTCGCTGCTCGCCGACATCGCGGGCGCGCTCGCGGTGATTCACGCGAGTGGCCTCGTCCACGGTGACGTCTCGCCGCTCAACATCTTGCTGGCGGCCGATCGCTGTGTGCTCGTGGATCTCGGCCTCGCGGCGGTGGATGGCGCGCGAGGAACGCCAGCGTACATGGCCCCGGAAGCGCTCGCTGGTCACGTCGATGCGCGCAGCGACCTCTACGGGCTCGGCGCAACCGTCGCGCGGCTCGTGCTCGGTCGACCGCCATTCGCGGGGGCAAGGCTCGGCGGGCTCGCGCAGGCCATCCTTACGACGGAACATCCCGCACTGCCCAGCTTCGTGCCGGCACCGCTCGCCGATCTGATCGATCGCCTGTATGCACGCGATGCCGAGCGGCGGCCCACCTCGGCGCTCGCCGTGCTCGACGAGCTCGATCAACTCGCCGCGATCATCTCGCCATCGATCGCACGCCGCGCGCGGCCCGCGATCGCGGCACCACCGCTCGCGGCGTCGTGGCCGGGCGCGACCGCGTGGATCGCGGGCTTGGTCGAGGGGCTGGCGTCGGCGAAGGTCCAGCTCGTCGTCGGTGGCGCCGGTTCGGGGGCGCGCGTGCTCGTCGACGGTGCGATCCGCCGCTGGCAACTCGCGCGGGCGGCCGAGCGGCGCGAGACCGTGCCGCACCTCGCAGGTTCGCTCGATACGATCGCCGGCGAGCTCGGCGTCGCACCGCTCGGGACCGGCGCATCGCTCGACGGATGGATCGATCGCGTGGCGCGCGCGGCGCGCGAGCGGGGAGCGATGATCGCGTTCGAGCTCGCCGAGGATCCGCGTAGTGAGGCCTTGATCGCCGCGCTGGTCCGTTCGTCGGGGCCGCTCGGTGTGATCGCGATCGTCGGGCCCGCGGTCGTGCCTCCTCATGGTGTCCGGCCGCGCGATGGCCTCGACGTCCGCACCGTGCCTGCGCTCGACCGAGCCGGGCTTGCCGACGTCGCCGTGCAGATGCTCGGGCGCGAGCCGCCGAGCTCGTGGACCGACGCGTTGCTCGCGGTGTCCGCCGGCGCGGCGCTCACCGCGATCGAGCTGATCCGATCTCTCGCGCACGAGGCTGATCCGTTCGCGATCGAGTGGACGTCGCGGTCGACCACCGCACTCGCCGAGGTGCGTGCCGGCCAGCTCGGGGCGATCAGCCCGCGTGCGCGCCGGCTCGTGGTCGCGCTCGCAGCCTTCGGCGGCCGGGCGCCTCTCGCGACGATCATCGCCGCGCTCTCGCGCGAGGTCGGTTTCGCCGAGGCGGCCGAGCTCGAGCGCGCCGGGCTCGTGCGTCGCACCGGAACCGGAACCGAGCTCGCGACCGACCAAGCGACCGAGCTCGCGACCGAGCTCGCGATCGACCAAGCGACCGTCGAAGCGATCGAGCAGGTCGCGGGTGGCGAGCTACGCGAGCTCGCGCAACGCGTGCTCGCGGCTGGCGACCTCGGGATCGACTTGACGGAGGCCTTGCTCGCGCGAGTCGAGCTCGACGCGGCGCTCGCGCAACGCGCGTGCGAGGTCGCGGAGCAATTGCTTGCACGCGGGCGTGGCGATCGCGCGCGCGCCCTCGCGATGCGCGTGATCGCGGCTGGACCGCCCGAGGCCGCGCGGGCGTATCTGATCGCAGCGCGGGCGGCCGCGAGCCTCGGCGCGTACCGCGACGCGCTCGAGCTCGCGACGCGCGGCGAGCACGCTGGCGCCGATCCGATCGAAGCGCGCTTGTTGCACGCACGCACGAACCAGCGTGCGGGCGAGCTCGAGGCGGCGGAGTTCGCGCTCGCCGAGCTCCACGCGGCGCGTCCCGAGCACGTCGAGATCGCCGGTGCGTATGCCCGCCTGCTCGTCACCCGATCGCGCTACGCAGAGGCTCGGCGTGTCGCGCTCGCCGCGGGTCCGCTCGCCGGCTTGCGCGCCGAGGCCGCCGGGCTCGCGGCGTTCTATCTCGGCGAGCTCGACGACGCTGACCGCGCATTCTCGGTGCTCGAGGCGACAGCGAGCATCGCCCACGATACGGCCGCGATCGGTCGCGCCCTGTCGCTGCGCGGCATGGTCGCCCAGCAACGCGGTCAGCTCGGCATGGCGAGCGAGCGCTATCGCGAAGCCGCCCGTCGCCTGAGCGAGGTCGGCGAGATTCACGCCGCCGCCGTCGCCGAGCTCAACCTCGGCACCGTCCTGGTCGAACGCGGTCGTGCGAGCGAAGCCCTGCCCCGCCTTGCCGCGGCCAGCCGCGTGTTCGCAGACCTCGCGGCGACGACCGAGCAGATCGCGGCCGATCTCAATCGTGGCAATGCGCTGCTAGCGGTCGGCCAGGCGGACGAAGCGAGGATCGCCGCCGAAACCGCGCTCGGGCACGCCGCTGGCGCTCCGCACCTCCGTGCATTCGCGCTGCTCGTGCTCGGCGATGCGCGCCGCAGGCTCGGTGATGCGGCGGGCGCCGAGGCGAGCTACCGCGACGCGCTCGCGATCGGCAACGAGCGAGGTGACGCGCACGCTCAAGTCAGCGCGTTCATCGCGTTGGCCGAGGCGGGACACGCACCCGATCGGTCGCTCGCCGAGGTCGCCGAGTTGTGTGCGTCTGACGATGATCGCGACCGCTGGACGATCGCCTGTGGCCGGCTCGCACTCGCCACGAACACGGGGGCGTTCGGCGCGCTCGCGACGGCATGTGCCGAAACCGCGCGGCGCGCGAGTGATGCGGATCGATTCGAACGTGCGTTACGGGGCCACGCGGTCGCGGCACAGCTCGCGCAGCGCACCGGCGATCGCGCGTTCGCCGCGCAAGAAACTGCCCGCGCACGCTCCGCCCACGCGGTGATCGCTGCCGCCGCCGCACCAGGCTTTCGCCGCGCGCTCGAGCGCGATCCGGATCTCGTCGCGCTCGCGGGCTCCAGCGAACCGACGCTCGGCGAGGCGCTGGGTGTCATGCCAGGCGCTGCGCTCCTGCGCCGCATGTTGACCTTGTCGCGGCGGTTGAACAGCGAGGCCGAGGTCGCTCGCATCCTCGACGAAGTGATCGACACCGCGATCGAGCTGACCTCGGCCGAGCGCGGCTTTTTGCTGCTTCGTGACGAGCGCGGTGAGCTCGCCCCCGTGGTCTCGCGCAACTTCGCGATGGCGGATCTCGAGACCGCGGATCGCTCCGTCAGCCGTTCGATCGCGGAGCGCGCCGCGCAGAGCGGTGAAGCCGTGATCACGGTCGATGCCGGGCTCGACGAACGATTCGCGGTCGCCGCCTCGGTCGCCGCGCTGCGCCTGCGGTCGGTGCTCGCCGTTCCCTTGCGGCAGCGCTCGACCATCGTCGGCTGCATCTACGTCGATCACCGCCTTCGCCATGCAGCCTTCGATGACAACGCCGCCACCGTGCTCGGCGAGCTCGCGGACATCGCGGCGATCGCGATCGAGAATGCACGCCTGACCGAGCGGCTGCGCCGCACGACCACCGAGGTCGACGAGCTCAACCGGCGGCTCGTCGCCGAGCTCGAAGAGCGCGATGCCGAGCTCGTGCGCGTCAAGTCCGAGCTCCCCGATCGCGACCGGCTGCGTCACCGCTACGAGGGCATCGTCGGTCGGTCACCCGCGATGGTGAAGATGCTCGACATGCTCGACCGTGCCGCAGCGACGTCGCTCCCCGTCGTGATCGTCGGCGAGAGCGGCACGGGTAAGGAGCTCGTCGCGCGCGCCCTTCACGACCATGGCCCGCGCAAGACCGGCGCGTTCGTCGCGATCAACTGCAGCGCGGTCCCCGAGGCGCTGCTCGAGAGCGAGCTTTTCGGTCATGTCCGCGGTGCATTCACAGGCGCGGATCGCGATCGCCGCGGCATGTTCGAGGTCGCCGATGGCGGCACGCTGCTGCTCGACGAGATCGCCGACACCAGCGCCGGCATGCAGGCGAAGCTGCTCCGCGTGCTGCAGGACGGGGTGATCCGTCGCGTCGGCGAGGCAAAGACTCGCCAGGTCGATGTTCGCGTGATCGCGGCGAGTCAGCGCCCGCTCGCCGAGCTCGCCGCCGCAGGCGCGTTCCGCGAAGATCTGCGGTTCCGCCTCGAAGTCATCACGATCGCGGTGCCCGCGCTGCGCGACCGCGACGGCGATATTCCGCTGCTCGTCGAGCGCCTGCTCGAGCGCCTTAGCGCCGGCAAGCCGCCGCCTCGCCTCACCCGCGCGGCCCTGCGCGCGCTCACCCAGCATCGCTGGCCCGGCAATGTTCGCGAGCTCGAGAATGCACTCGCCCGCGGCATCGCGCTCGGCGGCGACATCCTCGATCTCGAAGATTTGCCCGAGCAGCTCGCGACCGCCAGCGGTCGTCCCGAGCCCCAGAAGCCGATGCTCGGCGAAGACCTGCGCCTCAAGCCCGCGATCGTCGCGACCGAGCAGGCGTACATCACCGCCGCGATGGCCCGCGCGAAACAGAACCAGACCGTCGCCGCGCGCTTACTCGGGCTCTCGCGGTTCGGCTTGCAGAAAAAGCTCCGCCGCCTCGCGGGCGACGAGCCCGAACCCGACGACGAACGATCATAGCGGCCTCGGATCACGAACTCGCGTGCCTCCGTCGAGTCTGCTCGGAGAGCTCTATCGGGCCATGCCGGTCGACGACGATTCTGACCGGTTCCAGCGGCGACGATCAGCGCTAGCGCGCGAGGGCGATCTTCGCGATCTCGCCGACGAACAGTGGATAGCTCAGCCCCGCGGCCGCGGCCGCGCGCGAGGCGCCTGCATCCGGCGAGATATCGGGGTTCGGGTTGACGTCGATCACCCACGGCTGACCCGCTGCATCGACGCGTAGATCGACGCGACCGTAATCGCGCAGCTCGATCGCACGATACGCGGCGAGCGCGACGGCTTCGACGGCCGCGATCAGCGCGGGGGGCGCCGCTCGGAGCGGGACGGGCTTGGTGCCGAAGTAGTCGACATGGCTCTCTTCCCACTTCGCGGCGTAACTCACGATATGAGGTCGATCCGGCGGCATCGCCGCGAAATCGATCTCGTGGAGCGGCAGCGTGCGGGCGGTCGAGCCATTGCCGAGGACGGTGACGTTGATCTCGCGGCCTGCGACGTAGCGCTCCGCGATCACGGCCTGCTTGAACTCGGTCATCAGCTCGCGGCTGCGCGCGCGGAGCTCGTTGACGTCGTGCACCACGTTCGCTTCGGTGATGCCGAGCGAGGCGTCTTCGTGCGCGAGCTTTACGAACCACGGATAGTCGAGAGCTTCGAGCGACGGATCAGCGAGCGACGCGTCGTCGACGAGATAGCGATAGGGCGGCGTGGGCACGCCATTCGCGAGCAAGATGTCCTTGGTCCGTTGCTTGTGCAGGCAGGACGCGAGCGCCAAGAGGTCCGCACCGGTGTAGCGAATGCCGAAAAGATCGAGGAGGCCCGCGAACGTGGGCTCGTTCAGCGAGTTGTTGTCCATCGACTCGCAGAGGTTGAACAAGAGGTCGTGCTGCTGCTCACGAATGGTGGCGAGCACCGAGTAGACCTCGACGCCGTGCACACCGGTGAGCTCGACTGTATGGCCGGCCTCGGAGAGCGCGCGCGTGATTGCCTTCGCGCTCTCGCGCACCGACGTCACATCGGGCCCGGTGAGGGTCGCTTGTTCCGCGTCGTAGTCGGTGTTGTAGAGGACGACGATCCGGGCCATGGGCCCTTTATAACGCGGCTGCCGGGCGCAGCCTACCCGGCGAGCAACTCGTCGAGGAGCTGGTCGTCGAGGTAGTGCACGGGAGCGGCCGCGCTGACCACGCCGACGCCCGTCGCGATGAGCGCGGCGACCAAGAGGTCCCCACACATCACCGAGATCGAGCGACCGGCGCGCTCGAGCTCTTGCTCGGCATCCTCCGAGAGCTCGCGCGGCGCGAACAGGATCCCAGCGACGAGGTCCTTCGCTTCGACGCCAACGCGGAGCTCGCCGATGCCACGACGATCGATCGGCTGGTCACCCGAACGCGAGCTGATCAACACGGTGCGCGCGAGGCCCGGTGCCTGCGCGGTCGCGTAGCTGATACCACCGACGCGCTTGATCCAATCGATCTCACGATAGCCTGCGGCCACGAGGTACGCGTGGATCAGGCGCTCGAACCCAGCCGCACTCGCGCGCTGGATCCGCTGCGCGAGCGCGCGATGCGTCGCCCCTGCGAGCTTCGAGAGCGCGCTCGCCATCGACGCTTCGACCTCGGCGGTCATGCTCATCGCGACCGGACCCGGCGCGAACAGATCGCGACCGCGATACACGATGCGCGGGCGCAACCCGAGCGTGCGATAGCTGCGCTCGTCGCCGAGAAGCTCGGCCTTGAGTTGCGGCCACAGCTGCTCGGGATCCTGGGTCACGAGGTTGCGCTTGCGCATCATCTGCGCTAGCTGGCGAACCGGCAGCGGCTGGCCATTGCGGAGCTGCGCGAACACGGCTGCGGCGGCATCGCCGAGCGGCGTTCCGACGCGCGCGAGCACGTCGTGTTCGCCGGTCACCGGAATCGGCATCTGGAGATTCGGACGCGACTCGCGCGGCTGGCCATGACCGTTCGCGCCGTTGTTGTTGGGCGTGCCGTGGGGCTGTGCCTGGCCGCCTGAGCCGCCTGAGCCGCCTGAGCCGCCTGGGTTGAACAGGCGCTGCTGCTCGTGGGGACGGCCACCGCCCTGGCCACCGTTCGGTTGGCCACCACCACCTTGCGGGCGACCATCGCGGGTTTGCTGCCGATCGTCGCGACGCTGCTTGCGGCGATCGCGGCGGTCTTGCCACTGGGCCTTGCGCTCCTCGCGCGCGTTGATCTCCGGCACCATCGGCCGATCTTCATCGCGGGTCTTTGCATCCTGGAACTCGCCGTGCGCGCGCGCCGGGGCGCCCGCGGCATCCTCGCCGTAGATCGCCGAAAGCTCGCGTTCCTCGTCGGTCAGCTCGGGTGCCGTCTCGAGGACTGGGCTCTCCGCGACGATCTCTGCGTCCTCCGCGTCCGCTGCGTCGACCACTTGGTTCAGCGCTTCGCCCTCACTGAGGACCTCGATCGCCTCGGGGGCGACCACTTCGACTTTTGTACTTTTTTTGGCGCGGGCCGGCTTCGGCTGCGGTTGCTTCTTGCCGGCCGGCTTCGCGGCGGCCTTCTTGGCCGGAGCGGCCGTCTTTTTCGTAGCCGGAGCGGCCTTCTTCGCCGGTTTCTTGTCCGACTCGCTGGCGCTCTTCTTCTTGCTCATCTACCGCAGGTGGTACCAGAAATTTGCCCTGCGGATCCATGGCCCTTAGGGTCGGTTTAGGACGGGAACAGGCTGTGGTTGTGCAGCGTTCCCATCCCCAAGGAGTCAAACGATGCAGTCCCGCAAGATCGGTGTGTTGCTCGGGGGTCTGTCGAGCGAGCGTGAAGTGTCCCTGCGGACCGGTGAGGCCGTTCTGGCCGCCCTCCTCGCGCGCGGGCATCACGCCGTTCCCATCTATGTAGACCGCGATGTCGACGTGGCACTTCGCCAGGAGCGGCTGGATGTCGCGTTCATCGCGCTCCACGGCCGGATGGGCGAAGATGGCTGCATCCAGGGTCTGCTCGAGCTCCTCGGCATCCCCTACACCGGCTCGGACGTGATGGCGTCGGCGCTCGCCATGCACAAGGGCAAGGCCAAGGAGCTGTTCCGGCTCCACAACCTGCCGACGCCTGCGTATTACTCGCTCGTCGCCTCGGACACCACGGATCTCGCAGGCATCCACGGCGATTTCGGCTTCCCATGTGTCGTGAAGCCGATCCGCGAAGGGTCCTCGGTCGGCGTCACGATCTGCCACGGCGAGGCGGAGTTCGCCGGCGCGGTCGAAAAGGCGCTGCGCTTCGACGACGAGATCTTGGTCGAGCGCTTCATCGCGGGCAAAGAAGTCTCGGTCGCGATCCTCGATAACCGCGCCCTTGGCGCCTGCGAGATCGCACCCCGCGCGGGTTTCTACGACTACCAGAATAAATACACCAAGGGCGCGACCGAGTACTTCGTCCCGCCGCGCCTGTCACCCGAGCGCTATCGCGGCGTCCTCGCGCAAGCACTGCGCGCGCACATGGCGCTCGACTGCAACGGCGCGACCCGCGTCGACATGATGGTGAGCGACTCCGGCAACGAATTCATCCTCGAGGTCAACACGGTCCCGGGGCTCACCCCGACGAGCCTCCTGCCGAAGATCGCGGATGCCGCCGGCATCTCGTTCGGCGAGCTGTGCGAGCTGATGCTCGCGAGCGCGACCCTCGGATCGCGCCGCGGTCGAGGCGAGCGTCGCGTCCTGTCGCGCCCGTATATCGGCGACGAGCGGCGCGAAGAACGGCCGCTCGACCAAGCTGTCGAGGCTGCGCATCACTAAGCGCGATCGACGGTTCGTCGCAGCGACGGCGATCCTCGCGATCGGTGTGCCTGTCGGCGCGTCGCTGTTTGTCAGTGCTCGCACGCGCGAGCTCGCCGATCATCTCGGTCGAGCCGCGGGCGTCCCCGCGACGATCGGCCGCGTCGACGTCGATCTCACGGCACGGTTGCGGCTCTCGGAGCTATCGCTAGGCGAGCTGTTCAGCGCCGAGGCGGTCGAGGCCTCGGTCTCGCTCGATTCGCTCTTGTCAGGCCAATTCGGCGCCGATGAGATTCGCGTCGCCACACCGCGCGTCGCCGTCGAGGTCGATCGCACGGGCGATAGCGATCTCGCGCGGCTCGTGCGTCGGCTCGCCGCCTCCTCGGGCCACGCCACCACGAACGGGCCGCGCGTCCGGCGGATCGTCGTGAGCTCGGGCTCACTCGTCGCGCATGTCCCTGGGCTCGGCGAGATCTCCGCTGATGGTGTCGAGCTGGTTCCGGATGCGGGCGGCGTGCGCGTGATCACCGGCCCGTTGCATCTTCGTGGTGCGGTCGGAACGCAACTGCAAGGCGAGCTCTCGCTCGCGCGCGCGTCGGCAGAGGTCTCGCTGCCGCACGTCAAGTTCGGGCGCGTGCTCGCGGTCGCCGGCACCGGTGAGGTCACTGCTGGCGGGCGAACGATCGCGCTGCGCGACGTCTCGATCGGGCGGCTCACGCCCGGCGGCGCGCTGGAAATGCGCGCCGCGCTCGACGACGGCGGCATCCCGCGCCACATCGCCGCCGAAGTCGCGCCACCGAGTGTGGGAGGTCAGCTCGCGGTCACGTTGCACGGCGATCGTATTCCGCTCCGCGCATTCGCGGCGCTCGCACCACACGGAGTGATCCTCGACGACGCGCATGCCTCGGGCTCGCTGACGGTGCAGCGCGCGGGTCGAGATCTCGCGCTCGTGGTCGACGGCTCGCTCGACGGCGCGCGGCTCGATCATCACCTCGCCGGCGCCGCACCGCTCGCGATCGCGGCGGGCTTGCGAGGTTCGGTCGCGATCACGCCCACGACCATCACCGCGGATCATCTCGCGCTCGCGATCGGCGATGCCCATTGGACCGCGACCGGCTGGGCCCGCCGCGGCCAGCTCTCCGCGGCCCAGATCGATCTCGCGCTCGAGACCGCATCGTGTGGCGCTCTGCTCGCGTCGCTACCGGCCGAGCTACGCGGCCCGCTCGATGGCATGCAGATGACCGGCACCTTCGGCGGGCGCGGTCACTTCGGGCTCGATCTCGCCGCGGTCGCGGGCGAAGGCGTCGTACTCGAGCTCGATCTCGACAACCGGTGCGCGGTCACCGTCGAGCCGCCGAGTGCGGATGCGTCGACCCTCGCGACCCCGACCGACACCACCTTCGCCGACGGCAGCCACGCGAAGGTCGGCAAGGGCGAGCCCGGGTGGACCGAGCTCCGTACCCTGCCCGGCTACGTCGCCGCGGCATTCGTGTCTGCCGAGGACGGTCGGTTCTACGATCATCACGGGTTCGATCCGGTCCAGATCGCCAAGAGCCTCGAGATCGATCTGCGCGATCACAAGCTCGCGCGGGGGGGCTCGACGATCAGCCAGCAACTCGTGAAGAACGCATTCCTCGCGCAACGCCGCAGCCTCGATCGCAAGCTCCAGGAAGCGATCCTCACGTGGCGGCTCGAAGCCCGCCTCGACAAGAAGACGATCCTCGAACGTTACCTCAACATCATCGAGCTCGGTCCGCACATCTTCGGCATCGGCGGCGCCGCGAAGCACTGGTTCGCCACCGGCGCGAACGGGCTCGATCTGCACCAGGCTGCGTTCCTCGCCGCGCTCACCTCGGAGCCGCGCACGATGAGCCGCCGCGTTCGTCATGCCGGTGGGATCGATAGCGATAGCGCGAGCCGCGTCGACGTGATCCTCCACGCAATGTATCGCGACGGCGTGATCGACAAAGCCGCACTCGATCACGCTCGCGAAACGCCCCTCCGTTTCGCACCCGCCGCCCTCAAGGGTGATTAGCGAGCCAGTCAGCGACTGACCGGGCACGCAGCACCCGTGCGCCGTTGGCTAAACGCCGAGGAATAGACGGTTGCCGAAGTTCCGCTCGAGCTCGGTCGCGAAGATCTTCTGTGCTGCTGCATCGATGTCGTACGCGACGCGCTTGAACTCGAACGTCTTCTCCTCGCTGTCGTAGATCGTGTAGCTCGCGCGGTTGTCGTAGTCGCGCGGCTGGCCGACGGAGCCGACCGAAATGATGTAGCGATGCTCGGGCCGGATCACGAACTTGTTCGCGACGACCTCGAACACCTCTTCGCGCGTCAACGCGAACGATTTGCAAAGATGCGAGTGACCGATAAACGTGACGAGCCCCAGATCGTCCCAGATGTCGAGGCAACGCGAGGCCTGCTCGACCGAGAAGATGTACTCGAACTCTTCGAGGTTGATCGGCGAGCCGTGACAGAACGTGAGGTCCCCGTCGCGGACTTCGTACGGCAGGCTCTCGAGCCAATCCTTGTTATCCTGGCGGAGCTGACGCGAGTGAAGATCGAGCGCCTGGCGGGCGGCATCGTAGTAGTACGAGTAGTCCATCCGGCCCGAGACCGCAGCATCGTGGTTGCCGAGGATCGTGAATGCCGCGGTCTTACGCACCAGGTCGCAACACTCATTCGGCGAAGCGCCGTAACCGACGACGTCGCCGATGCAGACGTACTTGTCGATGCGCTCACTTTTGAACGCGTCCAGCACCGCGGTCATCGCTTCGATGTTCGCGTGGACGTCGGAGAAAATCCCGATGCGCATCCGGACTTGAGATACTACCTGAAAACCCTAGCTCTGGATCAGATCCGACTCGTCGAGCTCTGCTTCCTCATCCTCTTCGATGATGAGATCGCTGTCGTCGAGCATTTCCATGGGACTGGAAACGTCCAAATCATGGAGCGCGGCCTTCGCATCGTCCGGCTGACCGTCCAGCGCCTCGAAGAACCGCCTCGAAAACGCCCGATTGACCGTCACGTCCCGGGTCGCCTGCGGGCCCGGCCGGACGCGAACTTCGTCGCGAGCCGCGGTTTCGAGCAGGTCGAGCGCCTGGCGGGCAATGGGAGCGAGCACGCTCTGCCCGGCGGACATCTGATCGAGGGCACTTCGCCCACCACGAACACCGACATGGGCCATCGCCCACGCCACCCGCTCCTTGATCTGAGGCGTCATTCGATCGCCGAGACGGCCGGTGTGGCTCGCCAGCGGCATCAGTGCCGCCGGCCCTACCTGGCCGAGGGCACGCGCGATCTCGCGCCAGACCTCGGTCGGTTCGGTGATCAGCGAGTCGATCACGGCGTACGTGCCTTCGTCGGTCCGGAGCAGCGCCAGCGCGAGCGCGCAGCCATGGCGCAGGAAGGCCTTACTCGAGCCGAGACCCTCGATCAGGGGTGGAGCGGCGGCGGAGCCGAACTTCACGCAGCGGCCAAGGATCCGGACGGCTTCAGCACGCGACATCTTCTTCACGGCCGCGACGACGGCGGGTGCCGCGACCGGGGCGACCGAAGGGCCGCGATCACAGAGCTCGCTTGCCGCGGCGACCCGATGCGCTTTGTCGTCGAGCATCGCGAGGAGCTGTTCGGTCGTGGTCGAGCGCGGCAGCCCATTGATCGGAGTGCCGTCGATCGAGCCCGAGACCACCGGCAACTCTTCGCTCTTGATCACGCCGTTCTGCTTCTTGCGCAGCTCGACCCCGAGCGCGCGCGCCTCTTCCGCGATCGCCTTGTGGTTGTCGTCAGCGGCGTCCGCGTCGATGTCGAACGCGGTCGGATGGCGGCGCAGCTCGTCGAAGCCGGAGTCGAGCTTGAGGATCAGGTCGCGCCGCGACCGGGCGAGCCCCTCGGAGACCGCGACCTGTGCGAGCTCGGGGCCCATCCAGATGCCCCACGCGACGGCGCTCTCGAGCACGTGACGACGCAGCTCGCGCCAGCGCTGTAGTGGGAAGCCGCGCGAGCAGATCAGGTAGTCCTCGCGCGACGGGCGCGCGAACCGGCGAGCGATCGCGATCGCGCGCCGCACGTGCTGGGCCGTGGCGAGCTGCGCGAGCTTCTCGTCGCGGAACTCGCCAGTCTCGGGATGTTGTGTGCCGAGGAGATCGTAGTTTACCGCCTCGACAAGATCCTTGGCGCGCTGGAACGACGGCTCGACGTTTTCCGACGAGATGCCGCGCAGGTGATCATCGGCAGCGCGCAGGATATATGCGGCATTGTCGGCGAGCGGCGCGGTCAGCCGGACCGAGCGAATCGGTGCGCTGTCGAGGATCAAGACCACGTCAATCGCGAACCGCTTCGCGAGCGTCGCGACGACATGGCGATCGAGCTCCGCACCGATATCGAGCATCACGGTCATCAGCTGGGTCGGGCGCGGCACGCGCAGCGCGGCGGGCGGACCGATCACGAGCGTGATCAGCGGATACGTGTTCACGCGATGCAGGAGCAGCCGCAAGTCGAGCACGCCGCCGACGCCGCGCGCCTGGTGCTCGTTGACGTGCAGCGCGAGCCGCACCGTGGCGTCGTTGACCTCGAAGACCGACTCGATACCCGTCGTCGCGAAGTCCAGCCAGTTCTCGAACGTTGGTTGCCCGAGATCCTGCGTATCGGTGGTGAGTGGATCCGAGCCCGGCGGCACGATCGCCGTACCGGTGAGCTCTTCCTCGGTCCACTCGATCGCCCCGAGGTGAGCCACTGCGCGACCGTTCGCGTTGCCGGTCGTGCCGTTCATCCCGTGCGGGGGCGTCTTGGCCTTCGGCGCGTGCTGCGAGAGTGCAGCCGACGTCGCTTCCTCGAACACGCGATTGAACTCGCTCGAGATTTCGGCGTTGCTGGTGACGGCCGGGCTGGGCGCCAGATCGAGCGCTTCGTGAAGTGCGATCGGCGCCGTTACGTTGTCGTACTCGCCGGTCGGCGTGGGTCCGATCGTGGTCGCGTCGCTGGGGACCACCGGCACCTGGACCGATTTGATCACGCGAGCGCGCTGCTCGGCGCGCATGCGCTCGAGCTCGCTCTGCGCGCGGGCGGAGGCTGATTCGTGTGCGGCGCGATCCTTCTCGAGCTGGACCTTGCCCTGCTCGAGCTGACCTTTGCCGTGGTCGAGTTGCGCGCGTGCGTGATCGATCTGCGCACGTGCGCGAGCGAGCTCTTCCTCGCGCTTCTCGATCTCGCTGCGCTTCTTCTCGAGATCCTTGGCGGCGTCTTGCGTGCGCGCGGCGGTCAATGCGGCGAGCGCGCGCTCTTCGAGATACGCGCGGAGGGCGGCACTACCGAACACCACCGCGAATTCTTTTGCGTACGCCGGAATAGCCGCATCGTCAGCGCGCAAGCGCTCGAGTAATTTAATGCGTTCGTCGATCTCGCGATGCCGCTGCGCCTCGCCAAGGACGAGCACCATCAGCTCCGCTGCGGGATCGTGATAGACGATCGGCATCGCGACTGCGTTGAGCGCGTGAGCCGGATCATCGGAGTGCAGGCGCTCCGCGAGCTCGGGGTCACTCACCGCATCGATGGTGGTGTAGACCGTATGGACGACGAGGTCGCCCGTCGGCGCGGTCACGTGGACAGTGGCCGTTTTCGTGCGGCCGATCGAGCCGCGATAGGCGTTCTGCGATGGAGCACGCGCATGACCCCTTGCCATCCGCGAGGCATAACACGAAAGGAGTTTAGTTCACGCCGCCGGAAGGCTCGTCTGCGACCGTCTCCGGAACATCGCCATTCGGCTCGCCACCATCTTCGGCGCCATCTTCAGGGATATCGTCTTGGGCAGTCTTGCCGAGCATCTGCGCGGCGTACGCGACGAGGACCTCGTGGATGTGCTCGACGGTGTCGAGCCGATTGCACAGCGAGTAGTAGTCGTCGAGCGGAACCTCGCCCATCCGTCCGAGGGTCTCCTGGACGATTTCTTTCATCCGCACGGGCACATCGAGCTCGTTATCGAGCTCCTCGACGTCGTTCTTGGCGATGGCGGCGGCGACGAACCCGAGCGGAGAGAAGTTCAGGGCAGTTGGCAAGACCACGCGCCACTCCGCCTCGGGGCCGATGGCGTTCTTGGTTTCGTCGGCATCCGCGACATCCGCGGCATCCGTTTTGATGTCGACCTTCGAACCGATCAGGTCCCAGCGCCCGCCCAGATGGCGGCGTACGACCTCGCCGAAGTACGCACCCGCGGTCACGATGATCAGCTTCATCGTCGCCGGCGCGCTGTCGGCCACGGTCCGCAGATAGTGGTCGAGCAGCGGCAAGGTGTCGCTGTTGTATTCGAGGGTCACGCCGAGCGCGCGACGAACGTACTCGACCACTTGCTCGGCATATTCCTGCACACGCGGCGGCGTCTCTTCCACGAGGCAACGATATACCCCGACTATTGAATCACGGCGAGCGAGACGACGCCGTACTTCGACTGGAGCTCGACGGCTGCGGCCGCTTCGCCCGGGTCGGTGGACCGACCGAGCGTGGCCTGGGCCCAGCCACCATTGAGGGTGGTCGGCTGACCGAGGTCGACCTTCGTGCCGCGAGCGCGGATCGACACCGCACCGTGGCGATGCATCCGCACGTCGATGTCACCGTGCAGGCTCGACACGACAAGATGACCGCGCATCGTGGATTCGTACTCGAGCGAGATCCGGCCCTCGGTCGTGGTCAGCTCGATGTCGCGCGACCGCACGCGCTTGCCCGCGATTTTACCCTTGTTCGCCGAGGCAACGAGCTTATCGCCGTTGATCGAATCGAGGTCGACATCCGACGACACCGTCGCGGCATCGACCGAGCCGAACACCTGCTTCAACGAGGTCGCGCCCGACACGCTGTGCGTGAGGAGCTCGCCCGAGACATTCGTCGCGGTGATCGAGCCCGACGTGCTGTCGAGCTCGCCGCCCGCATCGAGGTTCTCGATCGAGAGCTTGCCAGCCGAGGTCGCCGCGTCGACGCGCGCCTTACGCGGTGCGCGGATCACGAGGTCGACATGGACCGCTCCGCGCGCCACCGACTTCACTTCTTTGCCACCGTCGACGGAGGTCGAGATCCGGACCGTGCCATCGGCATTCGGGACGAGCGCGACGCGCAAGCGATCGAGCGTGTCCTCATCCGGGGCGTGCTTGTGGGTCTCGATCTGGATCGACGTGCCGTCGTAGCCCTCGACGCGGACGTCGCCGAGGGGGTTTTCGATCGAGAGCTGCGTGAACGCGTGACCGGCGGGTTTGATCTCGAGCCGCGCGCGCTCGACCACCTCGGGTTTCGGCGCGGGGGTCGCAGATACCTGTGCGTTCGGGTCGGCGTAGGCCGAGCTGACGCACAACAGCGCCGCGGAGACCAAGCGGAGCTTCATGGCGTGCTTCGCGTATCTGCGAAGGCGACCTCGTCGCGCGTGGTGACGCGCTGGAGATAGCGGATCAGCGAGCGATGCGCCTTCTGGCGCGGCCGACCTTCGCGGGCGGTGGTGACATCATGCTGGAGCTCGCCGAGCTTCGCGTCGAACTGCTGCTGGCGATCTGCAGACCATTGCGTGCGCGCATCACCGGCGAGCTTCACGAGCTCGACCGTGGCCTCGGCGTACGCATCGGAGGTTTGCTTCGGCAACGACGCGATCTCCGCGGCGACATCGCCATCCGGGCCGGGCGCCGTCGGGGCTTCGCCGGCCGGCTTCGGCGCCGGCCGCACGGGCGCTGCGGCGACTTGCGGGGCCTCTGCCACAGTCACTGGATGCTGGTGCGTGAAGCGCCACGCCCACACGCACACGACGACCGCGAGCGCAGCACTCGCGACCGCGAACCGTGGCGAGAACCATGCCTGCGCGAAGCGCGACACCACGTGGCGCCAGTGCGGCTTCTCGGCATCGGCGACCTCGGCGGCCGCGAGCTGGCGCTGAACTCCGGCCCACATCTCGAACGGGGCGTCGAGCTGCGGCAATGCACGCAGGCCATCGCGCAGCGCCGCTTCATGGTGCGCCGCCGTCCGACACGCTTCGCACCCGCGCAGGTGGCCGCGCACGGCGCTCCCGCGATCGTCCTCGAGCTCGCCGTCGAGGTACGCGGTCAGATGCGGACGAACATCCTGGCACGTCACGTAGGCGTGCCCCCGATCGGGCCGAGCAGCTCGCGCATCCGCGCGCGCGCTTTGTGGAGCTGCGATTTGCAGGTCCCGACGCGACACTCGAGGATCGCCGCGCACTCTTCGTGCGAGAGTCCTTCGACATCGTGGAGCACGAGGATCGCGCGATAGCCGGGCGGCAGCTCTTGCAGCGCGCGTTCGATCCGCGCCGCGAGGCCGGGGTCGCGAGAGATGGCGGGTGCGGCCGGTACATCAGCGAGCGTCTCGTCGCCAACTTCCTGGCGGCGGCCGCGCTTCGCCAGGTGGGAGAGCGAGCAGTTTACCGTCAGCCGGTAGACCCACGTCGACAGCGCGGAGTCACCGCGGAAGTTGGCGAGCCCGCGAAACACGCGAACGAACACTTCCTGGGCGACCTCTTCGGCGTCGTTCGGGCCGACGATCCGATGAGCCATGCCGAACACCCGGCGTTTGAACTGGTGGTACAGCATCTCCATCGCGCGCGCCTCGCCTCGACGGCACGCGGCGATCAACTGGACATCGTCGGTGAGTGTCGCGGACACGCGGGTGCGCGGTTCGGCCAAGGCAGGCGTCGGAAGTTCAAGGACAGTTTCGGTCACGGGTTCCCCAACCGGTTCCGTTGTGTGACCACCGTCCGACAGAAGGCGTTGCCCGGGTTTCGCACCGTTCACGACGACGCCGACCTGACACTATAACCACCTGTTGTCGCAACAACTTTCAGGATCCGGTAGGCTACACTGGTGGCGGTCAAAGCTCCGCTCATCGTCGGCCTGGGGCGGGTGGGTGTGGCCATTTCGGGGCTCGCTCCGAATCTGCCGCAATCTGCAGCGCCCGCGGCCGAGCTTGCCGCCCTGGCGACTGCTCCCGCACCTGGTGTTGCGGTCGCGCTGCGTGCGGCGCTGTGCCTGGGGTGTCGCGCGCGTGCGGTCGGCACGCACGGCGCCGACCTCATCGGTCAACTAGTACGCACGGCGCTGCGCGATGCCGGCATCGAGACCGAATTGTTACGCGCGGTCGGGACCTCGGCCTGCGAGCTCGTCACGACGGCCGCCGACGGTACGTTGCGCGCGCGCTATCCCGGCGAGCTCGGTGAACCGGTCGGGTTCGATGCCGCGCTCGCGCTGGTCGGCGCCGCGGCCTTGTTGATCGATGGCACCACGCCTATGGATCAGCTGCGCACCGCCGAGTGTGCGCGCGCCGCGAAGCTGCCGGTGATCCTGGACGTCAGCGAGCTGCGCGACGGCACGAGCGAGCTGATCGCCGCGAGCGATATCTTGATCATGTCGGAGCGCGCAGCCTCGGAGCTCGCACCGCGCGGCGAGCTCACCGATGCGCTCGCGGAGATCCTCGAGCTCGGTCCGCGCGCTGTCGTGATCACGCTCGGCGACAAAGGCGCGATCGGTCGCCACGGCGATCAGATCATCCGGTGTCCCGCATTTCCGAGCGACGTGCTCGACGCGTACGGCGCCGGCTCGGTATTTCACGGTGCCTTCGCGGCCGCCCTGCTCTCGGAGCTGCCGTTCGCGCGGTGCATCGAGCTCGCCACGGCGGCGGCATCGCTGTCGTTGCGCGAGCTGGGACCGTGGTCGGCGATGCCGAGCCGCGAGGCCGTGCTCGCTCTGGTCCGGACCCGGCGCTAACGCTTCGGCGTCCTCGGCTTTTGGCCGATGTCGGAGCCTTCGAGCCTGAAATGCGCTTCGGCGGCCGCCATCTGCTCGGCCTCTTTCTTCGATTTGCCGACGGCGCGAGCCCACTCCTCGCCGGCGACGTGCACCGCGACGACGAACCGCTTGTCGTGATCGGGGCCTATCTCCTGGACGACCTGGTAGGTCGGCGTCGCCTTCATCCGCGCTTGCGAGGTCTCCTGGAGCCGGGTCTTGAAGTCGTAGAATCCCTTGAACTCCACGGTCTCGATCCGGGTCGCGAGCACGCGATTGACCATGCCTTCGGCCGCCGCGAATCCACCGTCGAGATAGACCGCTGCCAGGATCGCCTCGAACGCGTCGGCGAGGATCGAAGGTTTGGTCCGGCCGCCGCTCTTCTCTTCGCCCTTGCCGAGCATCACCCACTGGCCGAGGCCGAGCTGCCCCGCGACATCTGATAAGCCCGCCTCGGACACGACTTGGGCGCGAGTCACGCTGAGCTCGCCCTCGCGCAACTGCGGGTAGCGCGTCATCAGCCGATGACCGACAACAAGATCGAGGACGGCATCGCCGAGAAACTCGAGCCGTTCGTTATCCTCCTGCCGGTCACCGAGCTGCTGTTCGTTGCACCAACTCGCGTGGCGCAACGCACATTCGAGAAACGACAGATCCGTGAAACGGTAGCCCAGCACGGCTTCGAGCGCGGAGTAATCGGCAGCGGCCACGTCGGCATGATACGCTCGCTCGCCGTGGAAGCGCTGCGCGAGCGTTTCGGGAAGTATCACGTCCTCGAGAAACTCGCGCAGGGTGGGATGGCCGAGGTCTACAAGGTCAAGACCATCGGAATCGCCGGGTTCGAAAAGATCCAGGCGCTCAAGCGGATCCTGCCGAGCTCGGCGCGCGAGGGCAGGTTCATCCGGAGCTTCATCGACGAAGCGCGGATCGCGGTCGAGCTGACCCACCGCAACATCGTCCAGGTCTTCGATTTCGGAAAAGCCGACGGCGAGCTGTTCCTCGCGATGGAGCTGATCGAAGGTCGCGACCTTCGCACAGCTACCGCGCAAGCTATGCAGCGACACCTGCCCTGCCCGATTCCCGTCGCTGCGTACATCATTGCGGAGGTCGCGACCGGGCTCGACTACGCGCACAGGAAGACCGACCTCTACGGCGCCGAGCTCAACATCGTGCATTGCGACGTGTCGCCATCGAACGTGATGCTCTCCGGCGACGGCTACGTGAAGATCCTCGACTTCGGCATCGCGCGCGCGACGTTCACGACCGCGCTCGAGCGGCGGCGGTTGCGAGGCAAGCCGCGCTACATGGCGCCCGAGCAAACGCTCGGCGAGCCACCGACGAGCGCGGCCGACGTGTTCGCGCTCGGCATTATCGCGTGGGAGCTGTTCACCGGCCTGCCGCTCTATCGCGGTCCGGATCTCAAAGCGATCCTCGAGGCGGTGCGGCGCACGGTCCCGCCTCGGATCGATCGCTTGAACCCCGACGTACCGCTCGAGGTCGCCGACGGGATCGCGAAGGCGCTGTCGCGCGAGCCCGAGGATCGCGGCACCACCGCGGATCTCATCCAGGCATGTGCACGGACTTCACTTGCCGGCGGCGCGCACGCGTTGGAGCGCTGGCTCACGGCATTGGACGCGGCCGGCGACGGCGATTCGCTCGCGGAGATCGTGGCCTCGCCGTCGCCATCGCACTCGATCAGCGTGCAGCGCGCGAGCGCGGAGGTGCCACAGTCGTTCCCGACTCGCGAGCCGACGCAATCGATGATCGCGCCCCTGCCCTCGCCTTTGCTGCCCGAGGATTTCGGGACCGGTACGCCTGGCTTCGCGCGATTGTCCGAGCGCCCTTCCGCAACGGCGCTCGATTCCTTCGCCGACCAGCCGCGCGCCGACCAGCCGCGCGCACGCAGCGCGACCGGCGCGCGGTTCTCGGGATTCGAGCATGACGGCACCACGACCGGCGGTCAGGACAAGGCGTGGCTGCGCCCCACGACGACCGGCCAGGCGTTCGCCAGGTTCGGGGATCGCGACCCGACCTCCGCCGGCACCGTCACGAGCACCGCGGCCACCGCACAAGGCATGCGCTGGGGGCATGAATCGACGACGGCCGGCGTCGCGCGGCTGAGCGATGCATTGCCGTCGGAGCGCGAGCAGACGATGGCGCTCGACGAGCGGTTCGATGCCAAACGAATGTCATCGGCGATGCTCGTACGGCCGTCGTACACGACGCTCGTGATGGCGGCGGATGTAAATCCGCTGAACCTCCGGTTCGACGACGACGATTCGACGAGCTACGGCTCCGCCGCACCCCACGTGCCCCAGCTACCGGTGCCGCCTGCGCCCGGTGATGCGACCAGCTTCGACGAGCTCATCGTCGAGGGTGACGCCGCGCCCGACGAGCTGTCCGCAGGCGACGTGATCGACGAACCGATCGATGACGACCTCGGCGTGCTGCCGACCGGTGCACCCGTCGAGCGGCGCAGGACCGTGGTCGTCGTCGGCGTGTTGAGCGGAGCGCCTGCCGACGTGCTGCGACCGATCACACGCGGTCTCGGCGAGCTCGCGTATCAGCGCGGTGGTGTCGTGCTCGCGCTCGAGAGCGAGGCGCTCGTCGTCGCGTTCGGGCTCGAGGTCGCCGGCGAAGATGATGTCGCGGTCGCGATGGGCTGGGCGCTCGATGCCGCGGCCGTCGCACGCGAAAAACACACCGGCGATACCGGCACGCCGCAACTGCGAATCGGCGCGCGCACAAACGTCGCGAGCGTCCTCACGCCGGAAGGCGCGGCGCGCATTCCCCCCGACGCGATCGAAGAAGCCCGTGCGCTCGCGAAAGAAGCGACGCCCGACAAGCCATGGTTCGTCGGTGTCGCGGGTCGCGTGACCAGCGACCTCTACATGCTGCGGGAGCTTCCGACCATCGGGCGCACGCGCAGCTCGCGTCGCGTGATCGAAGTGGTCGGGCCGCGCCGGTTCGAGGAACGCGATCGCGCACGGCTCGAGCGCCGCGGCACGTTCGTCGGCCGCACCGCGCAACTCGAAGAGCTCTCGAGTTGGTTCGATCGTTCGATCGCGAGGCACGAGCGCCACGGCGTCTTGGTCGTCGGGGTTGCGGGCACCGGCAAGAGCCGGCTTGTCGCGGAGCTGATCGCGAGCCGCGCTGCGGCCGATCAGGCGACCCGGACGATCCTCACTGCGGCAAATCCGGCGACCCGGCACTCGCCGTTCGCACTGCTGATCGATCTGTATCAAGCATCGCTCGGCATCGCGCCGGCGCGCGGGCGTGCGGCGCGCGGCCGCTTCCTGCAGCGGGTCCAGCACCTGCTCAAGGAGAACGGCGTCGCCGAGGATCGTGCGAAGGAGATCGTCACGGATCTCGATCGCGCGATCGAGCTCCGCGACGGGCTCGGCGTCGGCGCGCCCGAGATCGCAGATCTGAGGCCCCGGATCGCGGCTGGCCTCGCGGTGTTTCGCATTGCGATGGCCGAGCGGGGTCGGCCGCTGTTGACCGTGATCGAGGACATCCATCTCGGCGATGGCCCGAGCCTCGAGGTGCTGCGCCACACGCTCGCGATGCCCGCGGTCGGAGCCGAGCTCGTGCTCCTGACCGCGCGGCCCGAAGGCGCGGCGCCGCCGGCCGTCGATGCGATCGTCGATGTCGGCGACCTCGTCGGCGCCGAGCTCCGCGCGATGATCGTGGATCGGCTCGGTGATGCGTCGACCCCACTCACCATCGCCGCGGTGATCGCGCGCGGCGGTGGCAACCCGCTGTTCATCGAGGAGCTCGCGCAAGCGGTGCGCGAGCGGGGCAAGCTCCAGCTCGAAGCCGGGGGCGACGAAATTCCTGCGAGCGCGCGCGATGTCGTGGCCGCGCGCGTCGATCGGCTCACGCCCCGCGCGAAAGCTGCACTGCGCATCGCCTCGGTGATGCCGGGCACGGTGCGCGCTCGGATCATCGAAGAGCTTATCAGCGAAGAGCGCACAGCCGACGACGCGCACGCACCGAGCGCGCTCGACGAGCTGATCGATGCCGGTGTGCTCGTCCGTCCGGAATCGGCCGGCACCTCGGGTCAAGGTGAGCTCGCCTTTGCGCGCGGCTTGATCCGCGAGGTGGTCTACGAAGGCTTGTCCCAGCGCGCTCAGCGCGAATATCACGCGCGCGTCGGCCGCTTGCTCGCAAGCCGGTTCTTCGCGGGGCGTGAAGAAGCACCGGCCGCGATCGCCGAGCATCTCGAACAAGGCGGCGAGCTCGCCGCCGCGGCCGCGTTCTGGCTGCGCGCCGGCCAGCTCGCGATGACCGCGTCCGATGCCGACACCGCCGTCGCCCACTTCACGCGGACGCTCGCGCTCGACTACCAGCTCGGCGAGCGGCCGCCGACCGCGACGTCGAAGACGCGCCGGCGTGAAGCCCTCGCGGGCCGCGAGCTCGCGAACCGTTTGCGCGGCGACTTGCTCGCCGATCCAGGTGACCTCGACGAGCTCCAGCGCCTGTGCGAGGGAGATCTTCGTCGGCTCGCGGATGTCGCGATCCGGCGCGCACACCGGCTCCTCCGCACCGGCGATTACGCGGGGGCCCAGGTCGCGACCGCGATCGCCGAGGATCTCGGTCGTGCCGCCGGCGACGCGCTTCACGTCGGCGAAGCACTGCGCGTTCGCGGCGAGATCCTCGAACGGCTCAGCCGGTTCACCGAGGCGCTCGACGTGGTCGAGCGATCGCGCCTGGTGTTCGCGAACGCGGGCGCCGCGTCCCAGGAGATGCAAGCGATGGTCGGTCGCGGCCGGATCCATCTCATGCGTGCGCACTACGAAGAAGCGCGCGCCGCCTACCAGCTAGTCACTACACGCATCGACAAGGCCGGCGACCCGTGGCTCGAGCGCGTGGTCCAGAACCACGTCGCGATCATCGAGATGTGCCTCGGCAATTACCAGCAAGCCATGGTTTCCGCGCAGCGCTCGCTCGACCTTTGCCGCCGCTACGGCGATCGCGCGCGCGAAGGCGATGCGCTCAGCGTCGCCGGCATCATCTACCTCGAGGTCGGGCTCTACGAGCGCGCAGCGGCGACGTTCGAGGCAGCGCTCGAGCTGCTCGCGCGCGCCGGTTCGCGCTGGAGCCGCGCCGATTGCCTGATCTACGCGGGCTGCTGCGCGATCAAGCGCGGCCGGGACAGCATCTGCATGCTTGACGAAGCCCTGCTCGAAGCCGAGACGATCGGTGCGCGCTATCTCGAAGCAAACGCTCGCATCTCGCGCGCCGGCGCTCACCTCCAGCGCGGCGCAAATATCGAGGCCGCTGCGGATGCCTCGCACGGTGTGCTCGTCGCGCGCGGCGCCACGCTCGTCGGTTACGAGATCCAAGGTCTCGCACGCCAAGGCGTCGCGTTGATCCGCGAGCGTGGCCGTGACGCGCTCGCCGAGGCCGGCGATCAGATCCATCGCGCGCTCGTGCTCTTCGATCAGCAGCGCCACCTCGAAGGTTCCGAGGAAGAGGTCTACGTCAACTGCCTCGAGGTGCTCGAATTCGCCGGCGCGAACGATCGCGCCAATATCGTGCGCACGCGCGGTCGCGCCGAAGTACAACGCAAGTTAGCCGCGCTCGACGATCCCGAGTGGCGTGCCGCGTACGCGGCGCGGCTCGAATGCAAAGCGCTGCTCGGTCGCTAAACCGTCAAACGACCCAGCCGCCGGCGAGCACGCGATCACCGTCGTACAACACCGCCGCCTGGCCTGGCGCTGCGACCACACCTTCGGCGAGCGAGAGCCTCGCGAGCGTGCCTTCGATCGTGGCCTCGAACGTGACCGGCGTGCCGCGATGGCGTAACTGGACCACGCCCGTGACCGATGCCTGCGGCGGCGCGAGCCAGCGAAGATCACGCACCGCGAGCTTGCTGCGCTTGGCGGAGTCGTACGTGCCGACGCGAACTTCGCCGTTCGCGGGATCGACCGAGGTGACGTAGCGCTTCGTGGGGATGCTCGCCTTGCCGGTCGTGGGATCGGGAGGCGTGACAAGGTTGCCCAGGCCGCGATGCTGGCCGACGGTGAAGTTGTGCGTGCCGTCGTGCGCACCGAGGACCGTGCCGTCTCGATCGATGATCTTACCGGCCATGGGAAGCGGCCGATTGCGCTTGAGCGCCGCTGCCTTCACGAACCCTGCATAGTCGCCGTCGGGGACAAAGCAGATCTCCATCGACTCGTCTTTGGTGGCATTCGGCAGGCCGAGGCGGATCGCGTGAGCGCGAACCTCGTCCTTGGTGAGATGGCCGAGCGGAAACCGCACCGCGCCGAGCTCGTCGCCCGGCATCGAGAACAGGAAGTAGGATTGATCTTTCGAGGCATCGCGACCGCGGCGCAGCGACCAGGTGGGGTCGGCGCCGCTAGTCAGGGTCGTCTGGGTAATCTGGGCGTAGTGGCCCGTGACGAGCACCTCGGCACCGATCGCGCGAGCCCGCGCGAGAAGCGGCGTGAACTTGATGTGCTGGTTGCACTTCACGCACGGGTTGGGGGTCTCGCCCGCGAGATACGCCTCGACGAAGTCGTCCATCACGGCAGCGCCGAACTCGGCCGACAGGTCGACGACGTAGTGGGGAATGCCGAGGTGATCACAGACCGCGCGAGCATCTTCAATATCGCGCGGACCGCAGCAGCGACCCGAGGATGCCGAGGTGCCGCGGGCATCGTAGAGGCGCATCGTCATCCCGACAACGCGATGGCCCTGCTCGACGAGCAATGCAGCGGCCGCGGCGCTATCGACGCCACCGGAGAGTGCTGCGACCACCAGACCTGACATTCGCTTCTGGCGCGGAATCTAGCGGCAAAACTGCCGCCTGGCGAATGCTAAGGTGCCTTCGCGTGAAGACGGATGTAACGGCCCACGGGATCGACGAGGCCGGTTGTGGCATCGGGGACGCCGACGGTCAGCGCTTGCACGTGGTCGACCTCCTGCCAGGCGAGCGGGCCGAGGTCGCCGTCGATCACACGAGCCCGCACAAGCCCGAAGCGTGGGCACGTGTCGTGAGGCGGATCGGCGAGCGGAGCCGCGAGCGGGTCACGCCCGCCTGCCCCGCTTTCGGTCGCTGTGGCGGATGCTCGTGGCAACACCTCGCGTATCGCGCGCAGCTCGCGGCCAAGCGCGAACGCGTAGTGGCTGCCTTGGGCGAGATGCCGATCGCGGTCGCGGAGGTCCGATCGTCGCCGGCGGAGCTCGGGTATCGCAACAAAGGTAAGTATGTGGTCGGTGCCGCCGGCAACGGCGATGTGATCCTCGGCGCGTACGCACCGCGAAGCCATCACGTGGTCGATACGCTCGGCTGCCGGGTGGTCGCGCCGATCATCGACGAGGTCGCCGTGTGGTTGCGCGGTGCCACGGCGAAGGCCGGGCTGGTTCCGTACGACGAGAAGACGCGGGCCGGCGAGCTGCGCTACGCGATCGTGCGCGAATCCGAGGGCGACGTGATGATCGTGCTGGTGGTCACGAGTGCAGTGGTTCGCGCGAAGCTCGAGAACGTCGCGAACGCGATGGCGAACCATCCGGCCGTGCGCGGCATGGTCACGATCACGAACGATCGACGCGACGGCGCGATCGTGCCGTCGGGCTCGACTGCACGCGTGCTGCTCGGCCACGGCTATCTCACCGAACAGCTCGCCGGTGTCCCGATCGAGGTCGGCGCGGCGGAGTTTCTCCAGGTCAATCGCGCGCAGGCCGCGGCGATGTACGCCCGCGTCGCGGAGCTCGCCCAGCCGGCGCGCCGGGCAGTCGATCTGTTTGCGGGGCTCGGCGGCATCGGGCTGCACCTCGCGCGCGCAGGCACCGAGGTGATCGCGGTCGAGGTCGATCGCGATGCAGTCGCACAACTTCGACGTGCCGCCGAGGCGGCGAAGCTGCCACTCACCGCGATCGCGGGAGATGCTGGCAAGATCGCCGACGACGTACGAGCGCGGCTCGGTTCGGAACCGGATGTCGTGATCGTCAACCCGCCGCGCAAGGGGCTCGCCGGCGCCGAGCAACTCGTCCTCGAGCTCGCTGCGCCGCGCGTGATCTACGTGAGCTGCGGTCCCGAATCACTCGGTCGCGATCTCGCGATGCTCGGCGCTCACGGCTACCGGCCCGACGTGATCGAACCGTTCGACCTGATGCCGGGTACGGCTCAGGTTGAGACCGTCGTGCGGCTGGTCAGAACAAGCAGCCGGGAATGATGTCGACAGGCTCGCCGATGATCTGCGCGACCTGATCGATCTCGCGATTCCACAAGCACATCGTATCGGCCATGTAGAGGTAACCGTACTGATAGAGCGTCTGGTTCGGGGTACGGTCGAGCAAGCGACGGCCGTGCGTGTCGTGCAAATCGGCATGGCGCCGCGTGACCACGACGTGCGCCTGCCCTAGCAACGCTCGGGCCTGTTCGAAGTCAACCTTCGCATCGCGGCCGTCGAGAAAGTCGAGCACGGACCGATACTCCGCCGCGACGAAGCGCGCGCGCAGACGATCGACTTCGAGCCCGTCGGTGAGCTCGGCCGACCACCGCGACTGCGGGAGCTCGAGTGCGTCGAGCTCCTTCGCGCGAGCGTCGAGCGCATCGGCGTAGGAAGCGAGTGGCTGCAGCACGGTCGCAGTGAAGGCGGCCGTGTCGTGGCTGGCCACCAGATCGGAGAACAAGATCCGATCGGGCTGCGAGACGATGCCGACACTGCGGCCCGCATCGATATCGATGCTGCGGCTCGAGATGTACGCGGCGAGCTTCTGACCCATCAGTGCATCGTGTTGATCTTCGGCGATGTGCGTGACGAGCTTGCCGGCACCCGAACCGAGATCAGGCGCGAGCTGGTCGGTGATGCCTGATTCGTACGTCGCGGGCAGCTCGTAGCTATTCCGCAGCGACATCACGTCATTCAACCAGTAGCCCCACTCCCAGCCCGTCGAGAATGGGAGGTGCTCGTACAACGCGCCGCAGCCGAACTTCGAGATGCCATCGAGGTCGACCCAGCGGCTGCGGATGTAGAGCGGGAACATCTGCGGCACCGAATCGTCGAACGCGATCCAGTACGCATCTTCCGGGTGATACGTCGCCTTGCCGCCGGAGCACATCCGATCCCTGAGGTACTGGCGATGCTCGCTGAAGTCCGGGTGCTGGTACGCACCGTCCGCGGACTCGAACAGGTTGAAGTAGAACGTCGTGTGGACGTCGGGGATGATCGCGGCGTCGGCGAACTTGACGAGGAAGTAGTAGATCAGGTTCTGGCCCATGTAGTCGACGCGCTGGGTGAAGCCGTCGTGGATGAGCGCGTGGACTTCAGCCTGCGGAGCAACCACGTTGAGCTGGCGATTGACCTCGTTCAGCGTGTCGACGAAGAACTGCGGCTCGGCGCTGAGGAACTCGCCAAACGAAAGATCGTAGACATCGAACGGCATGTCGTCGACGACGAATGGCAGCCGCGCCGCGACCGCGGGGCCGACTGGCGAGGTCGCGTTCGGATCATCGTAGAGATCGAACGCGAGCTGGAGATTCGCTTGCCCGAACATCTCGATCTCGATCCCGACGCGAACGCCGCGCGCGTGCGCATAGTCGATCAGCTCGCGCTCGAATGGCTTCCACGCGGCGTACCGAGCCGGATCTCTGATGATGTCGTTGAGACCGGACCACTGAAGGTAGTTACCGCGGTTCGCGATCACCCAGTTGATGATGCGGTGCGCATCGTCTGTCGATCCGGCGGAGGGGATCCAAAACGCGAAGTGCGCCTCGATCGGATGCAGCGTGTGGAGCTGGAACCCACGCACCGGAATCTGCGGCTGGTGCATCGTGCCGGTCGCGTTCGCGTCCTTGGGCATGGTCGGGACGTACGGGTCGAATGGATGGCGGAACCGGAAACCGAGGTTCTCGAGCGCGGCGGCGGCGCCGTACTGCGCGCCGAGCACGTCGTGAGCGTGCACGAGCCAGTGCGAATCGCCCTGCGCCTCGACGAGATAGCCCTCTTTCGGCATCGCAGGATCGTCGGTGACAGCGATCGCGAAGGCGCCGCCGGTGCCCATCGTGAGCCCACCCTTCGACGTGAAGGCGACGAGGTCACGGATCGCCGCGCCCCACGGACCGGGTTCGATCGAGACCGTAGCCTTCTGACCATCGCCGCATGCAGCGATGGCCAGCGCGAAGAGCACGAGGCGCTTCACGGCTTTTGCAGGTCGTAGGCGAGGTTCACGGTCACGACCGCGTTCTCCTCGGTGTGGACGGTACGGACGAGCTGGCGATGCACGCCGGAAAACAGCGTGAGATCCATCCTCAACTCACCATCCTTCGAAGGGAACGATCCTGTGAAGGTCGTCTTACCGATGTGCTTATCGAGAGCCGCGCGATGGAAGGTCGCAACTGGCTCCTGCCCCATCCAGAGCTCGAGATCGATCGCGTGCACGAGCGGCTCTGCCGCGCCGTAGTCGATCACGAACGTCGCCTGGGTCCGCTCGGCCTTCTGACACGATTGACGCGAGATCAGCACGATGACCACGCCGAACACGATCGGCATGATCCGGCGCCGGAAGAAATCCTTCTTGGTCACGGCAAGGCGTTCTAGCACGCGCACCGAAGAGGCCGACGTCCAAAAATTCGCTGTACCCGGGCGACCTTGAGATCATTTGCGGATGACCGAGCCCTACCGCCTGCCTGGCGCCTTCTGCGCGCTCGCGGTCGCGATCGGGGCGACCGGCTCCGCGGCCTGCGCCGGGCGAGCGCACCCCTACCGCTTCAGCTCGCCGCTGCTCGGAGGCGCCGACGTGCCGCCCGCATGGTCCGGCAAGCCCGAGGATCCGGACGACCAGTGGCGTCGCCCGGACGCCGACGACACGATTTCGGTCCAGAACAGGTTCCATCGATCGCCGCGCACACCGGCCGAGGATCCGCGACCCGGCGCGATCCGGGTCGCTTCGGCGCAAGCGGCAGCGGCAGTGACGGCCGAGCCCACAGGGGTCGCGTGGTCAAAGCTACCCGCCCATGGCGTCGCACTCGATGCACCGCACGCTCCACTGCGCGAGCCTGCCGATCTGCGCACGCTCGTCGGTCGCCGCGATCAGCACGACTCCGTGGCCGCGGCGCTCGGCTGGGAAGCCGAGCTCGGCACGCGCATCTCGCTCGATCTAGCGGCGCCTGCCGCTGTGAAGTCGCAACGCGACCTGGCGGCCGCCGTGATCGCGGCATCGCTCGCGAACACCAGCGCGCTGGTCGCGTGGGCCGCGAGTCACGACCATCTCGTCGCACCTATTGAAGCGATCGATGCGGGTGACATCCTCGTGTTCGAACGCACCGAGAGTCAGGAAGCGTCGGATCTCGTCGGCATCGCGATCGGTCGCGACGCACGCGGCGTCATCGAGTTCATCTACTGCGCCGGCGGCGCGATCCGGCGCGGGCTCGTCGATCCGCGCCACCCCGCGCAGCATCGCGAGACCTCGGGTGCGGTCGTGAACACGTTCATGCGCACCGGCAATCGCTGGCCGCCGAAGGGCACGCATTACCTCGCGGGCGAATTGCTCGTGCACGTCGTCCGCGTTCGCTGACCGTCCGGGTTCCGGACAAGGTGATCGGCAGATCCGATCGTCAGAAGTCACATTGCCGAGGTGTGCATCGATACATCTCAGTTCCTGGGGCTCCTCGATCGATGGGAGAACTCCCGCGGAGCCAGGTCACATCGATAGCGATCGCGAGGATAATCGGCTCGAGAAATTGAGGATCCTGTGCCCGAATCGCCATAGCTTGCAACTCAGTCATCGAGGGAGTAATCAAGGTCGACGGTCTCGACCGTAAGTGCGGGTGTTGAAATCGGTAGCCAACGGGGCCTTAAAAGCCCCTGTCCGTAAGGACGTGCGGGTTCGAGTCCCGCCCCGCACACTCAACTCTCGGCGGCCTTCGCGTGCTTGGCGACCGCCGCGACGATCGTCGGCCACAACTGGGTCGGCAGATCGTGACCCATGCCGGCGATCGGCAACCACGTGCCGTGCTGGACGGTGCTCGCGATCTTGCGACCCGCCGAGAGCGGGAACATCGGATCGCTCGAGCCGTGGATCACGAGCACGGGCGCGGTCACCGACGCTAGCTTTGACCTGCGATCGCCCGACATGAGGACGCCCGCGAAGTGGCGAAGAAACCCGCGCGGGTTCATGCCGCGCTCGAAGGCGAGCGCGCCGGCGCGCTTGAGGCGCTCGACATCGGTCTTCCACGCGGTCGAGCCGATGATGCCGAACATCTTCGCAGCGTGCTCGCCCGCGGCCTCCGCGGTCTTCGGCGAGGGAGCGAACAACGCACCGAACGCGCGCGGCTTCGGGATGTAGCGGCGGCCACCGGGCGTGGTCATGATCGCGGTGATGCTGCGCACGCGGTCGGCGTGCTCGAGCGCGAGGTGTTGGACGACCATGCCGCCCATCGAGACGCCGATGAAGTGTGCCGATTTCCAGCCGAGATGATCCATGAGGCCGACGACGTCGTTCGCCATGTCCGACAGCGAGTACGGCGCGGCGACGGGGAGTTTGAGTGCGGTGCGCGCGACGAGCCGGAACGGCTTCGGCGTCGGCAGATCGAGCTTCGTCGATTCGCCGATGTCGCGATGATCGAAGCGCACGACCTGAAAACCTGCATCGACGAACTGGTTGCAGAACGCGTCGGACCAGAAGATGCGTTGCGCACCGATGCCCATCACGAGCACGAGCGGGAGGCCGCGCTCGCCGAAAAGATCGTAAGCGAGTTCGACCGGCGCGTCGGTGCCGGCTTGCGTGCGGTAGGTATTCACGCGCGCGCGGCGCGTGGCAGGTTCGGCGACCGCCGCCATTACGAGCCGCTGCCGGCCGGAGCCGCGACGCCACCGGCCGGGAACTGCGTCTTCAAGCACGGCTCGTTCGGATCGTCGCACTTGGGTTCGGCCGGCGTCGGCGGCTTCGGCGGTTTGACCGCTGGATCGGGCTTTGTCCCCGGATCGGGTATCGTGACAGGCTCGGTCGCGGCGCCCGGATCGGGTTTCGTCACGGCCGCGGTACCGCTGCCGGTCGTCGGGAGCGGCTTGATCGTCGCGTCGCCAATGTGATGAACGACCGGCGTTCTGGCTGTGCCCTTGGTCAGTGGTTCGGTGAACGACACGGTCTCTTTGTCGAGAGGCAGCTCGACGATCTCGAGCTGATATCCTTTGAGCGCGACCGAGAATTGCCGCGTGCCCTTTTGGCCGGGGAGCGAGGTCGTGATCGGCGTCTTGCCAGGGAACTCGCGGTTCGTGCTGAGATCGGTGACAGTCGCGCCGTGGGGCGTGGTGTCGAGCGTGAGCTTCACCATGTCCGGCAGCTTCGGCTCGGGTAGTGGTGGAGGCGCCGGCACGGGTACGGGTACTGGGACGGACGTGGCTATCGGGGTCGGCTGCACCGCGACGGTGGCGCCCGACCCTTCCGTCGGTGCCGCAGCCTTCTTGCCCATCATGATCACGGCCACGGCAATGCCGGCTCCGACCAGCGCGATCGCGCCGATAATCAGCGGTAGCTTCGACGTTGGCTTGCGCGCGTCGTCGACCGGGCCCTCGGGAACGGTGAGCGTGCCGGTCCACTGGGTCTTCACACGGCCAGTGCCTTCCGGCATCACGGTCGACGGCGCTGCGCCCACACCGGTCAGCCCTTGCGCGCGACGGTGTGTGGTCTGCGACGGCGACAACACGTTCGCGGCGCGCACGGTCGGAGTGCCGGTCGGAATGGGATCACCGCAGACCTCGCGCACGGCGTTCGCGAGGGCCTCGATGGTCTGCCAGCGCTGGCTTCGATCCTTATCGAGCGCGCGATCGATCACGGCCGCGAGCTCGGCAGGGGCGCCGATCTGTTCGAACACCGCTGGCGAGATCGAGGGCGGTGGCTCCGTGAGGTGCATCGACAGCACGCCCATGAAGTTCTCCGCCTCGAACGGCACGCGGTTCGTGACGAGCTGGAACAAGATGCAGCCCATCGCATAGACGTCTACGCGATGATCGACGTGCTCGCCGCGTGCTTGTTCTGGCGACATGTACTCGGGCGTGCCGAACAGCATGCCGGTCTTGGTCAGCTTGCGACCACCCTCGTCGGCGGCATCGGTTAGCTTCGCGATGCCGAAATCGAGCAGCTTCACGAAATCTGGATCGCCGAGAAATTCGACGAGGTAGATATTCTCGGGCTTGAGATCGCGATGGACGATGCCTTTCGCGTGCGCAGCGGTGAGCGCAGAGCAGATCTGGAGAAAGATCTTTTTCGTGCGCGACCACGGGAGGAGATTTCCCGCGACGCGTGCGCGCGCGATCTCGTCGTGAAGATCGTGGCCCTTCAAGAGCTCCATCGCGAAGAACACGAACCCTTCGGGTGTCGCGCCGAAATCGCTGATGTCGATCACGTTTTCGTGACGAATCCGCGATGCGGCCTTCGCTTCCTGCATGAAGCGCTCGACGAGATCCGGCTTGCGCGCGAACTCGCCGTGGAGAACCTTGAGCGCGACCTGCTTCTCCAGGATCATGTGAGTCGCGAGATAGACGGCGCCCATGCCGCCTTCGCCGAGCTTCTTGCCGATCGTGTAACGGCCTGCGAGCTCGCTACCGATCAACGGATCGACGCTCGGCAGGATGTACGAGGTCTTGACCTGCGTCACCGGGGCGACGGCAGCCGGACCCGTTTCGGCCGTGACGGGTGGCTGGCCACCGGTCGGACGATTCGTCCGCTGGGGTGCCTGCCCGAGCTGGGTCTTCTTGTCCTCCTCCACGCTGACACGAGTCTAGCAAAACCCGGCGGTTCACGCCGCCAGATCAATGGGCTTGCCCGTCGATCCACTCACTTGCTCGGATCATCCCCGAGCACACGTGCTGGACGTAGTCGATCCGGACGGAGCGATCGAGCAGGCTCGCCGGCATCCCACCACTACCGTCACCGACAACGTTGAAGTCGTTTTCGGGCCGGATCTGTTGGCCGAGCGCGTACTGCAGCGTCGCGGTGATCTGGCCACGCAGCGCCTCGTCGGGCGCCCCGGCATGAGCGCCGAGCGTGTATGCCGAGATCATGGCCTCGGTTCGCGAGCCCGCCGGTGTGTTCATCGGCGGCACGAACGGGGTGATGAGGTACGAGCCAACGAGGTCGTCTTCGTCAGGGAATTCGCCGAGGTCAGGTTGCTGGCCGCGCAAAAACTCTCCGTAGTTGTTACAGAACGTGCGGTACTTCTCGGTCTTCACCGCAGGCCAGATTGCCTCTGCCGCGATGCAGGTCCAGTGCTCCTCGCCGAAGAAGAATCCGGCAACGAAGAAGTCGTACCAGTTGACGAGCCAGTCGAGGCCGCGCTCGGCGGCCTGCGCGTACTTCGGATCGCTCGTGATCGTGTACATTCGCGCGAGCGCGAGCGACGCCTCACCGGAGTAGTAGAGCAACATCGTTTTGTCGTCGGCCTGCTTCGTCATCGGATTGTAGAGATGACGGAACGAACCATCTGGGCGCTGCATGAACAGCAACCAGTTCGCCAGTTTCAACATCAACGGCAGGTATCGCATGTCACCCGTCGCGCGCTGGTACTCGGCGAGTGCCACCACCACGAGCGCGGTAGACCCGAGCCCGGCGTCGCCCTCGCCTTTGTCGATCACGCAATCGATGTCGGTGTGGTCCGGCAGCGTGGCGGCGCAATTACCCTTCGCCATCAGATCGACGAGGTGGGCGAACGCGCGCTCGATCGGCTCGCGCAGCCACTCGGCTTTCGTGATCCGGTAGACCTGCGCGAGGAAGTATGTCGTACCGCCGTGGCGCGGCATCGAGTACGCGCCGCGGGTCGGATCTGTCTTCTTGCCGGTCGTCAGATCGTGCTCGTAGATGTATCGACCGCTCGGCGCGAGGTGCGCGACCAGGTAGCGCGCACCGTTCAATGCGGCCTCGCGCAAGGTCGCGCCCGAGATCAGCGGCGCTGGCGGTGAACCACGGTAGAGCGCCAGCGGCGGCTGATCGCGATGGCCATCGGGCGGTTCGATGAACGTGTCGGTGCGAAATCGGTACAGATCGGACGGGTTGATCTTCATTCCGATGCGCTGGCTCGCGAGCGCCGAGATCTTGTCGAGATCCGTACCGAGTGCGAAGTCTCCCATCGAATCCGAAGGCCGCTTCGTCGCTAGCAACTTCGACATCACGAGCTCGTGCGGCAGCAGCAATGTCGACCTGCCCTCGACGACCGCACCGAGACCATCGATGCCGGGGTTGAGCGCGAGCAACGAGGCGAGCCCGGGGAGCGAGAGCTTGCTGAACAGCCAGTGATTGGTTCCGACCGGCGCGCGGCCGATGATCACGTCGACCTGGATCCGCGTCGCCGCCGCCTGGCCATTTGCCGCGAGCGTCTTGATCTCCGGGCGCGCGAGGATCTGCTTCGCGGCATCGTCGATGGAGCTGGCGAGATCCGCGCCGTGACCATCGATACGCAGGATCGTGCGACCCGCGAGCCACACGGTGACCGCTACCGTGTCTCCCGGCCGATGAACATCGCACGGCTCCGCCGCGTGATCGCCGAGCGCGGTGCGGAGCGGCATCATCATGCGTGCGCGCTCGCCAGGATCGAGCCGAGCGGGCGGTGTGATCCGATAGCCAAAATAGATGCTCGTGGCGATCGCGAGCAGGATCACAGCCGGCAACGTCCACACCGCCAGGAGCAACCAGCGGCGCTTCATGTGTAGACGCGCCGGCCGGTGCGCGACAGCAGATATTTCACCTGGAATAGCGGCAACAGCGCGACGGCCTCGACGACCAACGCGACCGCGACCCACGCTCCCGAAGCGGCCGCCTTGCCGAACGCGCCATAGGTGCCGGCGAGAAATGCGGCCGATGCGACCAAACGCACGATGACGAAGACCGCGCTGAGCAGGAGCAATGAGCCGCCGGCGATCGCGACGCGGCGACCGAGCTTGCGCCACCCGGGGACAAAGATCGTCGCGGTCCCGAGCGCGAGGAGCTCGAAGCCGAGCGGAATCGACCACAGGTGAATCTTCGCGCTCATCATCCACGTCGGAACGAGTTTCTCGATCGCGAAGATGAACGCCACCACCGCGAGCTCATCGAGCGCGAGATAGATGTAGGGCCGCGGATCTGCCTTTGCCACAGCTGCAGCCTACTCCGCCGGCGTTGCGGGAGGTGGCGGGCTAGAAACAACCGGGGCGCGTGATCGCCGCTGGTGCGACCGAGCTCGGCATCACCATCCGCAGGTAGTCGAATTCGTCGTCGCAGAACACGCCGGGGCCCTGCCCGCCGAGCTCCGCGCGCTCGAGATATGGCCGGTCGCCACCGGCATCCATCAAGCGATTCGGCGCATCGCCCGCATCGTGGAAGCCATCTGCGTACGGATTCGCGAGCCCGAGCGAGTGACCGATCTCGTGCGCGAGCGTGCCACCGACCAAGTTGCCCATCACGAACACCGCGCAGCCGATCTGATTCGCGCGTACACCACCCGGGCACGCCGAACCATCGGCTGGCACGGTCACACCGACGAGGTCGTTCGCGACCACCGGCGAGCCACCCTGATCACCGCGAAACGGATCGAAGATCTGATCGAAGCCATCGTCGGCACCTGGCGTGACTTCGCCGAACCCGCCGGGGTGCTTCGAAAAGCCCATCAGCGAGCGCACGAACACACCGCCGTAGCCGGGATACCCGTCGTCTTGCGTCGTGGCATTCACGCCACCCAGCTGGTCGTAGAGGCGGAGGTTGCCGTTGTCCTTGCCGGGCGAGTTGTCGTAGCCGAACAAGCCCATGTTGTTCGGATCGACGCCGACGAGCTCGACGTTCTCGGACAGCGCGAAGTCCGTGATCGGAGCCTGACGAAACTCGATGTTCACGCCTTCGTAGGCGCGATTGCACACCTTGACGATGCGATCCCGAATTTTGCCATCGACGGCGCGCATACCGAAGTCGCGCAGCTCTTCGACGTACGAAGGCTGGAAGTGGAGATAGACGACCTGCTTGACCGGTGCGATGTCGAACGCGACGCCGAGGCCCACGCCGCGCACGGTGTCGGCGCCGTAGCTCACGATCGGCGTCATCGTGCCGGTAAAATGACCGGTGTCATGACGCAGATCGAGCGCGTGGCCGAGCGTGTCGTCGGTGTTGAGCACGTAGCGCACGAGCTTGCCCTCGACCCACTCGGGGATCAGGTACATCGTGATCGGTGCCGGGTTGCTGCCGGTCTTGTTGAACGTGCCGGCGAGCTCGATCTGCGTCACCGAGCTCGCCTCACCACCGAGGAAGCCACCGCCGTGTACGAACACGTACTGGCCGAGGCTCGCCGCCGGCGGATCGACGGAAAAGATCTGCGAGGTGACGAGCGTGTAGGTCGTCGCGATCGGCGCCGCTGCGACCTCGGCCTGTGCGGTCTGCTTGTTGACCACCGTGACCTTGCCCACGAACTGCCCCGCCTTGATGCCTGCGATCTTCGGCGAGAATGGAAATGCGGCCCTTTCGCGCGACGGCGGTTCGAGCGAAATCATCGAGATCTCTCGCGACGCGACTGGCTGACAGCTGCCGCCCGCATCCGGTTGAAAGCAGCCCGTGATGCGCGCGACCGTCGTGCCCTCGTTGCCGCCGAGCAGGAAGCCGGCACCATCGACTTCGATCTCGTCGTTGACGAAGTGCACGCCATCGACGACGCCGCTCGCGACGGGCGTCAGCGAGTTCGCGAAGAACAGGTCGACGCTCAACGGATCGGTCGAGTACGTGTTGCCATCGCTGACCGCGACGACGTCGATCATGGCCTTGCCCTTGAATTCGACATCACCGCCGACCTCGTCGAGGTTGCTGCCGGTGATCGAGACAGTCATCGCGCCGAAGTCGACAAACTTTGCCGGCCATTGTACGTCGACATCGTTGCCGCCGGCCGTGCCGACGAGATGCAGCGTGGTCGCACCCCACTCCTGGTCGACGAACGACTCGCCGGCCATCGCGATTTCTGTCCCCGGTACGATCGTCCCCGGCTTGACCGATGCCAGAGCGAGGCCCTCGAGCCCCGGATCCGGCGAGCTCGATGTCGCGCAGGCCGCGACCACGATCATCGCGGCTGCGTACTGCCAGCCGCGCACTACTGGATCCCGAGCTTGAGTGCGTACGTATTGGTGGCGCCAGCGAAGCCGCGGACAACCACGTCGTAGTCACAACCTCCGGTGCAGCTCGCCGGAGCGGTGAACACGGCGTGCTCGTTCGAGGTCGAGCCCTGGCCATGGGCCGAGGTGCAGCTGCCGATGTTCGTGGTGTTGTCGCACGGCCAGAGGTCCGTGGAGCTCTGGTAAAGGTGAAGGTCGAGGTCGCCCGCTTCGGTCGACTGCGTGAACGTGAGGTCCATCGTCAGATGCTCGTTCGCGAACAGCGTGACCTTGAACCAGTCGTCGTCGTTCGGGCAGATCTTCTGCGCCGTCGTGGTGTATGTTGGATAGATCGTCGGGCGGGCCTGACTGAACGTGTCGTCATCCTCGTTCATATCGTCGACGCACGAAGTGGTGCAGGTCTCCGCGGTTGTCGTGTAGTCGAACAGGTACTCGCTGCGGGCGTGGCCGTAGCCGTTGACCTTGACGTAGTACGTCGCGGCTGACAGGCAGGTGTTGATCTCTTCGTCGGTGCCCGAGCTCGTCGATGCGCTGACCACGGTGCCGTCCGCGTGATAGAGGTGAAGATCGATATCCGTCGCGCCGTCGCCCGAGAGCTGGAAGTCGGCGCGCGCGCTCGCGGGCAGGACGATCTTGTACCAATCGTCGTTCATGCGTGTCTGATCGGTCGTGCTCGGGCAGCTGACCATGTCATAGATATTCGGCGCCAACGCGGGCAGCGACGACGACCGGCTATCATTGGTCTCGTACATGTCGTCGATGCACTGTCCGGTCGGCGCGGAGCACGTGCCGCTCTGCGGAACGCACTGGTTGTTATGCGCACCTTCGACCGAGTAGATCGCCGAGGCCGAGCAGCTGTAACCCGTCGGACAGCCCGCGTCGCATGATTGGAGGCAGTACGAGTCGCCCATCGAACCGACGTACACGCACTCGTTCCCGGTGCCACACTGCGAATCGGCCGAGCACACCTGGCAGAGACCCGCGGTCGACGAACCACCCGCGGTCACGACCATCGAGTAGACCTGCGACTGCGTCGTGTGATCGCAGTTACCCATGGTGTCATCATCGTCGTCGGCGACGAGTACGTAATAAAGCGTGGCCGTCGCGCCCGCGGCCGAGCTCGCGACCGGGTTTGGCACCGAAACATTGTACGAGCCGTTCGTTGGCGAGCCCGTCGTACGGGTCATCGAGAGCTGCGTCATCTGCGAGAGCACCGGCGTCGCGCCTGGGTTTATCGTCGAGTAGTAGAACAACGGTGCGTCCTTGAGCCCCTTGTCGTCCGTGATGGTCGCGGTCGGCGTGAGGTTGAGGCGCGTGGTCTGCGGCGCGGGCGTGTGCGCGATCACCGGCGCGGCGCCCGGGCAGCTCTGACCGGCGGATGAACCGCGGAGCACGATCAGATAGTCCTTGATCGTCTTGGGGTTATCCGAGTCATCCGCCGACAGCGTCAGCGTGTAGCGATTTTCGGACTCCTGCGCCTTGGTCGGGCACCAGTGCCACTTCGCGCTCTGGCCATCGACGGTGTCGAGCGTCGCGCCATCGATCAGCGGCATCTCTTGCGCGATCGCGACGGTCGAGGTGTCCTGATCCTCGATCACGACATCGAGGTCGACGCAGGTCTGGGTTGCGAGGTCGATCGTGGTGCCGGTGCCAAGCGGCTGACGAAAGATGGGCGCGGTCGCGGATCCAATCGCGGACTTGACGTCGATCGTCACGGTGACGGTCGTCGTGTCGCCACCGTTGGAGACCGTGAAGTCGAACGGGTGCTGGCCGACGTCTGCGGCGAGCGGGGTCCAGCGGAACACACCCGAGCCGCTCGGCGAGACCGTGACCTGGGCGTTGCCATCGAGGTCGGTCAGGTCCGCCGCGTGGTAGCCGTAGGTCAGGCGACCGCCGGCGGCGGAGCTGCCGTTGAGGTCGAGCTTGAGCTCGGTACCAACCTGCGCGACTTGGTCGCTCAGTCCATCGAGCACGGGAGGAGCGCCGCCGGTGCAGGCTACTAGAGTAGCCAGCGAAGCGAGACTGGTCAGGGTCACGAGACCCTGATGCGTGCGGCGACTAACACTGGGCGTTGATAAGCGCATGGCGTCCTTCCCTGGCGAGGTCCGATGGCGGTCGGATGCAGCAGGTAGAGCAACCGTCGGGCCACATGTGCCCGCGCTGGATCTCACCGGTTCTCGCCGGATCTGGCCCGATCTCGTCAGGAGAAGCTGAGTTCCGTTAGCGGGCGACCGCCGCATGATCTTCGCCGAGCGCGAACGAGATCAAACCCTGAGCAACTGGATCCGCCAGGAAGCTCGGGACGTCGGTACCGCGAGCCGCCGCGAGGATGCCCAACCCGGCCAGGATCGAACCCGACGCGACGAGGCCGGCTCGTAACCCGGTGATCCGGAGGTCCCGGGCAAGCTGCTCGTGCCGGAAGTGCGGAGCATCGACCGCGAGTGCGTGCGGCCGGAGCTCGGCGAGCAGCCCCGAAGGAATCAGCCGCTTGAGCTTCTGCATCTGGGTCGCGATCGCGGCCTCCTCGAGGCCCTCCTGCGGGAAATCCGGCTGGAACTGGCGCAGCAACGCCACCACGAGGACACCGAGCTCGGCCTCGGCCAGGCGGGTCGGAATCGCGAGCGACGCCTGCGCGAGCTTGAGCGCGGCACCAGCGGCGAACCGGATCTGGTGGGTGTCGCCCTTGGCGACCTCCGAACCGAGCACGAGCGAGATCGGCGAGGTTGGCTCGGCCACCATCGCGTATGGCTGGCGCGTCGAGACGTAGACATCGATCTCGCCGAAGCCGAGCCCGGTCGCGACGTCCTGCGCGTGCGCAGCGACAAGCGAATCCTTCGCGCGCAGACGATCGCCACGGCCGACGCCATAGGCCCGGAGGTCGACACCGACATGCTTCGCGAGCCGATCGCCGAGCAACGTGAACAGCTGGCGCAGCTCGGGCTGGACGCCGCGAGGGAATAACACGTCGTCGGACTCGGGATTGAGCAGCGGGGCCAGATCGATCCTGCGCGTCTCCGCCAACAAGATCCGTTCGGGCTCGCCGGCATCGCCGAACAGCGTCGCGAGCTCGGCCGCCGCGCGAGCGATCGGAATCGATCCGTCGACGCCCGCGGCACCTCGCGCCGCCATCGCACGCGCGATCACGCGATACGCGACGCCGTCCTTGGGATTGTTCGCGACGCGCGTGCGCATCGTGCCCGCGACCCGATTGAGGTGAACGCGGACCGACGTCATGTCGCCAGCCTCGCGATAGAACTCGACGAGCTTTTGTAAGGCCTCGTCGTTCGTGGGCGCCCCATCGAGCGCGAGGTTGAGCGCGCGCTCGGCTCGCTTCGAATCGTTGAAGCCGAGCTTGAAGATCTTCGCGACGCGGTGCAGATGCTGCGCGCGCGTCTCTGGATCTTCGGCCGCCTTGACCAACCGCTCGCATGCGCCGAGGGCGAGCTTCCATTCTTGCGCCTGGGTCGCGAGGTCCGCCAACCGGACGAGCGTATTGTCGTCGTCGGGCTGGTACGTCAGCGCGCGCTGGAAGGCCTTGAGCGCCATGCCCGGATCGCTCAGGCGATCCGCGTACAGGAGGCCGAGGCGATACAGCAGCGTCGTGAGGATTTTTGGATCCGATTCGAGGCGCGCGCGTGCGAACAGCGCATCGGCAGCTTCCTGCCAGTTGCCTTGCTCCCACGCGATATCGGCGACCGCGGCATGCGCGCGTAGATCGTTTGGATCCGCCTCCAGGATCTCGCGGTAGTGCTTCTTCGCGGTCTCGCGATCGTCGAGGAAGTTGCGATGGAGCTCGGCGACAGCGCGATGGAGCTCGGTCCGCGTCCGCTCGTCAGTCTCGAAGTCGAGGCGCTTCGCGAGCACGATCGCGAGCTCGTCGTGGCTTCCGTCTTCCTCGAGCAGGATCCGCAAGCGGATGAATGCGTCCTTGTGGCTCGGGTCGGCATCGAGCGCACGGCGGAACGCGGCCATCGCCTGGCCGCCTTCGAGGGCCTTGTCCATGAGTACGACACCGGCGAAGTGGTGTTGCCGTGCCTTCACATCGGCGTCGTCCGACGCTGTGCCCTGCCGCGTTGCGGCTTGCGCGACATCGACCCACAGCTGGCCCTTGAGCGCGGCGTTGCGCCAACCCTCGAGCGCGGGGACGTGCCCGGGCGAGACCTCGTCGGCCTTGCCGAACTTCTGGACCGCCGCATCGATCTGGCCTATCTCTGCGAGCGTCTCGCCGGCGCGCGTGAAGAACGTCGCGACGGTGCGCGCATCGCCTTCGAAGTACGCCGCGATCTGCTCTTCGAGGGTCGCGAGCTCGGCCGAGCCGCCGGCACGGCGAACGATCGATTCGAGATGCAGGAGGGCGAGCCGGTGCTTCGGATCGGCGCCGAGCGCGCTGCGATAAAGCTCGGTCAGCTCGGCATCCGGACGCGAGTCGCGCTCGGCGAGGCTCGCCGAATCCATGATGATCGCCGCGCGATCCCGTTGCGCGGCGACGGGCACGACGTCGAGCTGTTGCTTGCGCAAGCGGAGCAGCTCGCCGATCTGATCGGTGGCCACATACTCGCGCTCGAGCCGGTGCATGAGGTCGATGCGTGTGGGGTCGGCCTGCGACGCACTCTCGAGCGCGATCTGCGCCGAGCTCGGGTCGGCACGCAGCTCCTTGTCGATCTGCGCGAGGAGCTCGTACGCCTCGGCCTTGCCGGGATTATCACCGGCAGTGTCCGCGGTGCGGAGTTGTGCGAGCGCGAGCGCCGTCAGTGGACCGGGCTCGCGGATCTGCGTCGCGACCCGGATCAGCGGCAGCGCAGCCAGCGGATCGCCGGGGCGCAGCTCGAGGGCGCGCTGATACAGCGCGAGCGCCGCAGCGCCATCGCCGTGCGACGCGGCGAGATCACCGTCGCGAACGATCCGCGCGAAGGCGTCGCGCGCAGCAGCGGTGTCTGCAGTGGCAATGGTCGCCGAGCTCGCGCGTGCGGGCGCCGGTCGATCGCCCGAGCGGCGCCGGGCCGCCGAGAGCAGATCGGAGACGATGCCGACATTCGGAAACTGCTGTTCGACCTGCGCCAGAAGCGAGGTCGCGCGACTCGCGTCGTTGCCATCGAGCGCGAGCTGGGCGGCGCGTAGGCGCAGCGCGCCAGCCTCGGGCGTCGCACCGAGGTGGATCGCGCGCTCCTCGAGTGCCGCGGCCGCATCGCCGAGCTCCTTGCGGCGAGCGGCCGCGAGGACCAGCCAGGCGGTGCGGCGCGGATCGTCGAGGCTCGGGCCGGCATCGCGCAGGATCGCGACGGCGGTGTTGTTCGCGTCGGCCGGATCGAGAACGTCGCCGGTGAGCCACGCGCGCGCACGGCGCAGCCCGAGGCTCGCGGCGGCCCAGGGGGCCTGCTCGGCCTGTTGAGCGCGCTGGAGAACCTCGTTGAGAACGTCGCGATCGCCGAGCCGCTGCGCGAGGATGATCGCCGCGGCGTGGGCCGCGGGTGAATTGCCGCGCGCGCCTTCGAGCACGCGCCCCCACGCTTCGAGCGCAGCAGCGGTGGTCTGCTGGATCTCTTCATCACTCGCGGGCGGTTCGCTCGCGGTCGAGGCGCCAACGGCTTCTTCCCAGGCGAGCGCGCTACGCAGCTGCGCGACATCGCGATCGAGGCGCTCGCCTGGCTCGGCCGCGAGCTTGGCAAGGAGCTTCGCGCGCTCGCCCCACCGGCCCGCCGCCGCGAGGGCTTCGGCGAGCGCTTCGGTCAATGCGAGCGAATCGGGGCGATCGACGTGGCTCTTCTGGAGCAGCTCGATCGCACCTTCGAGTTGGTTCTGGCCGATCAGGCCGAAGGCGGCGCGCAGCCGGGCACGTTCGCGCTCGCCGTCGGCGGCGACCGCGAGATCGACATCGATCGCGAGCTGTGTCGCTTCCGCCGCGACATGCGCGGTGCGCAGCTGCTGGCCAGCGTAATCGTCACCTGGATCGTGCGCGAGCGCGGCCTTCCACAGGTCGGCACCGCGTGCAGGATCGAGCTCGGCCGCGCGCGCCGATGCGTACGAGCGCTCGCTCGCGGTCCCAGTCGGGCTCTGTGCCCACGCCGCGAAGGCCTCGCCCGCGACGACCGGATCCATGCCCGCATCTGCGGTCTCTGCCGCAACGCGCAGCACGAGTGGCTCGCTGATCATCGCGTTCGCACCGAGCTTCGCCGCAGCCTCGGCGATCGGGCCGGTTGTCCATTGCTGTGCACGAATCGCGAGCGCTGCGGCACTGGCCGGATCGCTGACTTCGATCTGACGTGCGAGATCGAGCAACGCAGTCGCTGCGGCCGCGCCGTCACCGCGCCCAACCGCCTGGCGGATCGCACCGATCCGCGCACCGAGCGAGCTCGGATCTGATTCGGCTGCTGCCGCGAACCAGGTCGCGGCACCGGCACTATCGTTCTGATGAGCGGCGAGTACGCCGCGCGCGGCTTGCACCGCGGCGCGCAGCTCTGCATCGGTCACCGCGTGGGCGAGTTGCTCCAGCGCAGCACCGAACTCCTCGGCACGACCGTCGAGGAAGGCGAGCTCGAGTTGGGCGAGCAACGCGCGAACATCCGAAGGCGCGCTGTCCAGGATCTCGCCCGCGGCGACGCGTGCGAGATCCTGCTCGCCACTCGCGAGTAACAGATCGATGCGGTAGTGACCGAGCGGGCGGCGCTCGAGCGAGCTCGCGACGGCGAGCTCGGCATCGATGTGACGGGTCGCTTCGATCAAATCGCCACTCGACCGCGCGATGCGGCGCAGGCCACGGAGCGCCGCGGTCGCACGTGGATCGGAGAGCAGCGCGGTATCGTAGTGGGCGCGTGCGCGATCGATCTCGCCGAGCCGCTCGCACAACCTGCCGGCCTCGATCCTCAGCGCGGCGGATGCCGCACTCTCGTCGACGGTCGCGAGCTCGCGCTCGTAGATCGCGAGCTGGACCGCGGCATCTTCGTCGAGCTGCGTCGATGGCAGCGGCTGGAGTTGCTCGGGCAGCTGGATCGCTTCGAGATCGATCGACGGCTCCGGCTCGGCGACTTCATCGGCGATCGGCAGCGGCGTCTGGAGCCGTGGGTGGCGGCGACCGCTCGGAGAGAACCCGGCATCCAGCGTCTCGAAATCGGTGCTCGTCGTAGTCGTCGTCGTCGTCGTCGTCGGGCGCGGGATCTCGGTGAGCGCGGGTGAACGGGTCGGCTTGGTCGAGCGCTCCGGCGTTGCGCCCGGGTTGGAAACGCCGAGCCCGTACAACGTGCGCGTCGGATCGACCGATTCGATGTGGATTGGCTCGTCGCTCGTGGCGTCGTCGTCGTGCGCGTCTTCTCCGAAATCGAGCTCACTATCCGGATCGCTTTCAGGATCAAACCGCGGCTCGGTCTGGATGACGCGCGGACCACGCTGCACGTCGAGGCGAGTCTCGCCGGCCGAATCTACGGCGTCATCGTCGTTCGCGTCGTTCGCGTCGTTCGCGTCGTCCGACTCGCCCGCTTCCGTGAGCAACTGCTCCGCGGTCATCATGCGGGTTGCCCCGCCGTCGATGTCGTCGAGCGCCGCGTCAAGGCCGGGCGTGCTGTCCCGGAACGCGAGGCCGACTTTGTGGACCACCGGTTGCCCCATCGACGGGCTCTCCGTGATTCGTCGCGCGCTCATCGGCTCGTCGAGCGCGACCTCGCCATTCGCACCGACGGCAGCGGCGACATCGGAGAAATCGTCCTCGCCCGCGGGCTCAACTGGCTCAACTGGCCCTTCGGTTACCTCGATCACCGGTTCGGATTCTCGCTTCGCTTGAATCACCGGGACCTTCGTCGACTTCTCGGGGCGACGAACGACATGCGCGGCGGTGCGCCGCGCGACCGGTGCGATCGGCGGCAATTCGACGGGCGCGGACTCGCTCGAGTCGGCACCGATCTCGATATCGGCGTAGTCGTCTTCGTCGATCGGCGCGACCTCGATCATCGGGGTCGAGAACGGCGGCGGTGTGGTCGGCGCCTTCGAGCGCGCATCAGCGCGCGACTGGAGCTGATGCGATTCGACCTCGCCGAGCTCCGCGATCCGCGTGGTCTCGTTGCCGAAAGGTGAATTATCCTGGCCCGGCTGCGAGATCGGCCCGAAGTTCGCCAGCGGTGTCGCGATCGGTGTGGCGCGGCGAATGATGGCCGGGCCGGTTCGCGCGGGTGCCGCGGGCGGCAAGCGTCGCGGAACCGGGAGCGGCGGTGGTGGAATCGGCTGATCGAGCGAGAATTCGTCGACCTCTTCGTCGCCGGTCGGCGCGCGGTTTGGCCGCGACGCCGAGGTGTAGACATCGTCTTCTTCGACTGGCACCGGCGCCGAAACCAGGCCGGTAGGCGGATCGACTTCTTCGTCGTCGCCACGGCCTTCGACGCGCGACCTCGCGCCCAAGAAATCACCAAGGGCACTCGGTGGCGAGCTCGCGCCGATGTCCGAAAAATCGGTCTCGAGCGGATCGGAATCCGCGGTCTGGTCCGTGAAGATCGCGGGCTGGGTGGTGACGCGATCGGCGCGGGCGGGCGCGGCCGGCATGTCGAGGCGCGTCTCGTCGGCGCCAGCGCGATCGAGCGTGAGCTGGTCGTCGAGATCCGCGGGTAGCTCCGTCGCGAGCTCTGGCAGTGTTCCGAACGCGGCCTCGTCAAGCGTGTGCTCGGGCATGTACTCGGACGTGTGCTCGGACGCGTACATCGCCGCGCGATTGCCCCGCGAATTTTGCGACTCGGGGCTCGGCGTGGGCCACGCCATCACCGGCTCGTCAGCCGCGACCTGCGTGGCTTCGGGGCCACTGTGCAGGTCGTCGAACATCGAGTCCCACGCGTCGAGCTCGTTGCCAAGGTCCCCGTCACCGAGGAACGGCTTGCCACTCGGTCCCGTCTTGGGCGTTTTCGGATCCTTCGGCGGGCTCATCGCGTTCCCTTCAGAGCGATGCCGAGTTTGTCGCGCAGCCTGAGATGATCTTCGGATACCGACCACGCCACGAGCTCGAGCGCTGCCGGGCTATCGGAGAGCTCGCGCCCGCCTTTACCAACATCGAGTACCGCGAGGGCGACGGCCGTGTCACCCGACCACGCGAGACCCGCGCGATGACCGACTGCATTCGCGGTGCGTCGCAGCTTCTCGACATCGACCAGGTCAGTGGACCTTTTGCCGAGCTCGCCGACGGCGTTGCGTGCCTTGCGTGACATCTGCTTCTTCAACACCTTCGCGCGCTCCGCGATCGCGGCATCTTGATCGGTGACCAGCTCGGCGAGCGCGGCAGGTACCGCGACCTCCGCGGCCTTGAGCGCGGCGATCAATGTCATCTCGAGCTCGCTGCCGTGGAGTTCCGACAGCGTCGCGACACCCTCCGCGATGCTCGCAACCGCGCGACCGAGCACGAAGCGATGTTGCGGCATCGTGCCGGCAGCGACGTCGGCGCCGAGGCACAAGGTCGGGGTCTCGCCAGCGAGTGCACGCGCGAATCCCGAGCGACCGGCGCTGATATAAATCTCGACGTCTTCGATCCCGAAGGCGGCGAGCGCGTCGGTCACCGGCTGGTACTTGTCGCCGAGCTTCTTGAGCGCGAGCTTGTCGCCGCGCGTGAAGCCGAGCTTGGTGACATCGACGCCGGTCGCGACCTGAACCGCGGGAGCGATCGCACGCCACAGATCGGCGAGCGGGCCCGCGAGCTCGCCACGCAGCGCTCCACGCATCGCGTTGTCGAGCTTGGTTCGGGTCGGTTTCGGCGGCTGCTGCCGGCCTTGCGCGAGCACCTGGCGCTGCTCACCACTCGGCGTGCCGAGCGCTTCCACCGCACCGAGTGCGACCCAGCGCGCATCGACATCGGCTTGCCACGCATTGATCTGCGCGAGCCGTTCGTAGAGTTGCGCGCGACCTGGCGTCGCGACGATCGCGGTGCGCAGGCTGGTCACCGCTCCGAGCAACATCTGCGTGCGCGGCGCGTTCTCGAGCAGATCGGCGAGCTCGCGCACGACCTCGAGGTTCAAAGGATCGAGCGCGCGTGCCCGATCGAGTGCGATGCGCGCGGCGACGCGATCGCTGACCTTGTCGCGCAGCAACTGACCGAGCCGAAGTTCCTCGCGCGCCTTGTCCTGGTTCGTCGGACGCAGCCGGATGATCTCGCGGAGCTCGCGCGCGGCACCATCGAAATCGCTGATCCGGAGGCACAGGCCGAGCAGGCGCTCGCGCAGTGCGATGTCGTCGGGGTTTGCATCGACAACGCTCTCGAGCTGTTCGATCGCGCCCTGGACGTCGCCGGTTTGCTCGGCGAGCACCTGCGAGAGCTGGAGCTCGACTTGCCCGCGCTTGCCGGGCCGCGTCTCGGCCGCGAGGTAACGGCGCCACGACGCGATCGCGGTGACGACATCACCGGCGACGAGCGCGAGGTCGGCGCGAAACCGGAGCGCGTCGACATGACCGGGCACGCCGTCGAGGAGGAGATCGAGGTCACCCATTGCCGAGACCGAATCGTTCTGACCGTGGAGGATCGTCGCGCGCTCGAACAGCAGAGGCGCCATCATGCGATGGCGGTCGTCGCCGCCCTCGCCTTCGAGCCAGATCAGCCGATCGGTGATGACGGCGACGAGCGTGCGGACGTCACCGCGCTCGCGCAAGAGCTCGAGCAAGCGCGCGAGCTCGACCGCGCCCGGGTCGAGTGTGACGATCCGCTTGTACGCGGCGACCGCGTAATCGGTATTGCCCGGGAGCCCCGGGCCATCGAACACGGTCGCGCTCTCGCGCAAGAGGTCGAGCTTCGCGGCGGCATCACCGAGCACACGAGCGAGCGCGAAGCACGCCTGGGCCATCGTCGCCTTATCGCCGGCGCGCGACGCCATCCGGCGCAGGGCGGTGAGCGCGCGGAGGTCGCCCGGGTCGAGCTTCAAGACCGCCGCGACCACGGCGCCTGCTTCGCGCAACCGACCGGCGAGCTCGAGAGCCTCGGCGCGATCGAGCTCCCATACCGCACGCGCTGCCGGATCATCGGCGAGCGCGGCGCGCATCTCGAGGACCTCGGCCCGAGCGAGCAGCGGATCGACGGCGGCGAAGGCGTCGGTCGCATCGACGTGCGGCGCGGTCGCGGTCTCGGCGACGACGAGCAGCGCACTCGCGTCGTCGGGTGCCGCGATGCGCGCGGCAGCGACACGCTGATTCGCGAGCTCGAGGTCGCCGTTCGCGGCCGCCATCGCCGAGGCGCGCAGCAACAAGGCAGCGGCCGCCTCCGGCATCTGGACGACCGACGCGAGGCCCTCGAACGCGTGCGCGAGCTCCGCTTGCTCGCCGCGCCGTGCGGCGACGAGGGCGGCACCGAGCCGCGGACCGCGACGGCTCGCATCGAGTGAGATCGCGGCCTCGAACGACTGCGCAGCGCGATCGAAATCCTCGAGTACGAGCGCGTACATCCAGCCGCTGTCTTCCGCGAGCGCGGCGCCGAGCCGCGGGTCCGTGGTCTTGCCGGCGAGTGCGGCGGTCGATTCGACGCGCATGACCGTATCGCCACGGATCGCCGCGAGATCGCCGAGCGCGAGTGCCGCGGCCGTCGCGGCGACGCTCGGCTCCTCGGTCGCCATCACGTCGCGGTAGACATCGGCGGCTTCGTCGATCAGCGCGGCGCGTTCGAGTGCGCGACCGTGCAGGTAATGCGCATCCGCGCTCGCATCGGGCAGCTCGGCGAGCGCCGCGCGCGCCGCGACTTCGCTGTTGCGGTCGTTGAGCTTCGCGCGCGTCCGCGCCTGACCTTCAAGCGCGGCTCGATCATCGGAGATTCGCCCGAGCCAATCATCGTAGACCTGCGCGGCTTGCGCGGTGTCGTCGAGCCTGACCTCGAGCACCCACGCGGCTTCACGCAGCGCGCGGCGCGCGGCCGGGCCATCGGGCAAGCCCCGCGCCTCGTTGCGCCGTTCGGTGACGAGCTCGGGCCAGCGCTCTTGTGCGCGCAGGAGGTCCACGAGCGACTCGCGCGCGAACGTATCCTCGGGCCACACCGCGAGGACCTGGCGGTAGAGCTCGGTCGCGGCCTCGACCGCACCTGCCCGCTCGCGCAAGCGCGCGGCGGCGAACAGCGCGGTGCCACGCCGGCCGGCTTCGGCCTCTTCCGACGCGATCGCGACGAGCAGCTCGGCGCGTTCGTCATCTTTACCGAGCTGCGACAGCGTCGCCTCGAGCCGCCACTTGAGGGCGAGCTCGGTCGGCACCAAGACGACGAGCTCGCCCTCGAAGGCGAGCACCGATTCGAGATCGCCGTGACCGCGTGCGAGCCGGATCGCGCGCTCGAGGATCGGACGCTTTGCATCCGGCTGCGCGGCGGCCGCGGCTTCGCGCAATCGGCCGAGCGCGGTCTCCACTTGACCGAACGAATCCTCGAGCTCGATCAGCGCTTCGAGCGCGCCCGGATGGTGCGGCACCGCTTCGAGTGCCTTACCGAGCGCTTCTCGCGCGCCATCGAACGCGTCCGCGCCCGCGCTGCCGTAGGCGGTCAGCTCGGCGGCTTGGATGTAGAGCGCGGCGGCCGCCTCGGGATCGGGTCGCGATGGCTGCCCGGGTCCGAGCCACGTGCCGAGGAGGCTTGCGTTCGCCGCCGCGAGGTAGACTTTCGCGAGTTCACCGGCATCGCCCCGAGAGAGAGCGTCGCGCTCGGCCGCCGATGCGAGGACAACGAAGCCAGGCGCGGTCGCTTCGAGCGAGGCGAGCAACGCGCGTGCGGCCTCGCGCTGACCACCACGCAGCAAGGCATCTGCGCGCCGGATCGAGAGCGCAAGGCCGCGCGACGGATCGGCTTCGACCGCCTGCCAGCTCTGCACGAGCTCGGCAAGGTCGTCGTAACGGCCCAGCTCCTCGGCGAGCTCGGTGAGATCCGAGAGCACGATCGATTCGCCGGGCGCGAGCGCACTCGCTTGCTGCAGCAGGTCCCACGCCTTGGCGGGCGCGTCGGCGCGTACGAGCTGCGCTTGGCGGCGGCGCAACGCGACGAGCTCGAGCCGGAGCAGCGTCGCGCGATCGCTGCGCTCGGGCGCGCCCGCGTTGCCCGCTTCGCTGCCCGGACCAGCTGGACCGAACGCAGCGAGCAGCACGGTCGCGAGCCCGTCGATCGCGGTCGAGACATCGGCCGGTGTGCCCGCGTCTTCGATGGCGCGAAGCCGCTCGCGTGCAACGCGTTCCGCCGTGCTCGTAGCGCCCGCCAGCTCGGCGGCCTTACCGAACGCGGTCTGCGCACGCTCGATATCGGCGGCACGCCCCGCGCCGCGACCGACCTCGAGCCAGTACGCGATCTTGCGGGCGGGGTGCTCGACCGCTTCGGCGAGCAGCTCCCACACGTCGAGTAATGCGACCGCATCACCGGTCTTCGCGACGACGCGCTCGAGCTCGAGCAACGCGCCTTGATGGGCCGGTGCGATCCGCACAGCCTCGTCGAGCGCGGTCCGCGCTTCGTCGAGCTCGTTCATCCGGTACGCCGAGATCCGCGCCTTCTCGAGCAACAGATCCGCGCGCTCGTAGTCGTCGCGGGCGTACCCGACCTCGGCGTCGATCAGCTTCGCGAGGTTCGGCCACAGCGCGCGGCGATAGAACACGCGCCGGATCGCCCACAGGTTCGGGCGCAGCGAGGGATCGAGGCCGAGCGACCGACCGAATGCCTTGACCGCACGCGCTTCGTCGGCGAGCCGGCGCTCGTAGAGCTCGCCGAGCTCGTAAGCGAGGCTCGCGGCGGCGGTTGGATTTGCGAGCACGAGCGCCTCGAGCTCTTGCGCCATCGCTTCGGCGCGTACTTCGCCCCCGGCATCGCCGAGGCCTTCGATCGCCTTGTCGACGACGGTCGGATGCTCGAGCTGCGCCTCGAGCGGCTGCTCGATCACGATGTTTGGTTTGAGCGTGCCGACTTCGACGCCGCCATCGCCAACGCCGAGGTCACCACCAGTGTAGTCGTCGCCCTGCTCGGCCATCGCCTCGCGCAAGATCGATCCGGGGACGAGCGGTGGCGCGGATGGCCGACGGGCGCGATCGGGCAATACGCGATCGATTGCGACGCGCTCGCCGGTCTTCGTGCGCGGCGAAGGCGGCGGTGAAGCCGCCATCGTGATCGAATCGGCCGACGCGACATTCGAAGAGAGGCTCGGTGCGGGCGGACGCGTGGGCACCGAGATCACGGCGGTCGGGCGCGGCATCGGGATCGAGGGCGGCGTGCCGAGCGACGGCATGCCCGGTCGCGGCGGAATCGCCACGATGCCGCGGGGTGGTGGCGGGGGACGCCGCCCGGACAGTGGCGGCCTCACCATCGGCGGCAGGATCGCGCGCGGCATCGCCGAGCCGACCGGCGACGAGATCGCGGTGGTGGAATCGACGAGCTCGATGTCGTCGATGTCGACCGAAACATCGAATTCGTCCGAGCTCTCGTCCGGGCTCGGGCTGGTCGCGGGCTCCATCTGAACGGTCGCGCTGGCATCGGCGACCTCGGAGTCGTCTACCATGAACGCATCGATCCGAGCGGCAAGCGCACTCGCGCGCTGGCTCCGATCTGCGTCTGGGGCCGGTTCGACAGTCGCGTCTGACGACGCGTCCGCCGCCCGTCCCGCCTCATCTTCGGGTGGCGTTCCCAACCATCAAAAGGATCACCATTGGTGGCGTTGTGTGTCAACGCGAGGGACTGACATATCGAGGATTTGGGCTGCCAAAGTGGTACATACCGCCCACACAATGGCCCACGTCCAAACGGCTGTGTTTCGGCTCGGAGATGATGACCTGACCCTCGAGGCCCTCGGTGAGGTCGCCCGGGGTCGTGCGAGGGTGGAGATCGGCTCGGAAGCCCGCTCACGGATGGAGGCATCTCGCGCCGTGGTCGACGAAGTCGTCGCAGGTGGCGATGCGGCCCCCGCGGTCTACGGCGTGAACACCGGGTTCGGCGCACTTGCCGAGGTCCGGATCAGCGCCGCGCAGGTCGAGCGTCTCCAACAAAACCTCGTCCGTTCCCACGCGGCCGGGGTGGGCGCGCCGCTCCCCCGCGAGGCCGTCCGCGGCATGATGTTGCTCCGCGCCGCAGTGCTCGCGACCGGTCGCAGCGGCGCCCGCCCGCTCTGTTGCGAGCGGCTGTGCGAGTTGTTGAACGCCGGCGTTCATCCCGTGATCCCGACGCGCGGCTCGGTCGGCGCCAGCGGTGACCTCGCGCCGCTCGCCCATCTCGCGCTCGGCATGATCGGCGAAGGCTTCGCGGAGTACCGCGGCGAGACGATGCCCGCTAGCGATGCGCTCGCCGCGGCCGGCATCCCCGCGCTGCTGCTCGAAGCCAAGGAAGGGCTCACGCTCCTCAACGGTACGCAGCACATGACCTCGCTCGGCGGGCTCACGATCCTCGACGCCGACGACACCGCGCGGATCGCGGATCTCGCTGGTGCGATGTCGCTCGAAGCGCTGAAGGGCACCGCCCGCGCATTCGACGCGCGCGTAGTCGGCGCGCGCCCGCATCCGGGCCAGATCCTCGTCGCAGCGGGCCTCCGCGCGATGCTCAGCGATTCACCGATCGCGGACTCCCACAGGGATTGCGGCAAGGTCCAGGACCCGTACTCGCTGCGCTGCATGCCGCAGGTCCACGGCGCGAGCCGCGACGTGCTCGCCTTCGCGCGACAGGTGCTCGAGCGCGAAGCGTCGAGCTCGACCGACAACCCGCTCGTGTTCGTCGACACCGGCGAGATGATCAGCGGTGGCAACTTCCATGGCCAGCCGGTCGCGCTCGCACTCGACGCCGCCGCGATGGCGATCGCGGAGCTCGCTAACATCAGCGAGCGCCGTGTCGAGCAGCTCGTCAACCCGCAGTTGTCCTCGGGCTTGCCACCGTTCCTCGCTCCCGACAGCGGCCTCAACTCCGGCTTCATGATCGCGCAGGTCACAGCCGCGGCCCTCGTCTCCGAGAACAAGATCCTCGCGCATCCAGCCTCCGTCGATTCGATCCCCTCGAGCGCCGGCCGCGAGGATCACGTCTCGATGGGTGCGACCGCCGCGATCAAGCTCGCGATGATCCACGACCACGTGCGTAACGTGCTCGCGATCGAGCTGTTGTGCGCGGCCCAAGGCATGGACCTCCGTCGCCCGCTCTCGACGACGAAGCCGCTCGAAGCGGTTCACGCCGCGATCCGCGCGAAGGTGTCGCCGATGATGGTCGATCGCCCGCTCTCGCCCGACATCGTCGCGGTCCGCGCACTGATCGACGACGGCACACTGCTCGCGACCGTGCGCGCCGCCGGCGTCGCCCTGTAACGCGATTCGCTACGTGGTCGCTAGCGCATGGGTTAGTCGACGAGCTGACCGGCCACGATCACGCGGTCGACAAGCGACGGGCCCATCCGGTAGCACACGTCGACGGGACGGTCGCAGCGCCACAGCACGAGGTCGGCGCGCGCGCCCTTGACGATCGCACCGACGTCACCCAGAGCGAGTACACGCGCGGCGTGACGGGTGACCCCGAGCCACGCTTCTTCGATCGTCATCTGAAAGTGCGTGGTCGCGAGCCACATCTGCAGCGGCAGGTGCTCGCTCCAGCTCGTCCCCGGATTGAGATCGGTCGCGATCGCCATCGCCACGTGCGCCGCGCGCAGCTTCGCGACCGGCGGCACCGGGAGGCGCAACTGCACGCACGCCCCGGGCAGCATCACGGCGACCGTGCCGGCATCGGCAAGCTTGTGGATCGCCTCGTCGCTGACGAACTCGAGGTGATCGACCGAGCGCGCGCCGAACTGCGCGAACACCTCTACCCCGCCGACATCCGAGAGCTGGCCGACATGGCCGCGCACCGCTTTGCCCGCACGTGTTGCCGCAGCGAGGATCTGGCGGGTCTCGGCGATCGTGAATGCGGCGTCCTCGCACCACACGTCGACCGCCTGCGCGGCGGTCGCCTGCGGAATCCACTCGTCACAAATCTCCTTCACGAACACGCCGCGATCGGCCTGCCGGTCCGGCGGCACGAGGTGCGCGAGCAGCGTCGGGATCAAGCGCGCTGGCGTGCGCCCGGCCGCGTTGTCGATCGTGCGCAGGAGGCCGAGCTCGCCGTCGGTCGTGAGCGCGTAACCGGTCTTGATCTCGATCGTCGTCGAGCCGCCACGCAGCATGACCGCGAGCCGCGCGACGAGCTGCCGTTCGAGCTCGCCGTTCTCGAGCCCCACGCGGGTGGGACCGAGCGTCGCGTTGATGCCCCCACCGGCAGCTGCGATGTCCTGATAGGTGTTGCCGGCCGCGCGCATCTCGAACTCCGCACCGCGGTCGCCGCCGAACACCGCGTGGGTGTGGCAATCGATCAACCCGGGCGTGACGAGCGCGCCCTTGGCGTCGAGCTCGAGCTCGGCACGAAAATCGGCCGCGTTGCCCTCGCCGACCCACTCGATCCGGCCATCGCGTAAGGCGACCGATCCGCGCTCGATCACCCCGAGCCCCGGACGATCCGGATCGCAGGTCATCACGCGAGCGTTGCGGAGCAGCGTCGAGGTCACGCCGCACCGTAGCGCAGATCATCGCCGACGAGGAATCACGACGCCTCGTTCGTCCGCCGCGCGAATCGCTTCGTCGTAGCCGGCGTCGACATGCCGGATGATACCCATGCCCGGATCGCAAGTCAGCACCCGCTCGAGACAGCGCGCCGCGCGGGGCGTGCCATCGGCGACCACGACCATGCCGGCGTGCAACGAGTAGCCGATGCCGACGCCGCCGCCGTGATGGAACGAGACCCACGTCGCACCGGACGCGGTGTTGATCAGCGCGTTGAGGATCGCCCAGTCGGCGACCGCATCGCTGCCGTCCTTCATCGCTTCGGTCTCGCGATTCGGCGATGCGACGGATCCGCAATCGAGATGATCGCGACCGATCACGATCGGCGCCTTGACCTTACCGGTGCGCACGAGCTCGTTGAAGCGCAACCCGACGCGATGGCGCTGCCCGTAGCCGAGCCAGCAGATCCGTGCGGGGAGACCCTGAAACGCGATCTTCTCCTGCGCGAGCTTCATCCAGCGATGCAGCATCGGATCGTCTTTGATCTCGTCGAGCACGGCGGCATCGGTGACCCGGATATCCTCCGGGTCTCCGGACAGCGCGGCCCAGCGGAAGGGTCCCTTGCCCTCGCAGAACAGCGGGCGGATGTATTCCGGCACGAAGCCGCGATACGAGTTCGCGATCTCTGGAGGGCAACCGCCGAGCTCGGCCTGCGCGCGCAGGTTGTTGCCGTAATCGAACACGTGCGAGCCGGCTTGCTTCATCGCGTACATCGCCTGGACCTGGACGGCCATCGATGCACGCGAGCGCTTGACGTACTCCTCGGGGTTGCTCGTGCGAAGTCGGGCCGCTTGCGCGAGATCCAGGCCCTGCGGGATGTAGCCGACGAGTGGATCGTGTGCCGAGGTCTGATCGGTGACGAGGTCGGGCGTCACGCCGCGGCGAACGAGCTCGGCGTAGATATCCGCCGCGTTCCCGACCACGGCGATCGAACGCGCCTCTTTGCGTTTGACACACTCGGCAACCCGCGCGAGCGCGGTGCCGAGATCCGGCGCGAGCTCGTCGAGGTAGCGCGTCTCGAGGCGGCGTTGCACGCGCGTCGGATCGATCTCGACGCCAAGAAACACCGCGCCCGCCATCGTGGCCGCGAGAGGTTGCGCACCGCCCATGCCGCCGAGCCCGCCCGACAGGACGAAGCGCCCCGCGAGATCGGAGTTGAAGTGCGTCTTGCCCGCGGCGGCGAAGGTCTCGAACGTGCCCTGCACGATGCCCTGCGAGCCGATGTAGATCCACGACCCCGCGGTCATCTGGCCGTACATCATCAAACCCTTCTGCTCGAGCTCGCGGAAGTGCTCCCAGTTCGCCCACTTGCCGACGAGGTTGGAGTTCGCGATCAACACGCGCGGTGCTTCGTCGTGCGTACGAAACACGCCGACAGGGCGGCCCGATTGGACCAGCAATGTTTCGTCATGTTCGAGCCGACGAAGCTCGCGCACGATCGCGTGATAGTCGGGCCAGCTGCGCGCGGCCTTGCCGGTGCCGCCGTAGACGACGAGATCCTCCGGTCGCTCGGCGACCTCCGGATCGAGGTTGTTCATCAACATGCGAAGCGCCGCCTCTTGCGGCCAGCCTTTGCACGACAGCTCGGAACCGCGGGCCGCGCGAACAACGTCAGACATGCGCCGGTCGTACCGCGAAGCCTGCCGTTTTGTCTCGACCGGCGGACGTCGGGGATCAGCGCACCGGGTCTCGCGGGGTTACGCGGGCTCGCGCTGGGGCACGCGCATCACGGAGCACCAGCGAAGTGTCGCTACACGTTCCGCCGAAACTAAAAAAGGCCCCGAGATGGGCCCTTTCGCAGCTGAGCTAGAAGCGTCCGCTTACGCGGCCTTCTTCGCTTCCTGGCTGCTCACGGTCTTCTTGCCGCCGCCGATGCGCATTCCGTAGAACGAGCGGTGGGCGAAGAAGAAGGAGATCACGAGCGAGACGCCCGAGATGACGTACTTGACGTCCGAGTGACCGTGCTCGGTGAGCTGGATCGCCAGGCCGACGGCGAGGACGCCGAACAGCGTGGTGAACTTGATCACCGGGTTGAGCGCGACCGACGAGGTGTCCTTGAAGGGATCGCCAACCGTGTCACCGACGATGCTCGCATCGTGGAGGGGCGTGCCCTTCGCGTGGAGCTCGGTCTCGACGATCTTCTTCGCGTTGTCCCAGGCGCCACCGGCGTTCGCCATGAAGATCGCCTGGTAGAGGCCGAACAGCGCCATCGAGATCAGGTAGCCGATGAAGAAGTACGGATCGAGGCACGCGAAGCCGAGGGTCGAGAAGAACACCACCATGAAGATATTGGTCATGCCCTTCTGCGCGTAGAGCGTGCAGATTTCGACGACCTTGTTGGAGTCCTCGACCGAGGCCTTCGGCGGGCCTTCGACATCGAGCTTGATGTTCTTCTTGATAAACTCGACCGCGCGATACGCACCGGTCGAGACCGCCTGGGTCGACGCGCCGGTGAACCAGTAGATGATGGCGCCACCGACCACGAGGCCGAGGAGGAACGGCGGGTGGATCATCGAGAGCTTGTTGATGAGGTCGGGCTGGAGACCGTTCGTGATGAGCACGATGAGCGCGAAGATCATCGTGGTGGCGCCGACGACGGCGGTGCCGATGAGCACCGGCTTCGCGGTCGCCTTGAACGTGTTACCGGCGCCGTCATTCTCCTCGAGGAAGCCCTTCGCCTTGGTGAAGTCCGGCTTGAACTTGAAGTCCTTCTCGATCTCTTCCTCGATGTTCGGAATCGACTCGATCAGCGAGAGCTCGTAGACCGACTGCGCGTTGTCCGTGACCGGACCATACGAGTCGACCGCGATCGTGACCGGGCCCATGCCGAGGAAGCCGAAGGCGACGAGGCCGAACGAGAACACCGTGGCAGCGGCGTTGCAGGCGAACTCGTTCATGCCGAGGCCAGCGTCCTGGTTCGCGCGAAACAGCTCGTAACCGAACGCTCCGAGGCCGTGCGTGTCGCCACCGTTCGGCAACATGAAGTGCATCGACGAGACCGCATACGCGATCGCCATCAGCGCCGCGATCGTGAGCCCCATCCAGTACGCCGAGAAGTTACCGGCCGTGAGACCGGCGAGGATGTTGAGCGACGGGCCGCCTTCATCCGAGGCCGTGACGACCTCGCGCACGTGGCCCGAGTTGACCGAGGTGAAGACCTTGACGAGCTCCGGGATGATCGCGCCGGCGAGCGTGCCGCACGAGATGATCGTCGAGAGCTTCCACCACAGGCCGTTCGGCAGCGTCGCCTCGCCCTGACCGATGAGCGCGTACGAGACCACGAACGTGAGCGCGACCGAGACGATCGACGTGAGCCACACGAGCTGGGTGAGCGGCTGCTCGTAGTCCATGTGGTCGGCGTTCTTGAAGCGCGCCGAGGTGATCGCCTCGTTGATGAGGTAGCTGCCGACCGATGCGAGGATCATCACGATGCGAATCGCGAACAGCCACACGAGGAGTACGATCTGGAGGAACTCACCGCGGTCCGCCATGTGGCCAAAGTTCGGACCCGCTTGAGTGACGAGAGGACCGATGCCCGGGATGTTCGGGAGTGCGACGAGGATGAACGTGATGAGCGCGACGCCCGTGACGCCGTAGGTCTCGAAGCCGTCAGCCGTCGGGCCGACGGAGTCACCAGCGTTGTCACCGGTGCAGTCGGCGATGACGCCGGGGTTGCGCGCGTCGTCTTCTTTGATGTTGAAGACGATCTTCATGAGATCCGAACCGATGTCGGCGATCTTCGTGAAGATACCGCCCGCGATGCGGAGGGCTGCAGCGCCGAGCGATTCACCGACCGCGAAGCCGATGAAGCACGGGCCCGCGTAGTCGCCCGGGAGAAAGCACATGATGCCGAGCATGAGGATCAGCTCGGTCGCGATGAGCACCGTGCCGATGCTCATGCCGGCTTCCATCGGGATCGAGTAAGTGTTGTAGGGCTTGCCGCGGAGCGACGCGAACGCCGTGCGCGAGTTCGCGAACGTGTTGACGCGAATACCGAAGAACGCGACGAGCGAACTGCCGAGAATACCGACCACCGAGAAACCAGCGATCGCGACGACCTTGCCGACCGGGACCTTCTCGAGGACCGCGAAGTAGATCACGATGACGGCGGCGATCAGGATCCAGAGCTGGAAGATGAACTTCGCCTGGGTCTTGAGGTACGTCTTGCACGTGCCGTAGATCAGCTCGCTGATCTCGAGCATGGCCTTGTGAACCGGAAGGTTTTTGAGCTTCTGGTACTTGTAGAGACCGAAGGCAAAGCCGATGCCGCAGACGATGAGTCCGAGCATCAACAGCACCCGGCCGTTCATGCCCAGGAACTTCAGTTGGGTCAGGTCCGGGAGCGCGAGTTGCGCTTCGCTATGGGGGCGAGCCGTGGCGCCGGGATTGGCGGCGGCTTCTTCAGCAGCTTTGAGCAAGAAGGACGTCATGTCGGTTCCTCGGTTAAGCGAGGTCGGTCCCCTCGCGTTACTTAACGCGGGCTTTATAAGGAAGGGGGTTCGGGAGTGCAAGCCGATCCAGGCTCAAGTGTTTAAATCGATGGTGCTTCCCGGGACCGCCTTGGTGCCGGCGCTGTCGCCTGGCGGTGTCCAAGATTGATCGAAGTCCGCGAGCAGCTCGGTGTCACGCGCGGCGCGGCGCGATGCGGCTGACGTGTCAGCCCAACACCTGACGCTTGAATCGCGACAGCAATGTCAGGAATCGCGCGAAACCCATCAACTACCCTCTGCCGAGCTACGCGGAGGGGGGCCTGCAGAACCTGGCACCTCGAAGCGGGACGCGGACTTATCCGCAGTGGTCCGACCTTGCAGAGGAGCTGGCATCAGATCTGCTTTGGGGACCCAACATGATGAATCGCGCCGTTGTCGCTGCCACCCTGCTCGCTCTAGCTGCTCCGGCACTCGCCGACGACGATGCTGCGCCGGCCACGCAGACCACCACCGTGCAGACCCTCGTCGTCATCACGCCGAATGCGCCCGTGGTCGTGAACAACAGCGGTCAGCCGCAAGCGAGCACACCGCAGCTCTCGCAACTCTCGCCTCCGGGCGCGCCGCAAGCCGCACCCGTCGCCGACGCCGCGCCGCACAACGAAGACTGGAACAACGTCTCGCACATCAACGGCTCGATCGTTCCGGTCGGCGAGCGCAACGCCTACTTGATCGCGTCCAAGAAGAACAACATCCAGTCCGATCCGCTCGCGTGGATGTTCGGCTATTACCAGATCGCCGGGCAGCATGCGCTGTCGCAGAACATCGCGGTCTCGGTCGAGGTCAGCGGCTACAGCACCGACCACCAGTCGGGCTACTCGCTCGCCGCGACGCTGCCGATCTATTTCAGGCGCACGTTCTCGGGACCATTCCTCGAGGCCGGCCTCGTGATTCAGGGCGACAACGGCGTGAACTACGGAAGCTGCTCCGACTGCGCGTATGGCAGCACGTCGTCTGCCTCGACCCGGACCTGGGCAGGTCCCGAAGTGATGTTCGGGTGGGCCTGGATGTTCGACTCGGGGCTCAACGTCTCGGCCGCATTCGGTGCGGCCAAGCCGATCAGCGGCTCGCAGATGGACTCGTACTCCTCCGCTGAACCGGCGCCGGTCGGCTACTTCCGCGTGGGTTACGCGTTCTAGGCCGCCGCCGCAGCGTTCTTGTGCTCGCCAATGATCTCGGGACGAGCCGAACGAATCGCTTCGGGAAGGATGGGCTGGATCTTCTCCGCCCAATCCGAGCACGCGGTCAGGCCGGTCATGCCCGGCAGTTGCGCCATGCGGCGCTCGATGTACTGCATCACTTCGTAGATCCGCTCGCCCGGGAACAGCTTCGCGACAAGGCCTGCGGCTTCGGCATCGGTCTTCACGCCACCACCGACGGGCGCGTAGAACTTGTTGACGATGTACCGGACGAACTTCTGGTTCTGCGGATTGTTTTCCAGGCGCTCGCGGGCCTGGTTGAAGTAGTACGCGAAGTGACGGCGCTCCTGCTTCGCGATCCGGCGAAACATCTCGGCGAGCACCGGGTTCTGCGTCGACTTGATGACCTCTTCGTAGGCCTGCATCGTGAGGCACTCCTGGAGCGCGCCCCAGAACATCCACAGCGCGACGAAGCGCTTCGGCGTGAACTTCGCCATCAAGCTCTGCACGAAGTCTTCGAACTTCGCCTTGAAGCGAGCGCCGGTCCGGACCTTGGTCGAGCGATCGGTCGCGTTTTCGACCTTCACGCCGCACTCCTGCATGATTCGCGTGATCGCGTGCGAGTGGAAGTACTCCTCGTAGTTCCACATCGTGAGGAACGTCAGCAGCTCCGGATCACGCGCGACCTGCAACTTCGCGACTTCGAGGAAGTAGTAGACGGTCTGGCTCTCGATGTCCGCGAAGAACATCAGGCTCTCGACCTCTTTGTCCGAGAGACCGTGCTTACGCGCGAGCTCCCAATCGAGGTCCTCGATCTCGACACGCTGCGAAACTGCGATGTGCTGGGCAATGTCTGACACGCTGGTTCCTCGTTCCGGCGGGTGCCGGCTGCCTACATATACGAGACATCGACCTCCACGGATCGACGCCCAACCTGGAATTTAACCCAGGTTGCCCGCGCGGTCAGGCCTGCCAGGGCACGAGAACATCAACCAGCCGGTCCGGATCCGCTACCCCAAGATCACGAAGCGCATCGAGTGCCGCGGCCGCCCGAACCTGGCTCCCCTGCCCGCCCTCGAGCGTGCCGCGCCGGACCCGGGCCAGCTGGAGCCAACCCGTCATCTCGGTGAGGCCGAGCTGCTCCTCCGCGGCCATCAACGCAGCGATAGCCGCACTGGTCGAACCGCGTAACGCGAGCGCCGAGGCATGGACCAAGAGCCCGAGGCCAACTGCCCAGGGTGCTCCTTCGTTCATCAGCTCCTCGCTCGCCGCGAGCCCGCGCGCGACGCGAACCTCGAGCGTGAGGTCGCGATCGGCGAGTGCGACCCGCGCGCGCAGGTGCACGAGCTCGATCCGCAGGTGCTGGAACCGGAGCACGCCGAGCTTCTCGATCTTCGGCCACTCGATCGCGAGCAGAGCGGCGGCCGCGGCAGGATCATCGCGATAAAGCGCGATGTTGCACGCTGCAACTGTCGCGAGGACATTCGGCAACGCGAACCCTGACGGCAGGGCGGCGGTCGCGGCATCGAGCTGCGTGCGGCTCTCGGCAGCGCGGCCCGCGAGCAGCCACATCAGGTTGCACGTGCCCGTGCGAATGCCGAGCTGAGCGACGATGTCGCCGCGATCGATCGCTTCGCGCAGCAGCAGCTGGCCTTGCCGCGCGAGCTCGCGCCACTCGCCGAGATAGAACAGGCTTTGCAGCCAGTAGCTCTCGGCGATATCGATCTCCCAGCGCACGCCCGTGCCGTGCTCGCGCAAGATCGTGAGCCCTGCCTCGAGGTAGCCCTGCGCCTCGCGCCAGCGCCCGTTGCGGAACGC